>NZ_CP083952.1:4051639-4383709 GCF_006442545.2 Mesorhizobium sp. B2-1-8
CGGCCTCCTCGACGCCCATGCCGCGCAAGAATGCGGCACGAAGCGCCATATCGCTGGATGCGGGCTGCGCCGGGCTTGCCGGCCCAGGCGTTGGAGCGGCGCGTCGCGGCGGCGGTGGCTCGGCTGCCTGCACCGGCACATCCCAGGGATGCCCGGCGCGCGGCTTTTCAGCCTGATGCTGCACACGTCCTGCCGGGCCGGCTCCGTTGGCGAGAGGCGGGGTCGCCGCCGGCCCAAAGCTGAAATCGTCATCGAAGCTGGCCGGCTTTGCCGCATGCCCTGACGCATCGTTGCGCGAAGGCATTTCGCCGAACCCGAACGGATCTGGCTGACCTGGAGCAGCGACATCACCGGATTGCGACGTCGCCACCGGGTCGAGGCTGAACGGGTCGTCAAAGGCAGGCGAACTGCCTTGGCCCGATGCGCGATCATAAGCCCCAGGAACAGGCTGCTCGAACGGGTTCGGCAGGTCCGCCGGGCGTGGCGGGCGTGGTTCTTCCTCGACCTTGGCCGAGAAGAAGTCGTCGCCGCCGATGCTGGCAGGCGTTCGCGCTCCCGGCGATGACCACGCAGGCGCGGGTTGGCTCGCGACCGGAACCGGGCCTACTGACGTCCGGTTCGTTTTGGGTTGAACCTCGACATGGAACACATAGTCGCCCATGCGCAGCCGCATGCCGCTCTGCAGCCGCATCGACCTGCCAGGTCCCAGGGGGCTGTCGGAGTCATCGACGAACAATCCGCTGCTCGACGTGTCGGTAATGAAATAGCCATCCCGGTCGCCGCTGATCTTGCAATGCGCGCGCGAGACGAACATGTCCGGGTCGTCGATCTGCCAGCCGGCGTCGGCGCTGCGCCCGATCACTAATTCGCCCTCGTCCAGCCGGCTCTGCCTGACCACTTGCGAGCGCGGGCCTTGTTCCAGCGTCAGCAGCAGGCTCATGCGGCCGCCTCCGCCATTTCCGGCCGCCAGCCGACGATGGCGTGCAACCTGAGATCGTCGGCGTCACCCCTTTCGACGGGACGCGCCAGCCAGGCTGTTCGGCCAAGCTGGACAGTCCCGACCCGTGGCGGCGGCACGGCTTTGCACGCGAGCACGATGCGCAAATCGACGTCGAGCGTCTCGCCGATCATGTCGCGTACCGCCTTCTTGAACAGGCCAAGACGCCGTTCGCCAGGCAGGAACGACCTGAAGTCGTCGAGGCTCAGCGGACCGACGCGCAGTTCGATCCTGCTTTGGCGGCTGAAGACCCGCGGCCCGATCGTCGCGCCGCGTCCGAGCCCGGCATGGGCCTTGCCGAGACGCGTCTGCAGTGCCGTCGGTATGGTGGTCCAAGCGGCAACGAATTCCTTGACCTGCACCGGCACCTTGAAGGCGGTGGCGAGAAACAGCGTTAGCCGCTCCACGCCGTCGACCTGGCTAGCGAGCGATCCAGCCTGTCGCAGTCGCACAGTGTCGAGTTCGGGATCCTGGGTGCCGGGGAGGCCGATCCCCGACATTGCCTCCAGCATGGCGCGAACACGCCCGCCGACGGACCGCTCGACCTGCACCGCCGGATGCGCGTCAGCCCAGGCGCGATAGTAAAGGGCCATCATGCGGTGCTGCAGGATGTTGACGAAATCGACGAAGGTCGTGTCGCTGGTCTGCTCGGCATCGGCCCCGGTGAACCAACGTTGGGACAGCCGGTCGAGCACCCAGCGTGTCAGATGCAATGGCATCGGTCCTTCCGGTCCAAGCAGCCCGAGATTGGCGACGGTCACACGGGCGGGGGCCTTCTCCCCGGCGTCCTGGAGCTTGACGACGTCGCGGGCCGAGAAGCTCAGGCGCACATGCTGGCCAAGTCTCGCCGGCTCGCGGTCGGCCGTTCCGGAATGGCCGAACAATCCACGGCGCTGCTCCAGGCGCCGTAACAGTTCGAAAAAGTCGAAGCTCTCCAGCAACGGTTCGGCCGCGACTGTTGCGGGCTCCGCTAGATCAGGTAGCGATTGCCGGGCGTCATCGGCCATGGCACGTCCTCCTGCTTCTGCAGCAACCGGGTACGGGTCCGCACAAATCCGTTTATCCCTGCATGGCGGGCGAACAGCCGCGAAAGCAGGGCCGAAAGCAGCAGCGAACTTTGACCCGCCAGCACGGACTGGTCGACATGCAGTGTCACTTCGGTGCCGCGTCCGAAACACATTGGCCCGTCGATCTGGAGCCGCTCGATCACTGGGCGTGAATCGATGCGCACGATCGAATGCACGTTGCGGGCAAGGCTGGGATCGCCCCGATCGGCATAAAGGTCAAGCAAGGCATGCAGCGGATCCACGCCACGGCCCTCCTGGGCAAGGCTGAGGAAGTTGAGAGAGAGCTGCGCCACCAGTCGCCAGGCGAGATTGTCGGCGCGGGATTCGCCTGCCGCGCTGGCCGGGAGGGACGCCGGGATGGCCGCCTGCGGCGCTCGCAACGCTCCAAGCAAGCGCACCGCTTCGACCGGATCGGCCGTCTCCAGAGTCAGCGTCGGCGTGTCGTCCAGGATAGGCAGGTCGCGGTTGGTGCACAGAGCCGAGATGTCGAGACGCTTCAGCGGCCGGTTTGGCACGCTTCCTGCCGGCCGTGAGACGGCGATAAAGACGTCGTCGCCAGTGTAGGAGGTGCGGGTCAGACCTTCGCGCCGCTCATCTTCGGTGGCTCGGCGCGGGCGTCGCTCGGTCGAATAGACCCAGCCGCTGCCGCGGTTCTGCCCCAGGCTGAACAATTCGGGAATTGTCGCCTCGCCGCTCTCCGCATCGGCGTCCTCGACCCGGGTGACCCGGAAGATCTCGAAATCCCGCGCCCGGGTGCGGTCGGCGTGCAGCACCTGACGCGTTTTGCGCGGATCGATCTCGATGACGTTGCATTCGCGTTCGAACAGATTGATGACCGGCGTCACGAACAGCTCGAAATCGGCAACCGTCACATCGGCGAGCTCGGGTACCGGACGCCGGAACAGGAAGATGATCTCGATCCCCGCATCGCACTTGCGGACCACGGGCTGGAGGCCGGCGACCCGTACATAATGGAAGCGCTCCGGGATCATGAAATATTCGCGCAGCAGCCGGTATCCCTCGAAGGTCGTACGGGTGCGCGGCATCAGCGCTTCGTCGTCGCGGATGCCGATCATTTCGGGCTCGGGCAGCGCCGTTAGCGGATTGGTCTTGCCTTCCGCCCGCGCGCCGAGAGCCGAGCAGGCGCCGAAGATTGCATCGAAAAGCAAGGTTGCCCTGGCACGCCCGGCGAAATAGAGGTCGAGACGGTCGAGCGACAGTTCGCTGAGCTTGCCTTTTCCCGTCCGGGCAAGGGTGACGCGAAACGCCGCCTCGCCGCGCGCGTCGCCGATCGGCGCGATTCCGGCGGCGGCGAGCGCGCTGCGATCCTGGAAATAGCTGACCGAGGCGATCGCGATCGGCCACAGCGTGACCTCCTGCGCGGTGGTGAAGGTCGAACGCGTCGAAAGCCCTGGATTGAGGCCGGAGACCAGTCGTGTGCCGCGCGCGACGGCGTGGCCGGCAATCATCGACTGCACCTGCTGGCCGGGTTTCAGCACAGCCATCGCCGTCGCCGGCGCCGGCGTCACCAGATCCGGGTAAAGCACATCGAGCACGGCGCGCGAGAAGCGCGAGCGCTCCGCGTCGACCTTGAGACGGGTGCGCGCGGCCAGGAAGGCCACGCCGTCGAGCAGCCGTTCCACATAAGGGTCGGGACATGGGACCGTGTCGAGGGAAAGATTACGGGCAACCGCAGGATGCATGTCGGCGAATTCCGCGGCCAACGCCCGGATATGGGTCAGTTCTTCTTCGTAATACTCCACGAAGACCCGATCCATCTCAGGTCTCCCGGAATTCAGTTCGTGCCAGGCCGTTGTCGAGATTGATCGTGGTGCGCAGCCGCATACGCTCCGGTGTAGGGGCCATGATCAGCACCGCGTCGATCTCGATCTTGAGGCCGACGCTTTTGTCGCCGAGCGTGACGTTGACGGTCGTGGCGCTCTCTTTCAGGCGTGGCTCGAAGGTGGCAAGCACCGCGCGGATTTCGCGCGCCAGCGCATCGCGGTCGAAATCCCGCGAAGAACGCCCGGAAAAGGACGGCACCCCATAATTGACCACGCTGCGGCGCACCTCCGGAAAGTCGGCGAGCGACGGCAGTTCGTCCAGGGGCTGTTCGTGTTCGGTATCGGAAAGCATCGGTTCGGATTCGAAGCGCTCGGTGTTGAACAGGGCCTCGATGTCGCGCCGCACGGCTTCTCTCAACACGCGTGCCGAAACCACCACGCCGCGGCTTTCGATCTCGGCGCGATGCTCGGTCTGGAATACCAGCCGGTGCAGGCGCCGTTTCTGCTCGGGCGTGAGTTCGGCGTCGGCATCGATGGCGCGCGCGCTGCCGGCAAGAAGAGCCTCGACGCGCTCGGCGCCGAGTTCTTCATCCAGCAGACGGCGCAGCCCGTCGATCTCCGATGCCAGCCCCGGCAAGTCGTTGACGAGGCGGTCCCAGAGCGAGGGCTGGACCGCCTCGCGCTTTGCCCGCGAACTGCCGGCTAGCTGCAGCTTCGCGCCAGACCGCTTGGCCTCACTTGCCGACATAGACGTCCATTTCGATCTCGTCGTCCTTGTCGTAGACGAACTTGATCTTCTTGTAGGCGAAGCTGACTTCTTCCTCGATAAGATCGGCCTCGTCGGCGGCCTGCCGCATATCGTACTCCATGACCGAGGCGTCGGTGAGCGTCACAACCAGATAGTCGCTGGTCTCGCCGTCAATGGTGCGGCGTGCCGAGAACACCACCTCGTCGAGCGCCTTGTTCTCGAACAGCGCCTTTTTCAGATATGGCGACGACTTGTCGTAGTGCTTGATGAATTTGATCATTCCCATCGACACACGGCCGCGTCGCGAAAGCGAATTCGGGTCGTAGGGCGCTATCATCTTGTAATCGACGCCATGCACTTCGATCTCGTCTTCATGGCCGTCGCGCTTGCTAGGGCCCTTGATGTCCGGAACTTTCAAAAATCCATCGATCTTCATTGAAGGAGCCTCGCTTCTCTCTGTGGTAGGCATTGTCTTTCTCCACCGCTTTCAAACGAAACAGGATGACTTCGCTGCGACTTCAGCCCTTCACTGACGGCAGTTCCGATACCAGCCGGAGGGAGGCGTTGATGCCTTCCAACTGGTAGTGCGGACGCAGATAGAAACGGGCATTGTAGTAACCGGGCCGGCCTTCGACGCTGTCGACCTGAACCTCGGCCGCGGCAAGCGGACGCTTTGCCCGCGCCTTGTCGTCCGCGAAGGCTGGATTGGCCAGCACGTACCGGTTGATCCATTCGGTCAACCAGATCTCCATATCGGTGCGTTCCTTGAACGATCCGATCTTGTCGCGAGCGATCGCCTTAAGGTAATGCGCGAAACGCGACACCGGGAAGAGGTAGGGCAGGTTGGCGCTCAGCCGTTCGTTTGACTGGGCGTCGGGGTCGACGAGGCGCCCGGCGCGCGTCTCGTCATCCTGGAGCGAGTGCGCGCCGATGAAGGCTGCGAGATCGGTGTTCTTGCGGTGCAAGATCGGCATCAGGCCGAGCTTCGCCAGTTCCGCCTCGCGCCGGTCGTCGATGGCGACCTCGGTCGGGCATTTCATTGCGATCGAACCGTCGTCCGTCGGGAAAGCGTGCACCGGCAGGTTGAGCACCGTGCCGCCATTCTCGACGCCGCGGATCTGCGTTCCCCAGCCATAGAGCTTATGGCTGCGGTTGATGTTGACGCCCATCGGGAAGGCGGCGTTCATCCAGACATATTTGTTGTGGTCGCCGCCCACCTCTTCCTCGAAGGTGAAGCCCTTCACCGGAACGGTTTCCGAGCCGTAGGGCAGGCGTGCCAGCACGCGTGGCATGGTGAGCCCGATATAGCGGGCATCCTCGCTCTCCCGCAGCGACTGCCAGGAGGCATAGGCCGGGTTGTTCACGATCATCTGCAGGTCTTGCGGGTTCGGCAGTTCCTGCCAGCTGTCCATGCGGAACAGCCGCGGCGAGGCGGCCGCGATGAATGGCGTGTGCGCCGAGGCACAGACACCCGAGATGTTGCGCAGCAGGCCGACGTCGCGCGGATGGTTGGAGAACTCGTAGGCGCCGATGATGCAGCCGATCGGCTCGCCGCCCAGCATCGAATACTCGTCCGTGTAGACTTTCTTGAAGATCGGGCTCTGGTCCCACATCTGGCCTTCGTAGTCTTCCAGCGTGTCGGCCAACTGCTCCTTGGAGATATTCATCACTCGGATCTTCAGCTTGGTGTCCGTCTCTGTGTTATTGATGAGGTACCAAAGGCCTCGCCAGGTGCCTTCCATCTCCCGCACTTCCGGGGCATGCAGGATTTCGTTGACCTGCGTCGTCAGCATCTTGTCGATGCCCGCGATCAGCGACTTGATCGACTTGATCGCGTTGGACGAGATGGTCGTCGTTTCGGAACGGGACTGAGCGGCCAGCGCCAGGTTGCGCACCAACTGCTGCAGTTTCTCGCTGTCGTCCTTCTTGACCTTGAAATCCTTTTCAAGAAGGCCGCTGAATTCGCCAAGATCGATGGCTTCGGCCTCGGCGGTAGCGGCTGCGGTCTTTTGCTGTTCGGCCATGACTTACTCCTCGCCCTTGCCGTCGGAAATCGCCTGGCTGGCGATCTTGCTAAGCAGCGGCTCGTTGTTCAGAAGCTGCGCGATGCGCTTTTCGGCGTCGACCCGGCCATCCATGAAGCCCAGCAGCTCCTCGAGTTGGCGCCGCATCTTGAGGATCTCGGCCAGTTGCGGCACCTGCTCGGCGACCTTGTCCGGCGCGAAGTCACCCATCTTCGCGAAGGTGAGATCGATTGCCAGTTCTTCGTCTCGCTCCTGGCCTTCGGCTTGGGGCAACGTGTTCTTCACGCGCGCCTTCACGCGTGGTCCCATCGCTTCCATGAATTTGGGGAAGCGATTGGCGTCGGTTTCGACGAAATTGCGGTCCAGAACCGACTTCGACGCTTCCTTGGTCTGCGAGGCGCCGGAAAGGTCGGCCATGACAGCCATGACGAACGGCAACTCGATCGTCGTGGGGCTGCCGTAGGTTTCGACGTCGTAGGCGATCTGCACGCGCGGGGCGCGGTTTCTTTCGATGACCTTGGCTTTGCTCTCTGCTGGCATGCTTGTTACCTTTCATCCTTCTGGGCCGGCTTCTTGGGGTCGGGGACACCGGCAAGCAGCCGGAACTCCTTCAGCCCCGACGGGGCGAGATCTTCCATCAGTTCCACGAAATCCATGTGCACCATCCTGCGCACGCGCCGGGCGAGATGCGGGATAGGGCTGGACGGTTCGGTGCGGTCGTAGAAGGCAACCACGAGATCGAGGCATTTGACGACCTCGTCGCGCGAGTTGATCCGGTCAGGCAGGCCAGCGCTGGTTTCCACAGGGCTTGCCACACTTGCCATCGTCTCGGCTCCATGACCGTTTTGGGTGGGCGTCGATGCCGGTTGAGCCGGCTGCGGTGCAGGGTTTGCCGCACCGTTGGCCATGGCGCCGATGCTGGAATTCCGCTCCAGCGTCGTCAGCAAGCGCTGCAGGAACTTCTTCAGATCCGGAACGGCCGCGCCGTTGCCGTCGATGCGGGCATTAAGCGCGGTATCCACCGCCTCCAGCGCCGAAATCGCTGCGTGCGCATCGGCCAAAAGTGTCGTGACAGCGTCCGCGGCCTGATCGATCTGTGCCGCGCATCCAGTGCGCACCCGGTTCAGCAACTGGTTGTGGGCGGCCGTCAGCGCCGCCTTTTCGGCGGTCCCCAGGCCGGAGGCAGCTTCCTGGAGCATGACGCGCTCGTCGAGCGCTGCCTGTTCTAGGTCTCGCCCGCTGATAGGCCCGATGGCGCGCGGTGAGAAGAAGACGGTCTGCCTGATGTTCGCCAGCAAGCCTTCCTGGCCGTTCTGGAGGTCGAGCAGCGCATTGATGCGTCGTAGCGCTGCGTCGCGGGGCGTGGCACTCGTCCGCAAAGCCGGATGCATCGTATCCCAATACTGGTCGAAAGTTCTTGCGATTAGGGTTAGCCCCTGGGCGAGGCCGGCGAGTTTCTCTTCATTGGCCAGCGCGCGCGTGACGATGACCAGAAGGCGCAAATCCCGGCCGCGCGACCGCAGTTCTTCCGATTTTTCGAGGACGGCCGCCCAGTCGACTGAGCTGGTTGATTGCGAAGCCTTGTTGCCACCGTCGTGGACGACCTTGAGCTGGGCTTCCGTGAGCCGCTCCAGCTCTTGAAAGGCCGGGTCGTTGCGCAAATCCTCTCCCGACGGGTTCGCACCGTTCAGAGGATTCAGCCAGAGTGCGAGATCAATCACACCTACCCCCAGCAAAGGGCCCTGTGACCCATGTGACGCAACGTTATCATCGGTCCCATGCCACGACAATTGAGCACTTCCTCAAAAACTAACAGAAGCTGAATGCTGCAGTAGTCTTTCGACCAACCCATTGCGCGGTTGGCGGGCCGGGTATGTGAAATGGCTCGCGTGGTTCAGACCGCAATCCGGGTTTGTTGCAGGAGTTTGCAGGGCTTGTGTAACCACGAGGTGCCGCCTGAACCGGGTCGGAAGGCCTCCTTCGTCACACGGCTTTGTCAAGCAGCCGCTTCTATGGCAGGGTACGGTCAGCAGATCTCGGGGGCAGGTTCAAATGGAACAGCGCCGATCGTCGCAGAGTTTCAAGCGCAAGGAACTCGTTGCAAAGCTCAATCCCACGGGGGTGCGCGCCTTCAAGGCCGCCGCGGACACGGCCAAGCTGCGCGGCAACCCCTATGTCGAGCTCGTCCATTTCGTCCAGCAACTGGTGCTGTCCGAGCGCTCGGATGTGCAGATGATCGTTGCCGATGCCGGGCTGGATGTCAGCCGGTTGACGGCGGATATGACCCGCGCAATCGACAAGCTGCCCTACGGCGCGACCTCGGTGGAGGAATTTTCCGATCACATCTTCCATGCCATACAGGAAGGCTGGAGCTTGGCCACACTGGAATTCGGTGTCGATGAGGTGCGCAGCGCGCACATTCTTCTCGCCTGCCTGAAGATACCGGTGCTGGAAGGGCTGGTTTCGAAAATCAGCGCCGAATTCGACAAGATCGATGCGGATGGGGTCATTGCCCGCTTCGCCGAGGTCACTGAGGGCTCGCTCGAAGCCGGCTCACCTCCTGCCGTAGCTACGGCCGAAACACCGGTGAAACGCGGCCCGGGCGGGGATTCCGCACTCGCCAAATACGCCACCGACCTGACCCAGCGTGCCCGCGACGGCAAGATCGATCCGGTCGTCGGCCGCGATCCTGAAATCCGCCAGATTGTCGACATCCTGATGCGGCGCCGGCAGAACAACCCGATCCTGACCGGCGAGGCGGGCGTCGGCAAGACGGCGGTCGTCGAGGGCTTTGCCTTGCGCATCGCCCAGGGCGACGTGCCGCCGACGCTTCAGAATGTCAGCGTACGCATGCTCGATGTCGGGCTGATGCAGGCGGGCGCCAGCGTCAAGGGCGAGTTCGAAAAGCGGCTGAAGGCCGTCATCGAGGAGGTCCAGTCCTCAGAGACGCCGATCATCCTCTTCATCGACGAGGCGCATACGCTGATCGGCGCCGGCGGCGCGGCGGGAACCGGCGATGCGGCCAATCTCCTCAAGCCCGCGCTCGCGCGCGGGGAGCTTCGCACCATCGCTGCCACGACCTGGGCCGAATACAAGCAGCATATAGAGAAGGATCCGGCGCTGACCCGTCGGTTCCAGGTGGTCAAGATCGAAGAGCCTTCCGAAACGGTGGCCGTGCTGATGTTGCGCGGTGTCGCCGGTGTTCTTGAGCAGCACCACAAGGTGCAGATCCTTGACGAGGCGATCGAGGCCTCGGTTTCGCTTTCGCACCGCTACATTCCGGCCAGGCAGCTGCCGGACAAGGCGGTCAGCCTCCTCGACACCGCCTGCGCCCGCGTTGCCGTCTCGCAGCATGCTACGCCGGCGGAGGTCGAGGACATTCTGCGCCGCCGCCAGGCGCTCGAGGTCGAGGAAGGCATCATCGGCCGCGAGGCAGCGATCGGCATCGAAGTGGCCGACAGACAGGCTCGCGTGGAGGCCGGGTTGGCGGAAACCGAGACCACGCTTGCGGCAGCGCAAGCGCGCTGGGATCGGGAAAAGGCGCTTGTCTCCGAGATACTCGACCTGCGCGCCAAACTCCGAGGCGAGGGCGTGCCACTCGACACGGTGGAGGGCGGGGAAGACGCTCCGGGTGAGGCCGTCGATGCGCCAGCTGCCACGGCGCATGAAAGCAAGGCGCCTGAGGCCAAGACTCCGCAACCCGAGACGGCCGAACCCAAGGGCTCGAAGACCAAGTCCACGAAAGCAAAGGCGGCAAAGATGGAGGCCGCTGCCGCACACGAGCCTGTTGCCGCGCCGGATTCCACTGCTGATCTGGCACGACTGCGCGAATTGATGGCGGAACTTGCCGAGGCTCAGGGCGAGACCCCGCTGATCCTGCCGTCGGTCGATCGCAATGCCGTGGCTGCCGTCGTCCAGGACTGGACCGGCATCCCGACGGGACGGATGCTGTCCAGCCAGACCGAGAAGGCGCTCAAGCTCGCTGCCACTTTGTCTGAGCGCGTTGTCGGTCAGGACCATGCGATGGAGATGATCGCGAGACGTGTGCAGACCAGCCGCGCCGGCCTCGGCGCACCGGAGAAACCGGTCGGCGTGTTCCTGCTTTGCGGCCCCTCCGGCGTCGGCAAGACCGAGACAGCCCTGGCGCTTGCCGAAACGCTCTATGGTGGCGAGCAGAACCTGATTTCGATCAACATGTCCGAATTCCAGGAGGCTCACACGGTCTCGACGCTGAAGGGCGCGCCGCCCGGTTATGTCGGCTATGGCAAGGGCGGCATCCTGACCGAGGCCGTGCGGCGCAAGCCTTATTCGGTAATCCTGCTCGACGAGGTCGAGAAGGCGCATCCGGACGTGCACGAGATCTTCTTCCAGGTCTTCGACAAGGGTATGATGGACGACAGCGAAGGCCGCCGGATCGACTTCAAGAATACGCTGATCCTGCTCACCTCGAATGTCGGCTCCCAGGTTATCATGGACCGCACGAAGAACGGCACCTTGCGCACCGGCATGGACGATCTAGACACCGCCTTGCGCGGTCCGCTGCTGAAAGTGTTTCCGGCCGCTTTCCTCGGCCGCGTGGTGACAATCCCTTACTATCCGCTCTCGGACGCGATGATAGAGGCGATCACCAGACACCAGTTCGACAAGGTAGCGCGGCGCCTCAAAGCAACAAACGATGCCGAGCTGGTGATCGGCGACGGTGTCATGGACATGGTCAAGGCGCGCTGCACCGAGATCGAATCCGGCGGGCGCATGATCGACGCAATTCTCACCAACACGCTCCTGCCCGAACTCAGCCGCGGCGTGCTCAATCGCTCGCTGGAGGGCAAGAAGATGACAAAAGTCACTGTCGGTGCCTCGTCGGAAGGATTTACCTACTCTTTCGAATAGTTTAGCCGTCACGCATTCGCTCGCCCACAAAGCGCGTTACGATGGCTGGACGCGGAATGGCTGCTTTCCTGCGCCGTACCCCGCGGCGTGACCGAGTTCACAATCGAGGAACCAGCGTTGCTTTGTGTCGCGGCCTTGGGAGAGTGGACTTGCCGCATTCCCTGGGTTGTGAACTCTGAGCCGCGATGGCTCGCCGGTGCCATGCAAGCGCGCTAAGGCCTGGAGGGAGCATGACCTTGACGGGCGAGAGAACCTGCGGCACGCGAAAGGAACAACGGTGGCCGTGGCTAAGGAGGACCAGGAGCGCATCAACTGGATGGGACTGTGATCGCCAGAACGCCTGTGTGTGCATAGGCCTTGCGCAAAAAAGCCCGGGCGCGGGAAATCAGTTGGAAGGGATGGCGCGACTAAAGGGATTCGAAGTCCTGCCCCAGATTTGTAGTCTGGTTTTAAGTTTTGGCTCACCACTGAAATCGATCGAACACGGTGGCGATCATCGCGCTAAGCAGCACGATTCGCCAGCACTGCGTGCAGAGCCTCGGGCTTAAGGTGCGTGTACCGTTTTAGCATTTTCCAGTCCTTGTGCCCCGTTACCAGAGCTACCTGTTCAATTGTGAATCCAGCTTCGAAAAGACGGCTCGTGCCTTCGTGACGCAAGTCATGAAAATGAAGGTCGTGGATGTTCAGCTCTGCGCACCCTCGACGGAAGGCAGTGCCTACTGACTTATGATTAAATGGGAAAATTCGATCATCGTCATTGCTGCGCCTTCCCCGCTGCTCCTCGACAATGGCCCATGCATCGTATCCAGATGCCGCAAACAGCGGTATGCGCTGATTGTTGCCATTTTTGTTTCGCGGATCTTTACGGTCACGGATGAGGAGCATGCGCGAGCGAGATTCCAAGTCGGACCAACGCACCTTGCAGATTTCTTCCTGGCGCATCGCGGTTGCGACGGCGAACCGAATGATCTGGCTAATCGGTGCAATTTGGCGAGGGTTTGCGTCGAAATGATCAATTAGCTTGTCGAGTTCTTCCTGTGTCGGTCGTCTATCGCGCTGCTGGCCTTTGCCAACGAGACCGAGCCTCGTTAGGGCGACGCGCGCGAAATCAACCGGTTCGACCTTGACGGGCAGGCCGTGGACCGCAGCGGCGTGTGTCAGAACAAGTTTCACAAAGCCGATGTCGATACCGACGGTCATCGGTCCGGCACCCTGGGCGGCCCGGTCGCGACCAAAACGAATGAGCCGTTCGCGATCGAGCGCTGCGAGGTTGCACTTCCCCAGATGCCGTCGGAGCATATCGAGGGCAGCGGCCTTGGAGCGGCGAGGGGACTTGCCTACATCGCACATGTCGTCGATATGAAGGTCAATGAGATCGCCGAACGTTTTCAGGCGCGCTATACGGGACTTGGTCGGCGTCTCACCGCGATCGACTTGGCGCTCGGTTTCGGTCGCCCAGCGCCGTGCGTCGTCTCGGCGCAGGAAGGTCTCGCTGACGTAGCGACCTTTGCGACGAACCTGCACGCGCCAGGAACCGGATGAGAGTTTTGTGTAGGTGGCCATTTTTTCGTGTGCGCTCCGTGTGCACTGAGAGATCAAAACGTGGCGAAAAGGGTCGTATTCCGGCGTAAATTCGTGTGCACTCGGCAGGTTCTAACGATTTGATGTTAAATAAATAATGCTGAAAAATCAAGATCATAGAGTGGCCGTGGCCCCGATGATGGACTGGACGGACCGGCATTGCCGGTTCTTCCATCGCCGGCTGACGGCACATGCCCTGCTTTACACCGAAATGGTGGTTGCCGACGCGATCATCCATGGCGCGCGCGAGCGGCTGCTTGGCTTCGATGAGGTGGAACATCCAGTCGCCCTGCAACTTGGCGGCTCGGACCCCGCAAAACTTGCCGAAGCAGCGTGCATTGGCGAGGCCTTCGGTTATGACGAGATCAATCTCAATGTCGGCTGCCCGTCCGACCGCGTCCAGTCCGGCACGTTTGGCGCCTGCCTGATGAAAGTGCCCGACCTTGTCGCCGATTGCGTCGCCGCGATGAAAGCGGCGGTGACGGTGCCGGTCACGGTCAAATGCCGGATCGGGGTCGACGAACAGGATCCGGAGCCGGCGCTCGATGCGCTGGCGAATGGGGTTTTCGATGCCGGCGCCGATGCCTTGTGGGTGCATGCACGCAAGGCGTGGCTGGAAGGTCTGAGCCCCAAGGAAAACCGCGACATCCCGCCGCTCGACTATAACAGGGTCTATCGGCTGAAGGCCGGAAAACAGAGCAAATTCATCGGCATCAATGGCGGTATTCAGTCGCTTGAAGAGGCGCGGATGCATCTCGATCAGGTCGACGGCGCCATGCTCGGCCGCGCTGCCTACCACACGCCAGGCATTCTGTCCGGTGTTGACGCCGCCTTCTACGGAGCGCGGCTGGAAGCGTTCGATTTCGCGGCGCTGATCGATGCGATGGCGGACTACGCGGGGCGCCACATCGAACGGGGCGGGCGGCTCGGCCATGTCACCCGCCATATGGTCGGGCTGTTTCACGGGCTGCCCGGCGCGCGCCGCTACCGCCAGATTCTGTCCACCGACGCGACCCGGCCCGGAGCCGGGCCTGACGTGATGAAGACGGCTTTCGCGGCTGTCGAATTCGGTGGAGCGGCCGCCGAAGCGGCCTGACCTTACAGCATGTCGCGGCGAATAGGATTCGCCTGACTGCTGTAAGACTCTGATTTTATGCATGTCGTTATCCCGGAACCGAGGACACTTCCGGGCGACATGCGTTAGTCCCTGAGGATCATACGGTCGCCGCGCACGTCGAAGCCCGACAGCGAACCGATGAAGTTCATGCCGAGCAGGCTTTGGCTCAGCATGCCGGGAGCGGCGACCATCACCGACATATCCTTGCGCACGATGCCGCCGATCGCCACCTCGTCTGTCTTGACCGCAGCGGCGCGCGCGATGCCGTTGGCTGTCGAAACCGGTATTGTGTAGTTGAGCGCCGCCGGATTGAAGCCGGCGGCTTGCGCGTCTTCCGAAGTCAGGACCGTGCTGGTCGCGCCGGTGTCGACAACGGCCCGCACCGGATTGCCATTGACCAGGATGCGCGCCTCGAAGTGACCGTTGTCGGCCTTGTCGAGGGTCACGGTGGCGTGGCCGTCTTCGACGCCGAGCGCCAGCGGGCTGCCGGGAACGAGCCCTGCGGTCACCCGGCTGGCGACGTCCTGCAGTTCGTAGCGATATTGATAACCGGCGATCAGCGCGAGCACGATGGCAGCCCAGGTGCCGAGGTTGCGGGCCACCACTCCTAGCGGAGCCGACCGCAGCAAGCCGGCGCCGATAAGGGCACCGAAAGCCCCAAGCCAGATCAACCGGCCAAAATCGTAATTCTCGACGCCGAGCGTGCTGCCGGCGGAATCGTTGAGCATGAGAAGCGCTACCCCCACACCGATCACCGCCATCACAGTCCAGAATAGCCGGCTGCTCATCCGTCCTCGCTAGGGTGCGTCGCGTTCACGCGCCATGCGGGTGCGGCGCGTTTCCCGGCGCGGCCGGCGCTCGACGGTTTCCAGCCGGGCCGGCAGTTCGGCCATCACGCTGCGGCGTATGTCCGGCGTCATCCCCATCCAGGCGCCGATCTCCTCGCGCGTGCGGCCGCAACCGAAGCAGAATCCGGTTTTCATATCGATCGAACAGACCAGGATGCAGGGAGATTCGATGGCCGTCATGACTTTCTCTCGAGGGACCCGGTCCGGAATCCGCTCTTCCACCTCCACATGGTGCAACGGCAAAGCCAATGCAAGCCCTCGCGATAGCGCCTTCCGTGGCCGCCTTTGCGGCAAATCAGGACAGACGATCGAGGAGGTTGTGCCGACCGCGCAAGGCAGCTATGCCGCTCCTCTGATCCAGGAACGATTGTTCGCGACATGACCAGTGCACTGCCTTTCGACGATTTCCGCAACCTGCTGGACAATTTGCCGGCTGCCGACCTCAAAGCCGAGGCACGCGTGCGCACGCTGTTCGCCAAGGCCGACAAGCCGGAGAATTCGCTTGGTCGCGTCGAGGACATCGCCGCGTGGCTCGCGGCATGGAGCGGTCGCGCTCCGCCTGCCGTGACCAGGCCCTTGATGGCTGTCTTTGCCGGCAACCATGGCGTTGTCAGGCATGGCATTTCGCCGAGGCCCGTGGCGGCGACCGCCAACGCGGTCGAGCTTTGCGCCGCCGGCGGTGCGGCGATCAACCAGATCTGCATTGCCAACGACCTCGGTCTGAAGGTGTTCGATCTTGCCCTGCACATCCCGACCGGCGACATCACCGAGGAAGCCGCGCTCGATGAGCGCGGTTGCGCCGCCACCATGGCCTTCGGCATGGAGGCGATAGCCGGCGGCACCGACCTGCTTTGCCTCGGCGATCTCGGCGTCGGCAACTCCACCGTGGCCGCCGCGCTGTTCGCCGCGCTGTTCGGGGACAGGGGTGCCGACTGGGTTGGCCCGGGATCCGGCGCCGATGCGGCGATGCAGGTCCGCAAGGCGGAAATGGTCGATGCGGCGCTGGCGCTTCACGGCCACCATCTCGAAGACCCGCTAGAGGTGCTGCGCCGGGTCGGCGGCCGCGAGTTCGCGGCGATAGCCGGTGCAATCCTTGCCGCGCGGATGCAGCAGATACCGGTACTGCTCGATGGCTTCGCGGCAACGGCGGCCGCG
The DNA here is from genome assembly GCF_006442545.2 of Mesorhizobium sp. B2-1-8. Lineage (NCBI taxonomy): Bacteria > Pseudomonadati > Pseudomonadota > Alphaproteobacteria > Hyphomicrobiales > Phyllobacteriaceae > Mesorhizobium > Mesorhizobium sp. B2-1-8. The sequence goes on from NZ_CP083952.1 coordinate 4,067,851, forward strand.
GCGGTGCTGCATGCGGCGAATTCCGCAGTGTTGGACCATTGTCTTCTCGCCAGCCTGTCGCCCGAGCCCGCGCATGCAAGGGCCGCCGAGCACCTCGGATTGCGTCCGCTGCTCGACCTGGGCATCGGCCACGGCGAAGGTGCGGGAGCAGCCCTGGCAGCCGGACTGGTCAAGGCCGCGGCATTGACCAGTTCAGGCATGGCGGCGGCTGTGCGGGGCTAGAATCTCCCGGTCCTCGCGCGTCAACGCCGGATATTGGGAATGCGGTAGACGACCGAGGTATATTTCGAATTCGAGCGTGTCTCGACTATTGATCCACCAAGGCCTTCCGCGATCCTTCTGCTCGCCACGTTTTCTTCTGCGACTGGATACTCGAAGCAATCCGGATTGAATTCCTCGGACGCCCATGCCGCCATGGCGGGAACGGCCTCACGGCCGATGCCGTTTCCATGTACGTCCTCCCTTAGCCAAATTCCGATCTCCGGACAGGCAGTCATGGCCGCGTGGAGGCCGACAAGCCCGAGACAGCGACCGTCCGTCAACGAACGCACGACGAAATGCAAATCCGATCCGTCAAGGATCGGCGCAAGCCAGGATCGCCATATCTCTTCAAAAGCCGTTGGTGATCGAGGTGGTTCCCACTGCATGAAACGGGTTATCGCGGGAGTGATGGCGGCAAAGACGTCCCCTGCATCGTCGGCCGTAAACAGCTTCAGGCGAAGCCGCTCCGATTTGATTTCGAGGCCGCTGGCATCCCACTCCGCCGTCATTGCGGTCTGCGTACCTTCTTCCAGTCCGTGTCGACGTAGGTTTGCAGCGGCGTTACCGCCGCCGCGCGGCCACCGCAGCGGTCGGCAGCGCCGGCAGTTCTTCCATCACCCTGCTCAGCGGGAAGATGGCGATCGCCTCGGTGCCCTCGCGCAGCTTGGAATGAAGCTCGAACTCACCGCCATGCATGGCGAGCAGCCCTTGCACGATCGGCAGGCCAAGCCCGGTGCCTTGCTCGGCGCTCTTGATGGCGATCGAACCCTGGCCGAAGGCTGAAAGCACGACCGGAATCTCGTCCTCGGGAATGCCGGGGCCGTTGTCCTTGATCGAAATGTACTGGCCGCCGCCCGCCGTCCAGCCGACCCGGACGCGGATTTCGCCGCCGGTGGCGGTGAACTTGATGGCGTTGGACAGAAGGTTGAGCGCGATCTGGCGCACGGCGCGCTCGTCGGCGAACAGCCGCGGCAATGTCTGTTCGAAATCCTGAACGACGCGGATATCCTTGTTGCGTGCCTTCAACTCCATCATGTGGCAGCAATCCTCGACGATGTTTAGCAACATCACCGGCTCCTCGTTGAGCTGATAGCGGCCGGCCTCGATGCGCGACAGGTCGAGGATCTCGTTGATCAGGTCGAGCAGGTGCTGGCCGGAATCATGCACGTCATGGGCGTAGTCGCGATAGGTGGGATTGCTCATCGGCCCCAGAACCTCGTTCGCCATCACCTCGGAAAAGCCGAGAATGGCGTTGAGCGGCGTGCGCAATTCATGGCTCATCGAAGCGAGGAAACGCGATTTTGCCAGGTTGGCGTCCTCGGCCCGCCGCCGCGCCTCGTCCGACATCGATTTCGCGGTCTCGAGCTCCACCACCAACGCGTCCCGTTCGGAGCGGAACGACAGCATCATCACCGACGAACGGTTGAGGTTGCGCGCCACGTAGGCAAAGAAAGGCAGGGAGACGATCAGCAGCCCCGCCATGACCGCCTCGACCGGCATCCACAAGTTCACCCCTGTGTAGCCAACGAGCGCCACGGGAACGGCAAAAGTGGCCAGCAGGGCGCCGCTCAGCGACGACGCCATGACTGCGGTCGCCGCCATGGCGACCAGGAGGACCACGGCTTTGACCACCTGGAACTGGTCGACCTGACATGTGTCGCAGCCCAGCCAGACGAACAAGGCCCAACCGAGACCGCACAGAAAATGGCCTACCAGGAATTCCCTTCGCGTTTGCAAGGGGTTGAGCTCGGAAGCTTCCGTACGCTCGATGCGCCGCGCCATGAAGACGACTATTGTATAGCAGGTGAGTGTAAACAACGCCCAGAGCCCGATCTCATTGCCGACACCGGCCAGACGACCGGCCGCGGCGATCGCCAGGACGAGCAGCGGGATGACCACGGCGCCGCTTGTCATGGCCTGGGCGTGGAGCTTCAGCAGTTCGCGGTCGAAATCGGGATTGCCGGCCTGCTGCGAAAGACGGTCGCGCGTCTTGCGCACCGCGCGCGCGACATCGCTGTTGCGATGCCGTTTCCTGCGGTCCACAATGAACTTGTCCGCTGTGTTCGAGCGTTGCAAGGGCATCAAAAGCTTCAATTTATGCGCGCAGCGATTTCAAGGTGTTAAGCTACGTTCGAATGATTAACCAACCGTTTGCCATATGAGCCGTTCCTGGTCGCCGAGGTCGCGCCCGCGGTACGCGGCACCACGCCCGAGAGGCCTGTGGCGCAAGCTGCTGGACTACGGGCTGGCCGTCATCATTCTGGGGCTGCTGATCCTGCTTGCGGCGCGTCTTGACCGGGTGGAGACACGCAAGACGCAAGGTACGGCCATCATCAATGACGGCGATTCGATCACGCTCGGCGCCGAGCGCATCCGCATGCGCGGCATCGACGCTCCGGAATACACCCAGACCTGCCGCAAGAACGGCGCCGATTATGCCTGCGGTACGCTGGCGCGCCAGTCACTGGTGCGGCTGATCGCCGGCAGGCCGGTCGCCTGCAGCGGCTGGCAGCGCGATCGCTACGGCCGGTTGCTTGGCGACTGCAAGGCCGGCGGCACCGACCTCAACCGCGCCCAGGTCGAGGCCGGCTGGGCCGTCGCCTATGGCGACTTCGAAGGCGAGGAAGCGACCGCGCGCGCGGCAAGGGTCGGCATCTGGGCGGGTACGTTCGACCAGCCGCAGGACTGGCGCGACAGCCACCACGGCGGGGTCGTGGAGCGAAAACATGGCACGCTGGCGTCGATCGGCGACGCGGCGCGCGAGATAATTCGCTTCTGGTGAAGCGTTTCTGGCGGAACGAAAAGGAGGATCGAAATGAAGCTGTTCGACGGCGGTCGTGCGCCCAACCCACGGCGGGTTCGCGTTTTCCTCGCAGAGAAGGGGATCACGGTTCCGTTGGTGCCCGTCGACATGGGCGCGCTGGAACACAAGCAGCAGTCGGTCAGTTCGCGCAATCCGCTGCAGCGCCTGCCGGTTCTCGAACTCGATGATGGCACCATCCTCACCGAATCCGTCGCCATCTGCCGCTATTTCGAGGAGCTTTATCCCGAGCCGGCATTGTTCGGGCGCGGCGCGCTTGGCAAGGCGCAGGTCGAGATGTGGCAGAGGCGGATGGAGTTCAACCTGCTCAGCAGCGTCACGCAGGCTTTCCGCCACATCCATCCGGCCATGAAGGAATGGGAAATCCCGCAGATTCCCGAATGGGGCGAGGCCAACAAGCCGAAGGCGCTGGAGTTTCTCAGGCTGCTGGACGCTGAACTGGGCAGCCGCGAATTCGCCGCCGGCGACAGCTATTCGATTGCCGATATCACCGGCATGATCGCGATCGACTTCATGAAGCCGGCACGCATCAAGGTGCCGGAGGAATGCACCAATGTGCTGCGTTGGCATCACGCCGTCTCCAGCCGGCCGAGTGCCGCCGCTTGAGCGTCGAACTGGACAGGTTCGCCGAGACGGTCCGCGCTTGCCGCATCTGCGTCGACGATCCCATCGGCAAGCCGCTGCCCCACGAGCCGCGTCCGGTGCTGCGACCATCCTCCAGCGCCCGCATACTGATCGCCAGCCAGGCCCCGGGAACCAAGGTGCACCTGTCGGGCATGCCCTTCACGGATGCGTCCGGCGACCGCCTGCGCAACTGGCTCGGTGTGACCAGCGACGAATTCTACGACATCGAGAAATTCGCCATCGTGCCGATGGGCTTCTGCTTTCCCGGACAGAATGCCAAGGGTAGCGACTTGCCGCCGAGGCGTGAGTGCGCCCCTGCCTGGCGCGCGCCCTTGATGGCGTCTATGCCGCAGATCGACCTGGTGCTGACGATCGGCATCTATGCGCAGACCTGGCACATGGGCGCGGCGCGGCGCGCCTCGCTGACGGAAACGGTGATGAACTGGCGCGCCATCTGGGAGAATTCTGTCGGCCCCAAAGTGCTGCCACTGCCACATCCATCCTGGCGCAACACTGGCTGGTTGAAGCAGAATCCGTGGTTTGAAACGGATTTGCTGCCTTTTCTGCGGTCGGAAATCCGCTATCGCCTCGGTTAGGCATTCAGCAAGAAACCACTCGCTTTCGGCATGGGTAGCAGAATTTCTTTCTTGTGAATGGCCCAAATAAAAGGGAATATAGCGAAACTATTCCACCAGGAGCCTCCGATGGACCGCCTTGACCGAAAAATTCTCCGCCTTCTGCAGGAGGACGCGACGCTCGCGGTCGCCGACGTTGCCAAGAAAGTCGGCCTGTCGACCACACCGTGCTGGCGGCGCATCCAGAAGCTGGAGGAGGAGGGCGTCATCAAGCGGCGCGTCGCCATTCTCGACCACGAAAAGGTCAATGTGCGTGTGACCGTCTTCGTGTCGATCCGCACCAATTCGCACAGCCATGAATGGCTGCGCCGGTTCTCCGAGGTCATCCAGGAATTTCCCGAGGTGGTCGAATTCTACCGCATGAGCGGCGACGTCGATTACCTCTTGCGCGTCGTGGTGCCCGACATCGCCGCCTACGACGCCTTCTACAAACGGCTGATCGCCAAGATCGAGATCCGTGACGTGTCGTCGTCCTTCGCCATGGAGCAGATCAAGTACACGACCGAAATCCCGCTCGACTACATGGTGCTGGACAAGGAGTCGGGCGCGAACGCCGCCTGATCCCGCCGGTCAATTTTTCTTCTTGTTGAGGAAACTCCAGGGCGAGTTCACCGGCAATACGACGGAGTCCGGAACCGTGTCGACGCCCACGACATCGGCCTTGCGCACGGTATAACCGGACTGGATGACGCTGGCGCCGTCGAGAATGAACAGCTGGCTTTTCTCCATGTCCGGCTTCAGGGCACCGGTAATGGCGACCGGCTGGTAGGCTTCCGACATCTTGTAGGGACGGGCAGGCGTGACCAGCACGATCTGGTTGGGAGGCGGCGTCGGCATGTGGCTGCAAGCACCCGTCCACGGCACCAGCAGGAACTGATAGACGAGGTCGCCGTCGCGGTCGACCGGCAATGCATAGCCGGCTAATTGTATCGTTTTGTCCTGCAGGGCAACCGACAGCGTCTCGCCATGATCCGGCAGTTTCGCCGCGATCATCGGCAGACCGGCGTCTTCGGCAACTGCCTGGGTTGCCGGACGCAGGTCCTTCCAGAAAATGTGCGTGGTCTCGGCCGAAGCACCTGCGGTGGAGAGAGCAAGCGCGGCCGCGAGCGCCAGGATCGAAGTGAAATGGTTCATGGCCGCGTCCTTTGCGGACAAGTAGAGACGCCGCTGTCGGTGGCGTCAATGCTCGAGCCACATCACATGTCGGCGAGAACCGGCCGCAGCACCCCTCGCCCTGTCAGATTTTTCTGGCGACGAGGCGTTCGTGCGTTTTGGCATGCGAAAGTTCTTTCACCGCATCCTTGCCGATCCAGCGTGCCGTCTTGTCGGTGGAGTTGGCAAGTCTGTTCGCCAGCGCAAGGGCAGGGCCATGCAAACTCATCGACCGTTTGCCGATCTGCCGCAGCGCCCAGTTGACCGCTTTCCTGACGAAATTGCGTTCATCGCGGGAATGAGATTCGATCAAGGGCAGATAGCCCTGGAAAATCGTGTCCGGTTCCTTTTTTAAATGCACGGCTGCCCATGCCAGCATGGCGAAGGCAGTGCGGCGGACGAATTCGCGCTCGTCGGCGGCAAACTCTTCGACCAGTTGGCGCCAGAACGGCGTGTCCACGAACAGGTCGGAGACCGCGTCGACGATCTCCCAGGAATCGAAATCGCCAGCCCAGCGGCGGCACTCTTCGATGCCGATCTTTTTCGGCTCGCCGGTGAAGGCCGCCATCAGCCGCGCCTCGCGAATGCCGCTGTCCCAAAGCGCCAGGGCTCGCTCATGGTTGCGCTTCACCTTGCGTGCCAAGGGTCGTAAATCCGCATTGCCGATGCCGAGCGCGGTCGCGGTGTTGATGCCGAACCGCGCCATGCCGGTGCAGTTTTCCATGGTTCCGATCGAACGCAGATGGGCGACGATATCCTGCGCGGTCCAATTCGGAGCGGGCAGGGACATCGGCGCCTACTTCTCCAGCCGGGCCAGCAACGAGGACGTGTCCCAGCGTTTACCGCCCATCGCCTGCACGTCCTTGTAGAACTGGTCGACAAGCGCGGTCACGGGCAATCTGGCGCCATTGCGGTCGGCTTCCGCCAGGCAGATGCCGAGATCCTTGCGCATCCAGTCGACGGCGAAACCGAAATCATATTTTCCGGCGTTCATGGTCTTGTGCCGGTTTTCCATCTGCCAGGAGCCGGCGGCACCCTTGGAAATCACCTCGATCACCTTTTCGATGTCGAGCCCGGCCTTCTTGCCGAAATGGATGCCTTCCGACAGTCCCTGCACCAGTCCGGCGATGCAGATCTGGTTGATCATCTTGGTGAGCTGGCCGGCACCAGCCGACCCCATCAGCCCGACCATACGGGCATAGGCGTCGATGACCGGCCTGGCCCTGTCGAACGCAGCCTCGTCGCCACCGACCATGACGGTCAGCACGCCGTTCTCGGCGCCGGCCTGGCCACCGGAGACCGGTGCGTCGAGAAATGAGAACCCGCCCGATTGCGCGGCTTGCGCCAGTTCGCGCGCGACTTCGGCCGAAGCCGTGGTGTTGTCGATGAAGACCGAACCCTTCTTCATCGATTTGAAGGCGCCGTCCGGGCCTGTCGTCACCGAGCGCAAATCGTCGTCGTTACCGACACAGGAAAAGACGAAATCCTTGCCCTCGGCGGCCTGGGCCGGCGTCGGGGCAAAGTTGCCGCCATGTTGAGCGACCCATTGTTCGGCTTTGGCGCTTGTGCGGTTGTAGACGGTGACGTCGTGGACGCCCTTGTTCTTCAGGTGTCCGGCCATGGGATAGCCCATGACGCCAAGACCGAGAAATGCCACCGATGCCATGCCTTGTCCTTCCGACGGAAATAGAGATTTCAGCTGCGGAAGCTCTAGGCCATGCGACGAATTCGTCAAGGCGCGCACCGCCGCATCGACTGGTACAGGCCGATCAGGAACGGTTCGGCGATGCCTCAGCGATGCAGATGGATGGTGATCCGGCGTTCGATCCATTCGACGCCGTGGCGCAGGATCTCGACCATCACCAGATAGACGATGGCGACCCAGACATAGGCCTGGAAATCGAAGGATTTGGCGTAGGCGAGCTTCGCGTTGCCCATGAGGTCGTAGACGGTAATGATGGCGACGATGGCCGAAGCCTTGATCATCAGAACCAGTTCGTTGCCGTAGGGGCGCAAAGCCACGATGAACGCCTGCGGCAGGACAACCTTGCGCAGCGTCTGCAGCTTGTGCAGGCCGAGCGAGGCGGCTCCTTCCCATTGGCCCCTGGGCACGCTTTCGATGGCGCCGCGCAGGATCTCGGCCTGATAGGCGGCGGTGTTGAGCGCAAAGGCGAAGACGCCGCAGTTGAAGGCCTCGCGGAAGAACCACCACAGCCCGACGGATTCAAGCTGCAGCCGGAAAGAGCCCAGGCCATAGTAGACGAGGTAGACTTGGACCAGCAGTGGCGTGCCGCGGAAGAAATAGACGTAGCAGTAGGCAAGGCCGGACAGGAACCGGTTCTTCGACATGCGGCCATAGGTGACGGGCAGCGAAAAGATCGCACCGGCAACCATCGAAATCGCGACGAGAGACAGCGTGGTCCAGAGTCCCTGCAGATAGGCAGGCGCATATCTGGCAAAGAACTCGCCGTTCCAGGCATAGACGAGATAGGCGAGGATACCGAGGCCGAAGAGAATCCAGAGGCCGACGAGCGCGTAACCGACGATACGGGTGCGCGGCCAGCCGCGAGCCTGCGGTGGCGGTCGGTCAACTGAAATAGCTTGGCTGACGCTCATCGTGCCTCTCTCCGCCCCAGCGAGCGCAAGATGAACCCGGTCGCGATCGATGACAGGATCGCCAGAGCGAGGAAAACCAGCGCGGCCACGCTGTAGAACAGGAAGGCGTGTTTCGTGACACGCGCGGCCACGCCGGCGTTGCGCAAGGTTTCGGCGAGGTTGACGACCGAGACCAAGGCGGTGTCCTTGAGCAGGCTGAGCCAGCAATTCTCGAGGCCGGGAAAGGCGATGCGCAGCAGCTGAGGCAGGATTACCTTGCGCATGGTCAGCCACGTCGACAGGCCGATCGCGTAGCCGCCTTCATACTGGCCCTTCGGAATGGCGCGAAAGGCGGAAAGAAACACCTCGCTAGCATAGGAAGAAAAGATCAGCGACAGCACGATCATGCCGGCGATGAAGCTGTCGACGTCGATCGTCGCCTCGGGCTTGAAGAGGCGGATGACGTATTGCAGCAGGATGGGCATGCCGAAGAAGAACAGGAACAGCGTCACCAGTTCCGGCAGGCCGCGAAACACGGTGGTGTAGATGTTGGCGGCCACCCGCAGCGACGGTTCTTCGGACTGCTTGGCCCAGGCGACGAAAAAGCCGATCGTCAAGCCGATCGGCAGCGTTGCAAGCGCAAGCGCGATGGTGACCAACGCGCCATATGCAATATCGTCACTCCAGCCCTCCGGTCCCCAACTGAGCAGTGTCCATATGCTTTGGGCTGGCATTGACTGGTCTTATCCCCACGGCTCTCCCGAGATGAATAAGGCGACAGGGGATCCCCCTGCCGCCTTGGCAATAGACTATCAGGACTCGGCGCCGTAGACGTCGAACTTGAAGTACTTGTCGTTGATTTCCTTGTATTTTCCGTTGGCGCGGATCGCGTCGATGGCGGAATTCAGCTTGTTGACCAGGTCGGTCTCGCCCTTTCGAACGGCGATGCCGGCCCCAGGCCCAAAAATTTCGACCGGTTGCGGCGAGGGCTGACCGAGGATCTTGCAGCAGGCTCCGTCAGGCGAATCGAGCCACTGCTGCAGCACGACGATATCGTCCTCGATGGCATCGAGGCGGCCGTTGGCGAGATCAGCCTGTTCCTCGGGGCTGCTCGGATAGCCCTTGACGGTGCTGTCGGTATAGGTCTTCGAGGCATAGTTGAAATGGGTGGTCGTGGTGGCGACACCGATACTCTTGCCGGCAAGGTCTTCCTTGGTCACGCCCTTGAGCGGCGAATCCTTCGGCACGGCGATTGCAGACGGCGTGTTGTAGTATTTGTGCGAGAAGTCGACCTTCTCCTTCCTCTCCGGCGTGATCGACATCGAGGCGACGATCGCGTCGAACTTGCCGGCCTGAAGTGCGGGAATGATGCCGTCCCAGTCCTGGGCGACGAAGGTGCACTTGACCTTCATTTCATCGCAAAGCGCCTTGGCGATGTCGATGTCGAAGCCGACAAGCTGGCCATCGGCGGTGAGGTTGTTGAATGGGGGGTAGGCGCCTTCGGTACCGATCCTCAGGGTCTTTTCCTGGGCCTGGGCTACGCCGAGCGTCAGCAGCGCAGCCGATGCGGCGAGCGCGATACGCAGTGCAATACGCATGATAGTCCTCTCTTTATGGTCCCGGCCGTCGTTCCGAAACGGCTCTGTGGGGCGGTGCTTTTGACCGCCCGCTGGGCCGATACTCCCACTCTTTCCAAGAAAAAAGCAACTGCAAAACCGTCAAAATCGGCAATGGGATACTGCCGTTACGTTACAGCTCAAGCAACGAGTCCGGTCGTGCGCTCGATGAAGTCGGCTATGGATTCTGCGTCGTCGAGGTCGAACACCGGCAGGCTCTCGTCGGTGACGGCGAAATCCGCGGCGACAGCGACAATATTGGGATCAGCCGCTGAAAGCGGCGTCCGGTCCTTCGCTTCCAGCCGCCTCGTTTCGATCTTGCGGTGGGGTTCGCGCTTGTAGCCTTCGACCAGCACGATGTCGCACGGGGCGAGCCGCGAGAGGATGGCGTCCAGCGGCGGCTCTTGCTCGCCGCGCAACTCGTGCATCAACGCCCAGCGATTGCCCGATACGATCGCAACCTCGGTTGCGCCGGCCTGCCGATGGCGGAAGCTGTCGGCGCCCGGCTTGTCGATGTCGAAATCATGATGGGCATGTTTGACCGTCGAGACCTTCCAGCCGCGCCGCACAAGCTCCGCGACCAGCTTTTCCGTCAGTGTGGTCTTGCCGGAGTTTTTCCAGCCGGTGATGCCGAAGATGCGTCTGTTCATGGCGTCATGCTCTGCAACAGGTGTTCGGCATGGGCAAGATCGTCCGGCACATTGATGTTGAAGAAAGGATCGATTGGTTGTCCGGCGGACTGCAGGAGCGGGAACTCGACCTCGACGTAACCGTGCCGCTCGATGAAGGCCGAAACCCGCTTGTTGTCCTCATCGACGAGGAAATGCCGCAAGGCTTCGCGGCATCCGGTCGGCCATAGTGCGAAGGCCGGGTGCCGCCTGCCTGCCGAGAAAGCGACGGCGATCGAACCGGGGCGTTCGCCGGCTGCCGCCGCCAGACGATCGACGAGATCAATCGGCAGGAAAGGCGTGTCGCCGGCAGCGGTGACGATCGCCTTGCAAGGGGTGGCGGCAGCGGCCCATTCCAGGCCGGTGAGGATTCCGGCAAGTGGTCCGGCAAAGCCTTCGACGGTATCGGCCAGCACCGGCAGCCCGAAACGGGCAAACCGTGCCGGGTCGCCGTTGGCGCTAAGCGCCAGGGTCTCAAACTGGCGGCCAAACCGCGACAGGACCTGGTCGAGCACGCAGCCGCCGCCGAGCGGCAACAGGCTTTTGTCGCCACCGCCCATCCGTCTCGACTGGCCACCGGCCAGAATGATCCCCGCGATATCCCGCTTCATGCCATCCAGCCTGTACGCCAGCCGCGGGAAATCGCAAGCGGCTTCAAAGGAGTGCTAGAGTCCGTCCGGTGCCATGGACGGCCCGGTGCTTTCGGCGACGATCCTTCGCCGGCCGACCACCCGTTCGCGATAGAGCGCATAAAGGCCCGAGCCGACGACGATAGTCGCGCCGGCGATCATCGGCATGTCCGGAATGTCGCCGAAGACGATCAAGCCAAGCAGTATCGACCAGAGGAGCGCCGTGTAGCGGAACGGCGCGATGAAGGAGATCTCGCCCGACCGCATCGCCATGATGATGAATTGGTAGCCGATCAGCACCAGCACCGCAGCCAGCGCCAGCAGCGCCGTACTTTTGCCGGTCATTGGCGTCCAGCCACCCATCGGCGTCAACAGAACGGCGCCGACGACGGTCATGGCAAGCGCGGTGGCGGTCGAGACCAGCATCGTCGGGATGGTCTTGGGAATGCGCTTGGTGGCGAGGTCCCGCACCGTGCAGCACGCGACGGATGCCAGCGCCACCAGCGAATAGACGCTGAAGCCCTCGAAACCCGGACGTACGATGATTATAACGCCTGCAAAACCGACAGCGATCGCCAACCAGCGCCGCCAGCCGACCGTTTCGCCGAAAAACAGCGCCGCGCCCATCGTCACCGCCAGCGGCAGCGCTTGCAAGACAGCCGAAACGCTGCCGATCGGCAAATGCGCGAGCGCGACCAGGAAGGACACCGTAGCGCCCGCTTCACCCAGCACACGGATCGCCACCAGCGGCTGCAGCATCAGGCGAGGCTGGGCAAGCGCGCCGCGTTGCCAAGCCAGCAGGCCGACGAAGAGCGAGGCGAACGCCCCCCTGATCAGCATGACCTGCGCCATGTTCATCGACTGCGAAGCGTATTTGGTAATGGCGTCGTTGAGCGTGAAGCCAACCATGGCTACCACCATGAACAACGCACCGCGAAGATTTGGGGAAAGGGGCAAGACATCTACCGGTTGCTTTGGCAAGCAAGCCTGTAACAGCCCGCCATGAAACAGCAACGGCAAAGGGCTGGGCCAGGACCGGATATCCATCTTCGCCGACGCGAAATCATCCCGGATCAGGCACGAATTCTGTCGGAAGGCGGCGTCGCCTCCCGACATTGGTGCAGACGAGGCGTCGTCTACTTCTTGGGGGTCAGCACCTCGGTGCCATTTCCCTCCTTGCCGGCGATGGTCCACAGACCATGCAGCGACCCGTCATCCTCGACCTTGTAGACGACGAGGCCGATATCCTTGCCCATTGCGTAGCCGGCGGAGAATGCGTTGTCGTTACGCATGCAGATGCCATCCGACGATGAGCCGCCCGTCTCCCAGTGGATCGCGCAGGTGGTCCCGCTGGTCAGCGTAATGGTGGCTTCGCCGTCATAGGACGAACCGTCGAAATTGGTGCCGGCGACGGTGTAGGTGCCGCCGATCGACTGGGCAGCCGCGGGCAGGGCAGCCAGGCCGAGCAAAGCGAAGGAAAGAAGAAGGTTGCGCATGATGTAATCCCCCGAGAAAGCGATGAACCGCTACGCAAGGGAGGCTAGGCGGGAAACCATCATCAGTAAATCTGACGGACATTCGCGGACAAAGATTTGTTTGCGGTGTGGCTAAAATGCTCGCGGCTTATGGCCCCTCGAGGCTGCCGGCGATGGCGCCGACAAGCGGGTCATATTTCGATTTCAGCGCCTGCGGATAATCGACCCAGACGGTGCGGATGACGCCATCCCTGCCAAACAGGCGCCGCTCATAAAAGATCTTTCCATCCTTCACACCCGACAACACCGCCCAGTCCTTGCCGGCCTTGCTGTAGGTGATTTCGTAGCCCGGCTCATAGCTCGCCTTTTCGCCGGCAATGAATCCCTTCGGCGTGTCGTCATCGACATTGAACATGCCGGAGCATGTCAGGCTGGCGCCGTCCGCGCTCAGCCACACCTGGCCGTCGCCATTTTCAGGTTCAGGCTGGCGATCGGTGAAAATATCGTCGGGAAAGGTGCAGACGGTGCCGAAGCGATCGTTCACGTAGGTGGACTGCGCCGCAAACGCGGCGCTCGCCGAGACCACCGCGAGAAATGTCACGATTGAAAAAAGCCACCGCATGTCAGCCCCGAAGCCGATGATTGCGGGACAATTCTCGCACAGACAGACGAGAAGGTCAGCCGCCCGTGACACTCATATGCCGTGACACCGACGGACGACTGGTGCGGCGGTCGATGATGAAGTCATGGCCTTTCGGCTTGCGGCCGATGGCTTCGTCTATTGCGTCGGCGACAAGTTCGTTACCTTCGGACGCGCGCAGCGGCGCGCGCAGATCGGCCGCATCCTCCTGGCCAAGGCACATATAGAGCGTGCCCGTGCAGGTCAGCCTGACCCGGTTGCAGCTTTCGCAGAAATTATGCGTCATCGGCGTGATGAAGCCGAGTTTTCCATCGGTCTCGGCGACATGGACATAGCGGGCCGGGCCGCCGGTCTTGAACGGGATGTCGGTCAGCGTGAACTGGCGCTCGAGCGAAGCGCGCAGCAACGACAGCGGCAGATACTGGTCGGTGCGGTCGGCGTCGATCTCGCCCATCGGCATGGTCTCGATGACGGTCAGGTCCATGCCCCGGCCGTGCGCCCAACGCATCATCTCGGGCAGTTCGGCGTCGTTGAAATCCTTCAACGCCACCGCATTGAGCTTGACTTTCAGTCCCGCCGCCTGCGCCGCGTCGATGCCGGCCATGACCTTGTCGAGATGACCCCACCGGGTGACGGCGTGGAACTTGTCGGCATCGAGCGTATCCAGCGAAACATTGATGCGTTTGACGCCGCAATCGGCGAGCTCGGCGGCGAAGCGCGAAAGCTGCGAGCCGTTGGTGGTCAGCGTCAGTTCTTCCAGCGCGCCGCTTTCGAGGTGACGCGAAAGCTGGCGCACCAAGTGCATGATGTTCTTGCGCACCAGCGGCTCACCGCCAGTGAGGCGCAACCGTTTCACACCCTTTTCGATGAAGACGGTGCAGAGCCGGTCGAGTTCTTCCAGCGAAAGCAGGTCCTTCTTGGGCAGGAAGGCCATATCCTCGGCCATGCAATAGGTGCAGCGGAAATCGCAGCGGTCGGTAACCGACACTCTGAGATAGCTGATCGTGCGACCGAAGGGGTCGATCATGTTCATGTTCGAGCGTTTCCGTGGCCATTAGCTGCGTCGTTATATACGGCTATGTGATACGATCCAGCCCGCCATTCAAGATAGCTTGCCTCGATCTTTGGTAACATTCCCCGACCGACATTGCGCGTCGGACACCGTCGACGCCTTTGCGTACGGGGCGAAGCAGCGTAGGGAAGGGCATTCAGACAGGATCGACCATGACAGCGCCAAAAGAACTGAGGGTCTCCAGGGACCGCAAGCTGCTCACCGTGACGTTTCCGGGCCATCAGCCGTTCGAGCTGCCGGCGGAATTGCTGCGCGTGGCGTCGCCTTCCGCGGAAGTACAGGGCCATTCGCCGGAACAGAGGGTGACGGTCCCCGGCAAACGCGATGTGGCCATCCTGAAGATCGAGCCGGTCGGCAATTACGCCGTGCGCATCACATTCGACGATTTCCATGACACCGGCATCTTCACCTGGAATTACCTGCACACGCTTGGCCACGAGAAGGACGCACGCTGGAGCGTCTATCTCGCGGAACTCGCCGAGAAAGGCTTGAGCCGCGATCGTTAGCCGCCGTTGCGTCGTCAAAACGTCATCGATCGGGAGTAGGCGCGGCGGATCGGGAGACGGAAAATGTCGGTCATCACCACAGTCGAACAACTCGAAGCCCTTTACGGGTTGCCCGGCGAAGCCTCCGTGGTCAAGGAACTCGACCATGTCATCCCCGAATACGCCGCCTTTATCGAAGCCTCGCCCTTCGTCGCACTAGCGACCAGCGGTCCGGAGGGGCTGGACTGTTCGCCGCGCGGCGATCTCGCGGGCTTCGTGCGTATCGTCGATGCGAAAACGCTGATGATGCCGGACCGGCGCGGCAACAACCGTGCCGATTCGTTGAAGAACATCATCCGCGACCCGCGCGTCGGCCTGCTGTTCCTGGTGCCGGGCTCCGGCACGACGCTGCGCATCAACGGCCGGGCGCATATTACGACCGACACCGCGCTTTGCGCATCATTCACTATCGAGGGCAAACCAGCGCGCTCGGTGACCGTCATCGATGTCGATTCGGTCTATTTCCAGTGCGCCCGGGCGATCGTGCGGTCGGAACTGTGGAACCCGGCCAGACATGTCGATCCGAAGTCGCTGCCGACACCTGGAAAGATCCTGGAAATCACCAGCCGCAAGAATATCGACGGCGAAACCTACGACAGGGAATGGCCGGAGCGGGCGAAGAAGTCGATGTGGTGATCGACTGAAAGGCGATCACGCCTCGTTCAGCACCTCATAGATCTTGCGCATCTGCTCGCCGATCATGTCGCATTGCTCCGGCGTCGACTGGCTCATCGCCTTCTCGATCAGCGCCATATGCACTTTCAGCGCCTGCATCAGCAGCGCCTCGCCGGCTTCGGTCAGCGTAAGCCGCAAGATGCGCTTGTCCTTTTCATCGCCTTCGCGCCGCAGCAGGCCACGTGTCTCGAGCTGCGGCAACAGCATGGTGATGTTGGAGCGGCCGACGAGCAGCTTGCGGGCAAGGTCGTGCTGCGACATGCCGGGATGGCGGTAAAGGTTCATCAGCACGTCGAGCTGCGCCGGCTTCAGGTCGAGCGGCGCGAGTTTCACCGCCAGCGTGCGCTCCAGCACATGGCAGGCGCGCGCCACCGCGACCCAGTTGCGAAAACGCGGGTTGTCCCAGGGTAGCTCTTGTTTATTGTTCATCTTTGAACTATTATGTTCATGCTTGAACGTATGGATGGATTCTGACTATGGCATCATTCGGGCTGAAGGTCATCCGAGGTGTGTTCGGTGCGGCCGAACATGTCGCGCCGCGCATCACCGGGCGCGCGGCTTTCGAATTGTTCTGCCGTACGCCGAGCACCAGGACGCTGACCGACGGCGAGCGCCGCGCCATCGACCGCGCCGCGGAATTCATGGCCGAGGCGCGGCATCACCGGCTGAAGACCGCGACCGGCTGCGTCATGGTGCATGAATTCCGGCCCGAACCGGGCCGCGAGCCGGCCGGCACCGTTCTCGTCATTCATGGCTGGCGTTCGCGTACCGAATATATGCGCGTGCTGATCGAAGGTTTTCGCGCCGCCGGCCATAGGGTCGTCTCGCTCGATCTTCCCGGTCATGGTCATTCGCAGGGCAGGCACCTGAATATGGTCAACGCTGTCGAAGCCGCAAGAGTGGCCGGCCAATGGTTCGGGCCGTTCGTGGCCGCCGTGGGCCATTCCTTCGGCGGCGCCGTTGCCGCCAATGCCATCGCCGGCTCCGTCAAGGGCATCCCGCCGCTGGCGGCCGCGCGTCTTGTGCTGATCGCGGCGCCAAGCTCGCTGCCGGCAATCTTCGCCGACTTCAGCCGCATGCTCAATGTCGGCCCCCGCTCGCAGGTCGCCATGGCCGACCGTGTCGAATATCTCTCCGGCCGGTCGCTGCATGAATTCACCGGCGACCGCCAGCTCGCCCAGGCGCCCGTGCCGACGCTCGTCATTCACGCCCCTGACGACCGTGAGGTGCCGGCTGAACATGCACGACGCTATGCCGGCGCCGGCGACCATGTGCGGCTGCACTGGGCCGATGGGCTCGGCCATCGCCGCATTCTGGCCGACAAGGGCGTGGTCGAGCGCGCCGTCGGCTTCGTGACCACGCAGCGCGGGCCGTCGCTGCTCCACTGAGCGGCGTTCAGGCTATTTCTTCTTTTCTCCGGACTCTACGGGCAATCCCGCTGCCTTCCAGGCCGTGTAGCCGCCGAGAATGTGCCTGACCGGCGAAAGCCCCATGTCTTGCGCCGTCTTGGTGGCCAAGGCCGACCGCCAGCCGCCGGCACAGAAGAAGACGAAGCTTTTTCCGGAAGCGAAGAAGGGCTTGTGGTAGGGGCTTTCGGGATCGATCCAGAACTCCAACATGCCACGGGTGACATGCTTGGCGCCGGGAATTCTGCCATCGCGTTCGATCTCTCGAGGATCGCGCAGATCGACGAAAATGGTATCTTCATCTTCAAGCAGTCCTGCCGCTTCCTCGGGCGAAACCACTTCGATCTCGGCATTGGCCTCATCCAGCAGCTCGCGATATCCTTTTTTCACGTCGTCCCTCCCGGCCGCAGGTTTTTTGCTGGCAAGGCGGATTTCGAGCACAACGAACGGTGTTTGTCACGCCTCGACGCTGCCGGCCATGGTCTTCCAGGCGGTCATTGCCCCGGCCATCGTCGACCCGCGATTCGGCAATACGGAGGATATCGCCGCATGGTTGCCTGGCTCTCCGGACCGGAGGGCCGTTTCGTCACCGGAGCCGCGCTGACCATCGACGGCGGCGCAAACGCCTGATTTCCAGGGGGTCCTCCGGGCTGGAGCGGAAACGCCCCCGCTCCAGCCGTCACGATGTTGTGAAACCGTTCTGCAACAGGCCCGCCGAAATTTATGAAAGCTTAACGAAATCGGTATGAATCGGTATAGTCGCGCCTTACATCCGCCATGCGGTGAGCGGGACGGTTTAGCGTGCGGAACGGGAACCGGTTGCGACCGGAGCGGGTGATCCATGAAATTCCTCGGTAAAAAAGCAACCGTGATGCCGCTTGTGGCGATTACGGCGACGCTGGCTTTCGGCATGCCTCAGGCAGGGGCGCAAGGGCTTTTCGACATGCTGTTCGGCGGCGGCATCAGGCATGAGCCGAAGGGTGAGTTTCCACCTCCTCCGCCAAAGTACAAACCGAAGGCGCCGGCCGGCGGCGGCGTAAGGATCAGCGGTCCGTCCTACTATACCTACAAGGCCGACAAGCTCGTGCGCGTCGACTTCTCGACGCTGTCCGCAGCGCCCCAACCGGCGACGCCGCAGGACGCCGCGTTCGTTCCATCTGCCACGGGGGCTGCTTTCCACGATGCCATTGCCGGCCTCAGCGACTACGAACTCTATGCCGAGCCGGACGTTGCCAAGGCGCTGATCGCCTATTACTCGGCCAACCCGGATTTCATCTGGGTAAGCGGAACCAGCCCCAACAACCGTGCGCAGGATGCCGTGCGGGTGCTTGGCGAGGCTGCCAGCTACGGCCTCACGCCTGCCGACTACACGGTCGACGTGCCAGCCGCCATTTCGACCCCGACAGACGACGCAGCCAAGTTGAAGGAACTCGTCCGTTTCGAGATGGCGCTGTCGGCGCGTGTCCTGCGTTACGCCCATGACGCCCAGAGCGGCCGTGTCGAGCCAAACCGCATGACCGGCTACTACGATTTCCCGGCCAAGCCGCTCGACATGGTGGGCGTGCTGAAGACACTTGCGCATACACAGGAAGTTCGCACCTATCTGGAATCGCGCCATCCGCAGAATGCGGAGTATCAGGCGCTGCGCGTCGAACTGGAATCGCTGCAGGCGAGTGCAGAGAACGAGATCGTCGTCGATCCCAAGCTGCTGCTGAAGCCAGGCGAAACCAGCCCCGAACTGCCAAAGCTGCTGTCGCTGATCGCGCGCAATCTCGATGACGAGATGGGTGGCACCTATGGCGAGGTTCTGTCCCGGCTGGCAACCAGCGAAGTCTATGTTCCCGAACTGGTCCCGCTCATCAAGGCGGTGCAGCAGAAGGAAGGCATGAAGGGTGACGGCGTCATCGGACCGCGCACCGTCGCCTTACTGGCCGGGACGTCGAAGGCCGACAGGTTGCTCAAGGTTCAGGTGGCCCTGGAAGAATTGCGCTGGCTGCCTTCCGATCTCGGCAGCCCGCGTGTTTTCATCAACCAGCCGGCCTTCACCGCAAGCTACATCGACGACGGCCAGGAAAAGCTGAAGACGCGCGCCGTGGTCGGTCGGGTCACCAACCAGACTGCCTTCTTCTACGACCAGATCAAGCAGGTCGATTTCCACCCCTATTGGGGCGTGCCGCAGTCGATCATCGTCAACGAAATGCTGCCGAGGTTGCGCAGCGATCCAGGCTATCTCGACCGGGCCGGTTACGAGGTGACGGATTCACGCGGCAAGCGCATCCCTTCGTCGGCGGTGAACTGGGGCGCATATGGCGCCAACATTCCCTACAATGTGCGCCAGCAGCCGAGCGAAGCCAATGCGCTGGGCGAATTGAAGATCCTGTTCCCCAATAAGCATGCGATCTACATGCACGACACGCCGCAGAAATCATTCTTCAAGCAGGACATGCGCGCGCTCAGCCATGGTTGCGTGCGCCTGCAGGATCCGCGTGGCATGGCGGCGGCGGTGCTCGGCACCTCGGTCGACTATATCGCGGAGAAGCTGAAGCACGGACATTCGACCGAGGATGTGACCCGCAAGATCCCGGTCTATGTCGCCTATTTCACCGCCTGGCCCGACATGTCCGGCAAGGTCGAGTATTTCAGCGACGTCTACGACCGCGACTCGCGGCTGAAGCAGGCCATGGACGCAACCGAGGCGGTGCGCTCACCCTCGAGCTAGTCGCTCGCGCTCCGACAGCGGACGCCGGAAACCGGCGTCGCGCCCGGCGATCAGCCAATAGACCAGCCCGGCCACCAGACCGGCGGCGGCGATGATGCCGATGTCGGCCCAGCGCTCCGGATCCACGTCCTCCGCCGCGCCCGGCCAGATCAGGAAGAAGCCGCCGGCCGCAGCGGCGGCGCCGAAGAGCATGTGCAGCAGGGCGCTGCGCAAGGAGAAGAACTCGGCGATCAACGCGAAGATCAGCGTCTGCGGCGCGGTCACCACAACCGTCAGGAAATAGATGAACATGCCGAGTGGCGGCACAACCAAGGCCGCGATCGGCGAGACGCCCATAAGGTCGAAATAGGCGGGCGCGCCGGGCAGGGAACTCAGTGCGGCATAGATCGCCACTACGGCGATCAGGCCAACCAATATGGCGACGAGATAGCCGGCGAGCATCATCAGGACGCGCTTCATCAAGTGCTTCGCAGTCGACATGCCCACCCCCGTGAGGCCCGTTCATCCTGCAATCAGCCATCAATGGCGAATTGACGCAAGGGTAGACAAAGACTGCCAGCGTGATGGCCCGATGCTGACGGATGAAACCCGCCGCTCAGGCGCCGCCGCACATATGCTGCGAATCCGGCAGAGCCCAGGAGCCTTTCGCGACGAGGTCGACGGAGTAAAAGACCCGGCCACGGTCGTCGTCCTTGGGGCAGTCCCTGGGAATCGAGATCAAGCACATGACGACGGGATCGCCGACCTTCGAGGCGGCCAAGCCAGCCTCGCGATCATAGGAGACAGCGCCGCCACCATTGGTGAACGTGGCCGCGCTGCCCGCTTCGGGAGCGGCTGTTTCCAGCGGATCGTCGCCGAGCCGCGTGGTCAGCGTCTCGATGTGCGTCGATGCGCATTGGCCGATCGCCGAGGGCAGGGGCCGATCGTTATCCCCGGGGTTTCGAACGGCGGCTTCGAGCGCCTTCTTGCCAATCAGCGCGATGTTGTAGTCCTGCACCCAGGAAGGCCCATTTCCATAGGTCTGCAAGGCGTTGTTGAGCGCGCTGACGATACAGGCCGTATCGCTCTTGCAGGCATTGCGGTCGGCGATCAGCCCGCGGGCAATCTTGCGCTTGTCGCCGCCGAACGCCGGCTCGAAACCCTTGAACGCCTTCGAAACCAGCAGATCGATCGCCGACAGCTGCGGGTCGGCGCAGATCGCGTTTTCCGCAGGCAAAGCAGCCTTGGCGCAGTCGAAGGATGGCCCATCGGCCCGTGCCGGAGAAACGGCAAGGAAGCCGCCAGCTAGGACGATGGCGAGTACAGACAGAAAATAGGTTCTAATGAAACATCGCATCATGGCCCCAAGCCAAGAGGATTGCCCAAGGCGCGGCCCCGCACCGGCGCATAACATACTCCAGGATGGACAATTTGGGCGTCCGTTTCGTCGTTGAGAATGCCCGTAGGCAGCGCATTCGCGACGAGGATGTTCAACGAACTCTATTTTGGTTCGGCCGTCACAGGATCGAAGACGATTTCGACCTTTGCCTTGTCCGAGGTGTAATAGATGACGGTGTAGCCGTCCTTGTCCCAGTCGACCTCTTTCACGTAGCGAAATCCGTTACGCTGCTCGACCTTGGCGATGATCTCCGACAGCTTCTTGGCATTTGGTGGCGGCAGCGGATTTTCATCCGCGGCGAAAGCAGGCCCGGCGAAGAGAAGAACGGCGACGGAGGTCGCAAGCAGAAATCTGGACATGGTTTTCCCTCAAGTTTCGACGGAGGGAAACTCGCTGGTGTATCGGTTGGTTCCGGAGAGCAAGGAACCGTTCGACCCGGGCCGACATTTGTCTCTCGTCCCAGTAACCTTTTGTCTTGCGTGCCAGCAAGCTTTCAAGAGAATTTGGTCGCGACCGAACATCCAACGATTTCTTCAAGTTGGATGGTGGGCGATGCAGGGATTGAACCTGCGACCCCACCCGTGTGAAGGGTGTGCTCTCCCGCTGAGCTAATCGCCCGCTCGTTGCCCGAAGGCCAAGCGAGCCGCGATATAAGGGAGGCCGGCCCGTTAAGTCAAGGCGGTGTCTGGTGTTCCCGCACAGATCGGATTTGCGGTCCCGCCATGGCCCGTTCAGGAGAGATTTTCATCGCCGGCGCTCAGTGTGCGGCGGCGCCGATCAGCCCTTGCGCCAGATCGAGCGTCAAAGCATCAAAATGCGATATCACCGCCGAGGGCTCGAACTCGCGCACATGACGGTCGGTGTAGCCGAAGTCGACGGCGACGACAGGAATGCCGGCGGCCTTGGCGGTGTCGATATCGGTTTGCGAATCGCCGACCATCAAGGCGCGGTGCGGATCGCCGCCGGCCAGTTTGATGGTTTCGATCAGGTGGCGCGGATCGGGCTTGCGGAACGCGAACGTATCCTGTCCGGCAATTGCCGCGAAATGCCTGGTCAGGCCGAGCGCCTCTATCAGCGCCAGCGAGTTGGCTTCGTATTTGTTTGTGCAGATGGCCAGCAGATAGCCGGCCTTCTCAAAGCGGGCGATCGCCTCGATCACGCCGGGGTAGGGGCGGGATTTGCCCGGAATATTGTCGGTGTAGTGATCGAGGAACAGTTTCAGCAGCCGATCGTGCTCCTCGAGCTTGAGGGATCGTTGCTGCGCGGCATGCGCCCGTTCGATCATCACCCGGCCGCCATGGCCGACGAAGCGTTTGAAGCCGGCCTCGTCGACGGCCGCCAGTTCGCTGGCCGCCAGGCTGTGGTTGAGGCTGTCGAGCAGGTCCGGCGCCGTGTCAATCAGCGTCCCATCGAGATCGAACACGATGATCGGGCGACTCATGATCCATCCTGAGCAGGTTTGTGCATCGGCAGGCGATAGCGGCTGCGACGCGTTAAGGCAAGCAGACTGGTGGCGCCGTCGCCGAGGGCTTTGACCCGACCTGCAAAAATGCTAGGAGCCCGAAACGCCAAAGCGCGTCGCGTCGAAACGGACCCATGTGACGCGCTTTTGGTCTTTGTTTCATGCATGTCGTTTTCCCAGAACCGAGGTCACTTTTGGGCGACATGCATCAGGTTTCGGGGCAGCAAGCAGTATGGATGCCAGACAATTGAAGGTCGAGGCCGCGCGGGCCGCCCTTGTCCATGTCAGCGACGGCATGCGGCTTGGCATCGGCACCGGCACCACCGCGGAGGAGTTCGTGCGGCTGCTGGCCGACAAAGTTGCCTCCGGCATGACCATAACAGGCGTGCCAACCTCGGAACGCACTGCTGCGCTGTGCCGCGAACTCGGCGTGCCGCTGTCGACGCTGGAGGAAACACCCGAGCTCGATCTCACCGTTGACGGCGCCGACGAGGTCGATCCGGAGCTGACATTGATCAAGGGCGGCGGCGGCGCATTGCTGCGCGAGAAGATCGTGGCCGCGGCCTCGCAGCGCATGATCGTCATCGCCGACCGTTCGAAGATGGTCGAGACGCTCGGCCGGTTTCCTCTTCCCATCGAAGTCAACCGGTTCGGCCTGCGCGCGACCGAGATCGCCGTGGCCATGGCGGCTGGAAATCTCGGCCTTTCCGGTCCGGTGACATTGAGGATGACGGGAGGCCAGCCTTTTGTTACAGACGGCGGCCATTTTATCCTCGATGCATCTTTTGGCCGCATTCCGGATACAAGAGCGCTTTCGAATGCTCTCCACGCCATTCCTGGCGTGGTCGAGCATGGTCTTTTCATCGGGCTGGCGTCAGCGGCCATCATCGCCGGCGGCGACGGTATCGAAACTGTCCATGCCGCCCGAAAACCAGGGAGTTCTATCGATCATGACGTTGCATAACCGGGTTCGCCGTCTTTCCGTCCTCGTGGCGGCTTCGGCCGTCTTCGCGTTCTCCTCGCCTGTCTTCGCGCAGGACGTCACGGAATCGCATCTGAAGGCCGCACGCGCGGCAGTCGCTGCGATCCACGCGACCGACCCGTTCGACAACATCCTGCCGCAGGCCGCCGCGGCGCTCGAATCGCAGCTCATCCAGAAGAATCCTGACATGCAGGAGCTGATCGGCAAGACGATCAACGAGAAGGCGCTGGCGATGGCCTCGCGCCGCGCGGATCTCGAGAAGGAAGCGGCTCTTGCCTATGCGAAGGTGTTTTCCGAAAAGGAACTCACCGACATCGCGGCCTTCTACAGCTCCGAGTCGGGAAAGAAGCTGCTCGACAGCGGCCCGACCGTGACGCGCGACCTCGTCAAGGCCGCCGACATCTGGCAGAACGGCGTAGCTCGCGATCTTGCCCAGCAGGTCGGCGAAACGCTGGCGGCGGCAGCAAAAGCGAAGGCGCCGGCTGCGCCTGCGCCCGCCGCCGATGGCGCCGCTCCGGCCGACAATGCGGCACCGGCGGATGGCGCCGCACCCGCGGACGGTTCGGCTCCTGCCGACGACACGCAGAACTGATCCTGCATGTCAAACGCGGCCTTTGCGGCCATCTGTAAAGCCCGGCCTGTCCGGGCTTTTCTTTTGGTGGTTTGCGGCCTACCTGTCACTCACATTTTTGGCGTTCAAGGAGCCGCTTCATGGCCGGTTATGATTACGACCTCTTCGTCATCGGCGGCGGCTCCGGCGGGGTGAGGGCGGCGCGGGTCGCGGCAGTGCTCGGCAAGCGCGTCGGCATCGCCGAAGAGTACCGTTTCGGCGGCACGTGCGTCATCAGGGGCTGCGTGCCCAAGAAACTCTATGTCTATGCTTCGCAATTTCCCGAGCATTTCGCCGACGCCGCCGGCTATGGCTGGACGGTGCCGGAAGCCAGTTTCGACTGGCGGACGCTGGTCGCCAACAAGGACCGCGAGATCAGCCGCCTGGAAGCGATCTACAAGAAGAACGTCGAGGGCTCGGGCGGCGAGGCCTTTCATTCGCGGGCGATGATCGTCGACCCGCACGTGATCCATCTCCTGAGCGAGGACCGCACCGTCACCGCCGATCAGATCCTGATCGCCACCGGCGGCCGTCCGGCGGCGCATCCGGCACTGCCTGGGCATGAACACTGCATTTTCTCCAACGAGGCGTTCGACCTCGAGGAACTGCCGAAGGCGATCATGATCGAGGGCGGCGGCTATATCGCGGTCGAGTTCGCCAACATCTTCCACGGGCTCGGCGTAGACACCACGCTGGTCTATCGCGGCAAGGAAATTCTTGGCCGCTTCGACATGGACCTGCGGCGCACGCTGCATGAGACGATGGAAAAGAAGGGGATAAAAATCCTTTGCCATTCCGTCTCCGAATCGGTCAGCAAGCGACCGGACGGGCGGCTCGACGCGCAGCTCATCAGCGGGCAGGTGCTGACGGTCGACCAGGTGATGCTGGCCATCGGCCGTATCCCCAACACCGAGAATATGGGGCTGGAAGGCGTAGGCATCGAGATGACCACCGCGACGGGTGCGATCAAGGTCGATGACTATTCCCGCACCAACATCGACAATATCTGGGCAATCGGGGATGTCACCAACCGCGTGCAGCTGACGCCGGTGGCGATTCACGAAGCCATGTGCTTCGTCGAGACGGCGTTCAAGGGCAATCCGACGGCGCCCGACCACGACACGATCGCGACCGCGGTCTTTTCGCAACCGGAAATCGGCACGGTCGGCTTGTCGGAGGACGAAGCCGTCAAGCGTTTCGCCGATATCGAAATCTACCGCGCCAGCTTCCGGCCGATGCGGCACACGTTGTCGGGCCGTGACGAAAAGATGCTGATCAAGCTGGTCGTCGACGGCGCTTCGCGCAAGGTTCTCGGCGCCCACATACTGGGGCCGGATGCCGGCGAAATGGCCCAGCTGCTCGGCATCCCCCTGAAGGCGGGGCTGACCAAGGATGATTTCGACCGCACCATGGCCGTGCATCCGACCGCGGCAGAAGAGCTCGTCACCATGTACAAGCCGACCTATCGTGTGAAGGACGGCGAGCGCGTCTGACGCGCCGCCGCCAGCCTTGGCCGGCGGCTGCAGTCCAACCGCTACAGCAACGTGCCGCGCAGGATGACCAGCGCCACCGAGAAATAGATCACCAGTCCGGTGACATCGACCAGCGTGGCGACAAACGGCGCGGATGCGCTGGCCGGGTCGAAACCGATCCGTTTCAGGGCGAACGGCAGCATCGATCCCGACAGCGAGCCGAAGGTGACGATGCCGACCAGTGCAGCACCAACCGTCGCGGCAATCAGCGGCCAATGCGGGCCATAGTCGTAGAAGCCCATATATTGCCAGAGCACGATGCGGCAGACGCCGACCACGCCGAGCATGGCGCCAAGCACGAGGCCGGTGGGCAATTCGCGCAACGCCACCCGCCACCAGTCGCGAAGGCCGATCTCGCGCAGCGCCAGCGCGCGGATGACCAGCGATGTCGCCTGCGAGCCGGAATTGCCGCCGGAGCTCATGATCAGCGGGATGAACAGCGTCAGAACGATCGCTTTCTCCAGCTCGCCCTCATAGCTTTGCATCGCATTGGCCGTCAGCATCTCGCTGATGAACAGCGCGCAGAGCCAGCCGCCACGCTTCTTGATCATGGCGAGGAAGCTCATCTTCATATACGGCTCGTCCAGAGCCTCCATGCCGCCGAAGCGATGCACGTCCTGCGTGGTCTCCTCGATCATCGTGTCGATGATGTCGTCGATGGTGACGATGCCGAGAATCTTGCCGTGGTCGACCACCGGAACGGCGAGCAAATCGTATTTGGAGATCGTCTGCGCCAGGTTTTCGCGGTCGGTCAGCGGGCTGACCGTCACCGGCATGCGGTCGGGCGCCACCGACAGGATCGAGTCATCAGGCTCACCGGTGATGAGCCGGCGTAAACCCGTCGACCGCACCAGGAGGTGTGTCTGCGGATCGACGATGTAGATTGCATAGATGGTCTCGCGCGTCCGCTCGACCTTGCGAATGTAGTCGAGCGTGCGCCCGACGGTCCAGTCGGAGGGAACGCTGACGAACTCCGTCGTCATGATCGAGGCGGCGCTGCCTTCGGGATAGCCCAGAATGGAAAGCAGGGTCGCGCGCAGTGGCGGGGCCAGTGCGCCGAGCAGCTCGGAGCGTGCCGGCTCGTCGAGCTCGCGCAGGATGTCGGCCGCACGGTCGACGGACATGGCGGTGAGCAGCCTACTCGCCTTGGGACGAGGCAGGGCCTCCGCCAGTTCGGGCGCGCTCTCGAGCTCAGGCTGATCGAATATCTCGACCAGCCGTTCGAAGGGTACAGCGCAAAGCAGCTCCGTCGCGGTTTCGCGCGATTCACGATTGAGCGCCTCGACAACGTCGGCGACGTGATCATTGGCGAGGATGCGGGCGATGGCGACGGCCTCGTCGTCCGCTACGGGGAAAAATTCGTTCATGGCTCACTCCTTGCCATCCGGCAGGACATGAACCATTCAGGTCACGTCTAGGCGGACGGCGGTTGCGTTCGACTGTGACTGTCGCCAGGCATGGCGCGGTGACCTTTCCGCTTGCGGGTTCGATTTTGACTGTCTGCAAGCCGGCGCAACATAGGAGCGCGCCTTGCCGAGTCAATCGCGGTGAGGGAGGAAAACAGTGCCGAACGGCGCTGATCGCAAGACTGTGATCACTGTCCGCCGTTTGACGCGGCAAGTCCCGGTGACATCACCGTTATTTCTGCTTCAGCCGGCGCGAGAAACGCGTCCATTTGTCCTCGACCGGCCTTGGCTGGGCCAGGATCGTGGTGAGTTCGAGGGGCAGGCTCGGGGCGAGCGGCTTCTTCGTGGCGACGCCGTCGGCGATCAGGACCATCGAGTGGTAGAACTCGGTGCCGGCAGCCGATCTCGGCGCCACGGCTTCGTGCATGACGCTGATCACCGTCACATCGGGGCAGTTGTCCTTGATGGCCTGGTGGAAGGCAATCTTGCCGTCAGGGTCGAGAGCACCGGTCGCCTCGTCGAGGAACAACAGTCCCGGTTGTTGCAGTATGATACGAGCCACCACCAGCTTCTGTTTCTGGCCGCCCGACAGGACCTGATCCCAGCTTTTGCCCTCGCGGCTTTCATTGGCGATGTGTTCGATGAAATCGCCAAGGCCAGCCTTGTGCAGCGCCGACGCGACCTGGGCATCGCCATGGTCGCGTTCGGAGCCCGGCAGGCAAACCAGCTGCTTCAAAGACACCTGCGGCAGCTTGACCTCCTGGGCGGCATAAAAACTCTTCACGCCCTCGGGGAAGACGATGGTGCCGCGACCATAGGGCCACAGGCCGTTGATCGCCTTGATCAGCGAGGTCTTGCCGCAACCGGATTCACCTTTCAGGAAGGTCCATTCGCCGCGCCGGAAGCGCAGGTTGGCGGAGCTGAGGAAGGGCGTCGCGTCCTCGCCCTGATGCGCCAATTCCAGCTTCTGGATGGTCAGGCCGAAAACCGGATTCTGGCTGGCGTAGTGGAAATCGGAACGGCCGCTCTGGCTGTAAAATACCTGTGGGTGCTGGACATTCTCGATCGCGTTGGCGAGCTCCGTCACACGCTGGCTGTTGGCGCGAAGCGTGGCGATAGCGGGCATGACATGGATAAACCACGAACACTGGCTGATGAGCTGGGCCACCATTTCGGAGCCGGTGATGTAGCCTTTATAGTCCAGGCGGCTGTGGATGAACGGCAGCAGGCCTGGAGCATAGGCTACGATACGGGCGCCGACGAAGTTGTAGATCAGCTCGAACGACATATAGCTGGTGTTGACGACATTCAGCCGTCCCCAGGTGCGATCGATGTCGACGTAGAGCCGGTCGTGCATCATTTTCTGCACGCCCTCGCCATGTGAGGCGGCGACATGGAAACTGCGGCGCAGAAATGTCGTCAGTTCGCTACGATAGCTTCCCTCCGCCTTCTGCATGCGAATATTGAGACGTTCCAGCAGGCTGCCGAGCTTGACTGCGATCCAGGTATTGAGGGGCACGTAAGTGGCGACCGCGAGAAGGGCGAGAATAGCGCTGCCGTAGCTGCCAAGGAACTCCAGACCTTTGACCTCCACGGACGATTGCAACAGGTTCTGGCCGATAAAGTAGAGCGAAGTCGCCAACCCCAGCACGCCCATGGCGAGGCCGATCGCACCGCCGGTCATGTCCTTGATCGATTCCTGGATGCGCTGGTCGACATTGTCGGGCGCAACGATGCCGCCGTCCGCGGCACCATGTTGAGCATGGAAATGGGTATGGTTGCCGTCGAGCAGGGCCTGGTTGAATTGGTCGTTCAGCCAGCCACGCCATTTGCGGTGCAAGGTTGCCGAGACGAGATTGCGTATACCGGTAAAGCCGGCATCCTTGAGCAGGACCAGCAGTACCAGTACGCCGGCGTTGGTCAGGATTGTCTCCAGCGGGCGGGTGTTGGCTGCGTCGTGCAGGAAGGCGATCGAATTCACCAATTCGCCCGAAGCCACGGCGAACCACACGCTGGCCTTGCTGGACAGCGCGGTGAGCAACGCGATCACCAGCGTCAGCGTCCAGGCTTCCTTCCAGCGGTCCGAGACCCAGTAGGCTCGCATGAGCCCCCAGAAATTGCGCATCGAGGATACCGGCGTCAAATACGACTGCCCTGCGGCGTCGCGGTGTAGTCCATCCGGTACTGACTCTTGCGATCGTCTGCCGATCCGAATCACGATCCCGCCCAAACCTTTTTTGTTTTGTTACGGATGGTAACACCAATTGATCATTTTCTCTTAATTTTAAACCCGGCCGACCGGATTGCCGCCGCGGCCGTTGCCCCGAGGCAACAGATCGATGGTTGGATTGCCATCGAAACGACTGACAAAGATCCGGAAATTTCTATTGATTTCAGTCTGTTGGAACCCACGAACCTTGCTGCGGTCCACCTTCCCCAAGGGAAGCTTCGTACACGGCTTTGTGAATCAAAAAACGTTTGGGCTGGCGGATTTTCTTATTGAGCACAGACCAAAACTCCGGAAAGCACGCCGTTCTTGACGTCTGATTCCTTGACGTCGTCGTCCTTGCCGGAGCGACGTCGCCAGGTGGCGCTACGGAAACAGTTTGGCGTGCAAGATCATTCTCCGTCGACCAAGGAGTCGACCTGCACCGGCGCCCAACGGCCACGGATTTTCGTCAGCAAGGCTGGAATGATAGTGAGACAGCGTCCGCTCATGTTGTCGGCGGAGGAAGCTGGCCTCAGCCGGCCTTCTCCAACTCCCCACGCGCCTTGGCGGCCGCGACCTGACGGATCGCATCAGCCAACGTGTCCGCGTCCTGCGCGCCCATCACGGCATATTTCCCCTCGAGCAGGAAGCACGGCACGCCTGTGATCCCCATGCGCGAAGCGGTGGCGATTTCCGTTCGAACCGCCTCGACATCGGCATCGCTCGGCAAGAGCGTTTCAACGACCGAGGCGTCCATGCCGGCCTCGCGGGCAGCTTCGACCAGCACGGTGTGGTCGCCGATGTTGACGCCTTCCTCGAAATTCAGCTGGAACAGGCGGCGCACCAGCCGGTTCTGAACGTCCTCGCCGGCGGCACCGGCCCAGCGTATCAACCGATGCGCGTCGAGCGTATTCGGCGCCACCTTGATGGCGTCGAAGGCAAAGGAAATGCCCTCGGCCTCGCCAAGTGGTTCGATGCGGGCATGAATTTCGCGAATGCGCTCGTCGCTGCCGAACTTGGCCAGCATGTATTCGCGGCGGTCCTTGCCTTGCGGCGGAATGGTCGGATCGAGCTGGAACGGCCGCCAGCGTATATGCACTTCGACATCTCCGGCCGCGGCGACCGCCTTGTCCAGCCGTTTCTGACCGATGAAGCACCACGGGCAGACGACGTCCGACACCACATCGACGGTTATGGCGTTCGCTTCGCTCATCTCTATCTCCGGATTTTCAGTTCGGTTTGCGCCACCAGGTCGGCAGCTGGTAACCGAATATGGGCGTCTTTCGCGGATGTTCCAGATAATTCCAGTAAGCAAGCCACTGCTGCGTGTTGTACTGCATCGGCACCATGTAATGGCCGGAGATCAGCAGCCGGTCGAGAACGCGAACCGCCGCGACGTAATCCTCCTTCGAACGGGCTCGCAGCATTGCGTCGATGGCCGCATCTATCGCCGGATCGGCAACGCCGGCGAGATTGAACGATCCCTCGGTCCTGGCCGCGGCGGACGACCAGCGCCCGATCTGCTCGATGCCAGGGGACAACGAATTGTTGAAGCCGCTGGAGCCGATCAGCACCTCGAAATCGAAACGCTGCTTGCGCGACTGGATCTGGTCGCCGTCCAGGCTGCGAATGCTGACATTGATGCCGATCTTCTCCAACGTGCGCTGATAGATGCCGGCCAAACGCTCTTCGTCCTGCGAGGCGGTCAGGATCTCAAAGCCGAAAGGTTTACCGTCGGGATCGAGCATCGTGCCATCGTTCACGTGGTAGCCGATGCTTTTCAGAAGATCGAAGGCGGTCTTCAGCACCTTGCGGTCCTGGCCCGAACCGTCCGTCACCGGCGGTTTCCAGGTGCCGTCCATGACGTCGGCCGGCACGCGGCCGGGGTAGGGCGCCAAAAGTGCCTTTTCCCTGTCGTCAGCCGGATGGCCGAGCGCGGAAAGCTCGGAATTCTGCCAATAGCTCATCGTGCGGGTGTACTTGCCGCCGAACAGATTCTTGTTGGCCCATTCGAAATCGTAAAGCATGCCGAGTGCGCGCCGAACCACCGGGTTGGAAAACTTCGGCAGCCTCGTGTTGAACAGAAAACCGGTCACGACGGGCGGAATGCCGGTGTCGAAGGTTTCAGAAACCACGTCGCCCCTATGGAAGGCGGGAAAGTCGAGATCGCGCTCGCGTTTCACCGGATCGCCGTCGTCGTCGATGGCGCAAAGGCCCTTCTTGAAGGCTTCGAGCTTGGCGTTGGCGTTGAGAAAATACTCGATGGTGATCTGGTCGTAATTGTCGAAACCGCGCTTGGCGGGAACGTCCTTGCCCCAGTAGTCGGGGTTGCGCTTGAAGACGATGCGCTGGCCAGGCGCCACCTGCGCGATCCTGTAGGGACCGCTGCCGATCAACGGCTTCAGCGTCGTCTTGTCGAAAGTATCTATGTCGAAAGCGTGCTTGGGGATGATCGGCGTCAGCGCGATGATCAGCGGAAACTCACGATCGGCCTTGTCGTTGAAGGTGAAGCGCACGCTATGGTCGCCGGTCTTTTCGAGCTTGGCGATCCTGGCCATGCGATCGCTGTAGGGTGGCCGGCCTTTCTGCGTATAGGCATCGTAAGTGAACAGCACGTCTTCCGGCGTCACCGGCTGACCATCCGACCATTTGGCATTCGGGTTGAGATGGAATTCGATGCTCTTGCGCTCGGGGTCCATGTCGGCGGTGTCTGCCAGAAGTCCGTAGAGGGTAAAAGCCTCGTCGGCACTGCGCTGCATCAGCGGCTCGAAGACTAGATTGCCGAAGATCGTGTCCATCATGCCGCGCGCCGTCGTGCGCAGGCTTTTGAGGATGAAAGGGTTCAGATTGTCGAAGCTGCCGACGACGCAATAGGTGATGCTTCCGCCCTTCGGCGCGTCGGGATTGACGTAGTCGAAATGGGCATAGTCGGGCGGCAGGGCCGGTTCGCCCTGCATCGCGATCGCGTATTTCGGTTCCGACAGCGCCGGTGACGACGACAGGGTGAAAAACGATATTGCGGTGACCAGCCAAACAAGAACGCGGCCCATGACCGTCTCCTTAACAGGTCGGCTTGATGATTCGGTCCGCACCCTAGCATGCGGCAACTGCGTGGCGGCCAATGGCGTCATCAAGAAATACAAGTGGGCGGGCTGGATTCGACACCGCTTGCAGTGTAACACGCCGTCCGAAGTCATTCTGTTGCCTCATTTTGGCAACAGGTAGGCGGACCACAGGGCACGAAGAAGCCGGTCCCGGGATCATTGAGAGGAAGTGCACGACATGACGAGCCTGAACAGCAACGCGTACCGCCTGTCGGTCATGGCCGCAGGCGTGGTTGGCTTTCTCTGCGCAGGACTTCCGTCTGCTTCCGCGCAGCAGCAGCCGCAGATTCCGCAGGGCTGGTTCAAGGCCTGCACCAAGCAGGAAGACGTCGACATCTGCAACGTCCAGAACATCGTCACAGCTGGCAACGGCCAGCTCGTCACCGGTGTCAGCCTGATCGAGCTCAAGGGCAAGGTGAACCGCAAGGTGTTCCAGGTGACGGTCCCGACCGGCCGCCTCGTGCCTCCCGGCATCGGCCTGCAAATCGACGCCGGCAAAGCGCAGAAGCTCGACTATGTCATCTGCTTCCCGGATCGTTGCGTGGCCGAAGTGCCGCTGACGGACCAGCTCGTCGCTTCCTTCAAGAAGGGTCAGGGGATCACGCTGACCTCGATCAATTTCCAGAACCAGGCCAATCCGATCAAGATCGCGCTGCAGGGTTTCAGCGGCGCCTATGACGGCCCCCCACTGCAGCAGTCGGACATCGAGGACCGGCAGAAGAAGCTTCAGGACTTCGTCGCCAAGAACAACCAGGACTTCGCCAAGAAGCTCAAGGACGAGCAGGACAAGGCGAAGACCGCCAATTGATCCGCCATCGGGTCATTATCGGGTCAAAAAAAGCGGGGTCATGCCCCGCTTTTTTCATGTCTGGTCGTTCCCGGTAGGCCGGAAGTCAGTGCCTGGACTGCCGTTTCGGCGCGTAGCGCCCATCCGGCTTCTTGTCGAACATTTCCTTGATTTGCGGATGGCGGACGGGTTCTCCCGACTGATCCTCGAGCAGATTCTGCTCTGAGACATAGGCGATGTATTCGGTTTCCGAATTCTCAGCGAGCAGGTGGTAGAACGGCTGGTCCTTGCGTGGCCGTACGTCGGCGGGGATGGCTTCGTACCATTCGTCGGTGTTGGCGAATTGCGGATCGACGTCGAAAATGATGCCTCGGAACGGGAACAGCCGGTGGCGAACCACCTGTCCGATCGCGAATTTGGCCGTTTTCATCGTACTCACCACTGAATTCCTTGACTTTATTTGGCGCAGACTCCGCATCAATTCAATCCCGAGCGTCCGAGCGCCTTCAAAATAGGCGGAATGCGCAACAAAGGTTTTGATGAACGTCGCGATACCGCGGCACAGCCCGCAAAATCGCTACCGCTGCCGCGTCGGCTTCCGCAGGCCGCCCGCAAGCGCCGCGAAGCCGCTGCCCGGACGCAGCCCTTCGCGCATGAAAAAGGCGCGAAGCGGTGCAAAACCACCAAGCACGCCGAGACCGACGCCACGCGCCATCTGCGCCGGCAACATATCGGAAAGGAGCGACACATTGAGCAGATTGACCGCGCTACTCCGCGCGAGGATGTCAGGCCGGCGTTTGAAATCGTAGGCCGCGAGGGCCTTGGAAGCGCCGGGGTCTCCGCGATTTTCCGCTGCGATTCCAACCAGGTCGTCGATATCCCTGATGCCTAGGTTGAGGCCTTGCGCGCCAATCGGCGGGAATACGTGCGCCGCTTCGCCGACAAGCGCCACCCGTCGCGCCGCGAAACGCAGAGGGGTCACCGTCGATAATGGATAAATCTGGCGGCCCGGCTCCACGGTTACCCGGCCCAGCATCGACTGCATCTGTTTTTCGATCCGCAAAGACAGCGTTGCGTCGTCCAACGCGGCAAGCTCCTTGGCAGTCTCGGGTTTGACCACCCAGACAAGGCTGGAGCGATTGCCCGGCAGCGGAACCTGCGTGAACGGGCCGGTCTCGGTATGGAACTCCGTAGAGGTGAAGCCATGCTCGCGGCTATGGCCAAAATTGAGGACGAGCGCCGCCTGAGGGTAGGCGCGCGCCGCCGTCGAGATGCCCGCCGCCTCGCGCGCCGGCGACAGGCGGCCGTCGGCAGCGACCGCAAGCGATGCATCGATCTCGCTGCCGTCGGCCAGCGTGGCATGAGCCTTGGCGGCGCCGAGATTCCAGGTCTTCACCATCGATCTGCGCCATTCGATCCCGGAATGCGCGGCCACCTTGCCGGCGAGCGCTGGCCCGAAGACGCTGTTGGGCAGGTTCAGGCCGAACTGTTCCTCGTCGATTTCGCCGGCGCGGAAAGTGACGACGGGGCTGCGGATCAGCCGGCCGGTCGCATCGACAATGCGCATCACCTTCAACGGTGCGGCCTGGGGCCTGATGTCCTGGAGCACGCCCAGCCGTTCGAGCACCTTCAGGGCAGGTGTCATGAGCGCCGTGGTGCGGCCATCGGGAGCCGAAACCTCAGGCCCGGCGATCGTCACCGGAAAGCCGGCATCGGCGAAGGCAAGCGCAGCGATCAATCCCGCCGGCCCCGTGCCTGCGATCAGTATCCGCGCTGTTTCCTGATGCTCCAAGGTCGGCTTCCAGCTTGCTGCGCGAGGCGGCCATCAGACCTGCCAGTCGAGAGACGCATATAGGGCAGATCATGCGACTTGATCAACGCGGCGATTCGGCCCATTCGAGTGTCATGACCGGCCAGCAGGATGATTTC
This sequence comes from Mesorhizobium sp. B2-1-8, assembly GCF_006442545.2. Lineage (NCBI taxonomy): Bacteria > Pseudomonadati > Pseudomonadota > Alphaproteobacteria > Hyphomicrobiales > Phyllobacteriaceae > Mesorhizobium > Mesorhizobium sp. B2-1-8. The sequence continues at coordinate 4,102,783 of NZ_CP083952.1, forward strand.
AGCCACCTCGATCGCGCCGGCCGCGCCACGGCAAACGTCGCACGCAACCCACGCTTGACGATCAACGTCGTCGTCGGTGCAAGCATCGCGATGGCCTGGCTGCTGCTTGCCGCGATGGCGATTCGTAGCGCCGAAGCCCAGATCGGCGCGCCAGGCGACGCTTTGTTGCGTAACTTGCCGCGACTGCCGTTACCGGCCGTCCTCGAACGGTTCTTCGCGCTCTGCCTTTCCCCGGCGCCGCTGGACGCAAGCATCGGGCCGCGTACCCTGGCGCTCATCCTCATGTGGTTTCTCATGGCCATCGCCGCGATGCTGCCATCCGCGGCGCCAATGATCCGAATTTATTGCGAGATCGCCGATACAGCGCGGATCAAGGGGGAGCCGGTCGTCCATCCGCTGGTGCTGTTTGCCGGCTATATCTGCGTCTGGCTTGCCGCCTCGATGCTGTTTGCGGCACTGACACTTGCCGTCCACGCATTCGCCGCCTCCGGGGGAATATTCGATCCGGTGCTTGGGGTTGCCGGTGGGCTCGCCTTGCTGGTTGCCGGCCTCTACCAGTTCAGCGGCCTCAAGGAGGCCTGTCTGACGAAATGCCGGAACCCGTTCTCGATCCTGTTTTCGAGCTGGAGCGCGAGAGCCATCCGCGTCTTCCGGCTCGGCGTCGCGCAAGGCATCTGGTGCCTGGGATGCTGCTGGGCATTGATGCTGGTGATGTTCGCAGTCGGCGTGATGAATGTCTTCTGGATGGCGCTGATCGGCATGTTCACCCTGATTGAAAAACAGGCGACGGGTAGTCTTCCAACCCGGCTGGCTGGTGCGATACTGCTTGTCTGGGCAGCCGCGCTGCTAGTAGTCTCGCTATGAGTGGGGGAAGTTCGATGGCAGATCAGAGCTGGGCAATGAAAGGAGAGCTCGTACTCTCCTGCAATTGCACGGTTTTTTGCCCTTGCGTGCTGTCGCTTGGCAGTCATCCTCCGACCGAGGGCTATTGCCAGACCTGGGCGGGTTTTCGTATCGACGCCGGCCATTTCGGCGAGGTCGACCTCTCCGGCCTCAATCTTGGGCTGATCATGGAAATCCCCGGCTACATGAGCCGCGGCAACTGGACCGCGGGCCTGTTCATCGACATCAGGGCCTCGGTCTACGCGGTCAAGGCTTTGACCAAGATCTTTACCGGCAAGGCCGGCGGGACGACGTCGCTGCTCTCGATCCTGGTCGGCAAATTCCTGGGCGTCGAACAGGTGCCGATAACCTACGAGACGCGGGACAAGACGCGTATTTTCCAGATACCGAAGATCATCGACGGGGCAGTCACGCCAATCGCGGGCAAGGACCGCGAGAAGGATACGGTGATCACGAATTCCGAATACTGGATCGCGCCGGAGATCATCGTGGCGAGGTCCGACAAGAGCAAGATGCGGGCCTTTGGCCGCAACTGGAATTTCGGAGGCCGCTCGGCCGAAATCTGCAAGCTGGATTGGCGGGGTCCGTGAGAAAGAACACAAAGGCCCGCAAGATCGCCGGGAAGATCACCGACCGGATTCCGCGGCCGAAGAAGAAGGTCACCTGGCCGCAGGCGCGCGCGTTTTCGGTGCATCTGCTGACCGCCTCCGGTTCGTTCCTGGCTTTCCTGTCACTGGTCGCGGCGAGCGAGGAGCGCTGGACGGCCATGTTCTGGTGGCTCGGACTGGCGCTGTTCGTCGATGGTATCGACGGGCCGATCGCCCGGAAGCTGGAGGTCAAGGAAATCCTGCCGACCTGGTCCGGCGAACTCCTCGACAACATTATCGACTATGTGACCTATGTGCTGATCCCGGCCTTCGCGCTCTATCAGCGCGGCTTCATGGGCGAAGGCTTGTCGTTCCTTTCGGCTGCGATCATCGTCGTCTCCAGCGCGATCTACTACGCCGATACCGGCATGAAGACGAAGGAGAATTTCTTCAAGGGATTCCCCGTGGTCTGGAACATGGTGGTGTTCACGCTGTTCGTCATCGAACCGGGACAATGGGTTTCCTTCGCGGTGGTGGTGGTGGCCGGCATTCTGACTTTTGTCCCGATCAACTTCATCCATCCGGTGCGGGTGGAGCGGCTGCGGCCGATCAATCTCGGCATGACGCTGTTGTGGTGCGCCTTCGGCGCGCTTGCGCTCGCGCAGGCGGCGCTCGCCGCCTTCTATGACCAGATCGGCGTGCTGGGCGAGCAGGTCAGCACGTTCACCAAGATCGGCATTACCGTTACCGGGCTCTACCTCGCAACCATTGGCGGTCTCATGCAGTTGTTTCCAAACCTCGGCGCCAAAAAGGCCTGACCAGCCGCTCCTCAAGGAATCCCGTCCATGTCCAAAGCGATCCGCATCCACGCCAATGGCGGCCCGGAAGTCCTGACCTATGAAGACGCCGATCCCGGCCAGCCGGGTTCGGGACAGATCCTGATCAGGCATACCGCGATCGGTCTCAACTTCATCGATGTCTATCATCGCTCGGGCCTCTATCCGCCGCCCGGCGGGTTTCCGCTCATTCCGGGCAGCGAAGCCGCCGGCGTGGTGCTGGAAGTCGGCCAGGCCATCGAATGGCTGAAGCCCGGCGACCGGATTGCCTATGCCGTGACGACGGGGGCTTATGCGCAAGAGCGCGTCATCGATGCCAGCAAGGTCGTCAAGGTGCCGGACGGCATCAGCGACGAACAGGCCGCCGCCATGATGCTGAAGGGCATGACCGCGGAATATCTCTTGCGCCGGACCTTCAAGGTGAAGGCAGGCGACACGATCCTGTTTCATGCCGCGGCCGGCGGCGTCGGGCTCATTCTGGGCCAATGGGCGAAGCATCTCGGGGCGACGGCCATCGGCACCGCCAGCTCTGCCGACAAGATCGAACTGGCCAAGGCACACGGCTTCGCTCATGTCATCAACTACAAGGAACAGGATTTCGTCGCCGGCGTGGCCGCAATCACAGGCGGCGGGAAATGCGACGTCGTCTATGACTCGGTCGGTAACGACACATTTCCGGCCTCGCTCGACTGCCTCAAGCCGCTCGGCATGTTCGTCAGCTTCGGCCAGTCCTCGGGACCCATCCCGCCGTTTTCGATGTCGCTGCTGGCGCAGAAGGGCTCGCTGTTCGCAACCAGGCCGACGCTGTTCGTCTACAATGCAAAACGTGAGGACCTCGACGCCTCCGCCGCCGCGCTATTCGAGGTTGTGCTCAGCGGTGCGGTCGAGATCAAGATCAATCAGCGCTACGCGCTGAAAGACGCGGGCAAGGCACATCAGGATCTCGAGGGACGCAGAACGACAGGCACGACCATCCTGGTTCCCTGAGGACAGTTTGCCTTGGTTTTTAGCGTCCTGCCGCAGCGGCGGGCATGGTTTGCACGAAAAGCCGGCCAGCCGTATCCTTATGTGACGAAGGCTAATCTTTACCCTTGAGTTTTCGCTGAAATTCTTGAAGCTCTTTCAAGTTGGGTGCTGCTTTCGCACGAGAGCCGGCCGCGCATACGATGCTTGCGGGAACACAGAACATGTCCGGTAATCCGGATGGGAGGCACTGTGAGTGCAAATCATGATGGGGCGAACCTGCTCGAGGTTCGCGGACTGACCAAGATATTCGGCACGCTGACAGCGTGCGACCATATCGACCTCAACATCGCCAAAGGTGAAATCCACGCTTTGCTCGGCGAGAACGGCGCCGGCAAATCGACGCTGGTCAAGATGCTGTTCGGCTCGCTGGAGCCCAATTCGGGCGAGATTTTCTGGAACGGTCAAGCGGTGCGGATCACCAGCCCGGGCGTTGCCAAGAAGCTCGGCATCGGCATGGTGTTCCAACATTTTTCGCTGTTCGAGGCGCTGACGGCAGCCGAGAACATCGCGCTGTCGCTCGATGACGGCTCGCCGATCAGCAGCATCGCGGCCAAGGCCAGGGCGCTTTCCTACAGTTACGGCCTGCCGCTCGACCCGGAATCGCTGGTCGGCGACCTTTCGGTCGGCGAACGCCAGCGCATCGAGATCATCCGCTGTCTGCTGCAGACGCCACAACTAATCATCCTGGACGAGCCGACATCGGTGCTGACGCCGCAGGAAGCCGACAAGCTGTTCGAGACGCTGGAGCGGTTGCGTTCGGAAGGCAAATCGATCCTCTACATTTCGCACCGACTCGAAGAGGTCAAACGCATCTGCGATCGCGCCACGGTGCTGCGGCACGGCAAGGTGGTCGGTCACTGCAACCCGCGCGAGCAGACAGCCTCATCGCTCGCGCGCATGATGGTCGGCAGCGAGGTGCAGGCCGTGGTGCGGGCGCCGGTCGAGGGGATCGAAACCGCGCAGCCGCTGCTCGAAATCCGCGGCCTCAACCGCAAGCCGGCAACGCCGTTTTCCATTCCGCTCAAGAACGTCAGCCTCAATGTCCGCGCCGGCGAGGTGATCGGCATTGCCGGTGTCGCCGGCAATGGCCAGGGTGAGTTCTTCGAGTCCGTCTCCGGCGAGGTTTTGCAGCACGATGCCGCCTCGGTGCGCATCCGCGGCAAGGACGCCGGCGGCCTCACCATTACCGGGCGGCGCCTGCTGGGGGCTGCCTTCGTGCCGGAAGAGCGTCTCGGCCATGGTGCCGCGCCGCGCATGAAACTCTCGGAAAACCTCTTGCTGTCGCGCCATGCCACGGACGGCAAGGCTTTTGTCGGCACCGGTGGCATGGTCAAGAGTGGCGCCGTCTACGCCGCCTCACAACGCATCATCGAGGCAATGGATGTTCGCAAAAGCGCGCCGGATCCTGAAGCGGCGGCACTTTCGGGCGGCAATCTGCAGAAATTCATCGTCGGCCGCGAACTCGACCGCCGGCCAAGCGTGATGGTGGTGAACCAACCGACATGGGGCGTCGACGCCGGAGCCGCCGCGCACATCCGCCAGGCCTTGATCGAGCTCTCTCGCAGCGGATCGGCCGTATTGGTGATCAGCCAGGATCTGGACGAGCTGTTCGAGATATCGGACGCGATCGCCGTCATGCACAATGGCGAACTCTCGAAGCCGATGCCGATCGCCGAAGCGACTTTCGAGAAGGTCGGCTTGCTGATGGGCGGCGCCGAACCCGGCCACGCCGAACACACGCTGGAGACGGCATGATGCGCCTCGAACTCGTCAAACGCCCGCAGCGCTCGGCGCTGTTTTCGATGCTGTCGCCGTTCATCGCCTTCGCGCTGACCATCATCGCCGGAGCCATTATGTTCGCGCTGCTCGGCGTCAACCCACTCAACGCATTCAAGATCTATTTCATCGAGCCGATCAGCCAGGTCTGGCAGTTGCATGAGCTGGCAATCAAGGCCGCACCGCTGATCCTGATCGCTGTCGGCCTGTCTGTCTGCTACAAGGCCAACATCTGGAACATCGGCGCCGAGGGCCAGTTCATCTTCGGTGCCATCTTCGGCTCCATCATTCCGGTGCTGTTTCCGCAATTCGAAGGCCCGCTGGTGCTGCCGCTGATGCTTCTGCTCGGCATGGTCGGCGGTGCGGCCTACGCGGCGATCCCCGCCTTGCTGAAGACCCGGTTCTCCACCAACGAAATCCTGACCAGCCTGATGCTGGTCTACGTCGCGCAGCTGTTCCTCGACTGGCTGGTGCGCGGTCCCTGGCGCGATCCGCAGGGACACGGCTTTCCGCAGACGATCCAGTTCGGCGACTCGGCCGTGCTGCCAGAGCTGATGCCGGATGCCGGGCGCGCCAATTGGGGCTTCGTCTTCGCCCTGGTTGCGGCGGTGCTGATCTGGATCCTGATGGGCCGCATGCTCAAGGGTTTCGAGGTCCGCGTGCTGGGTTCCAGCCCGAGGGCAGGGCGGTTCGCCGGCTTCGGCCTCAACCGCATGGTGTTCTTCGCCTTCCTGCTGTCTGGAGCACTCGCCGGCCTTGCCGGTATCTCGGAGGTTTCCGGCGCGATCGGGCAACTGCAGCCCGTGATTTCGCCCGGCTATGGCTTCACCGCCATCATCGTGGCCTTCCTCGGCCGCCTCAATCCGCTCGGCATCGTCGCCGCGGGCCTGGTGCTGGCGCTGACCTATCTCGGCGGCGAGGCGGTGCAAAGCGCGCTCGGCATTTCCGACAAGGTGGCGAGAGTGTTCCAGGGGATGCTGCTGTTCTTCGTGCTCGGCTGCGACACGCTCATTCATTACCGCATCCGCTTGATCGGCCTGGCGCTGACGAAACAGGAAGCCCCCGCCAAGCTCGAGGCCGCACCAAAGTTGAAGGAAGCCCGCTGATGGACATCACGGTCAACATCCTCCTGACCATCGCAACTGCGGCGACGCCGCTCTTGATCGCGGCGATCGGCGAACTGGTGGTCGAACGCTCCGGCGTGCTCAATCTTGGTGTCGAAGGCATGATGGTCATGGGCGCCGTCGGCGGCTTCGGAGCCGGTTACCTGACCGGATCGCCCTGGATCGGCCTCCTGGCGGCAATCGTCGTGGGAGCGCTTTTCTCCCTGCTGTTTGCCGTCATGACGCTGTCGCTGGCCACCAACCAGGTGGCGACCGGCCTGTCACTGACGCTGCTCGGCCTCGGCCTCTCCGGCATGATGGGAACGCGTTTCGTCGGCCAGCCCGGCGTCAGGTTGCCCAATCTCGACATTCCCGGCCTCAGCTCGATTCCGGTCGTGGGTAGGCTGCTGTTTGGCCAGGACCCTGTATTCTACATTTCGATCGCGCTGACGGCTGCGGTAATGTGGTTCCTGTTCAAGACGCGTACCGGGCTGACGCTGCGTTCGATCGGCGACAGCCACACATCGGCGCATGCGCTCGGCATCAAGGTCATCCGCTACCGCTACCTCGCGGTCATCTTCGGCGGCGCCTGCGCCGGTCTTGCCGGCGGGCATCTGTCGCTCGTCTATACGCCGCAATGGGTCGAGAACATGTCCGCTGGCCGCGGCTGGATCGCGCTGGCACTGGTGGTGTTCGCATCCTGGCGGCCGTGGCGGGTGCTGGCCGGCGCCTACATCTTCGGCGCGGTGTGGATCGGCCAGCTTCATGCACAGGCTTTTGGCATTCCGGTGCCCTCGCAGATGCTTTCTTCTCTGCCCTATCTGGCAACCGTCGTGGTTCTCGTTCTAATCTCGCGCAACAAGCGTCTGACGATGATGAACACGCCGGCCTCCCTGGGGCAGCCATTCGTTCCGGATCGTTGACAACAACAAAAAGACGGGAAGCTCCAAGGCTTAACACAGAGAGGTAACACAATGAAAAAACTGCTTATTGCCCTGATGACAACGACAGCGGCCTTGTCGCTGGCGGCGTCCGCGGAGGCTGCCGACAAGTTGAAAGCCTGCTGGGTCTACACCGGCCCGATCGGCGATTTCGGCTATTCCTACCAGCACGACCAGGGCCGCCTCGAGGTCGAGAAAGCGCTCAGCGACAAGGTCGAAACCGCCTATCTGGAGAACGTCTCCGAAGGCCCCGACGCCGACCGTGCTTTCGAGCGTCTGGCGCGCGAAGGCTGCAAGATCATCTTCGGCACCTCGTTCGGTTTCATGGACGCCGAAGTGAAGGTCGCCAAGAAGTTTCCCAAGGTGATGTTCGAGCACGCCACCGGATACAAGACCGGGGACAATCTCGGCATCTACAATGCGCGCTTCTATGAAGGCCGCTACGTGCTCGGCCAGATCGCGGCCAAGGAATCGAAGTCCGGCGTCGCCGGCTACATCGTCTCCTTCCCGATCCCGGAAGTGGTGATGGGCATCAACTCCTTCATGCTCGGCGCACAGTCGATCAATCCGAACTTCAAGGCCAAGATCGTCTGGGTGAACTCGTGGTTCGATCCGGGCAAGGAAGCCGACGCCGCCAAGGCGCTGTTCGACCAGGGCGCCGACATCATCGTCCAGCACACCGACTCGACCGCTCCCCTGCAGGTGGCCGAAGAGCGCAAGCTGCACGGCTTCGGCCAGTCATCCGACATGATCAAGTTCGCGCCGCACGCGCAGTTGACCTCGCTGACCGACGAGTGGGGTCCGTACTACATCAGCCGCGTGCAGGCAGCTATCGACGGCACCTGGAAGCCGGACAATGTCTGGCTCGGCATCAAGGACGGCGCGGTCAAGCTCGCGCCCTTCACCAACATGCCTGACGACGTGAAGGCGATGGCCGAAGCGACCGAAAAGAAGATCGCCGGCGGCTGGAACCCCTTCACCGGGCCGATCGCCAAGCAGGACGGCTCGGCATGGCTGAAGGACGGCGAGGTCGCCGACGACGGCACGCTGCTCGGCATGAATTTCTACGTCAAGGGCGTCGACGACAAGCTGCCGCAGTAAGCGGCAGAGCACATTTCGATATGGAGAGGGCGCCGAGAGGCGCCCTTTTCATTTGGATGGAGAACCTGACGGGAGGGCTCAGACAGCCGCGCCGTAGAGGTCGTAAGCGTCCGCACGCTCGATCTTGACGGTGACGATGTCGCCGGCGCGCATCGGGCGGCGCGACTGGATGTGGACCGAACCGTCGATCTCGGGCGCGTCGTATTTGGTACGGCCCTTTGCCGACATGCCATGCGCTTCGTCGATCAGCACCGGCAGGCGCTTGCCGACCTTCCTGGCAAGCTGCGTCGCAGAAATCTTCTGCTGGCGCTGCATGAAGCGATGCCATCGCGCTTCCTTGATCTCCTGCGGCACCTGCTCCAGCCCAAGCTCGTTGGAGCGGGCGCCTCTGACCGGTTCGTATTTGAAGCAGCCAGCGCGATCGATTTTCGCTTCATCCAGCCAATCGAGCAGCATCTCGAAATCGTCGTCCGTTTCGCCGGGGAAGCCGACGATGAAGGTCGAGCGGATGGCGAGATCCGGGCACACGTCGCGCCAGCCGCGAATGCGCTCGAGCGTTTTTTCGCCGTGGGCGGGCCGGCGCATGTTCTTCAGCACCTGCGGCGAGGCATGCTGGAAGGGGATGTCCAGATAGGGAAGGATTTTTCCCTCGGCCATCAGCGGGATGACGTCGGCGACATGCGGGTAGGGATAGACATAATGCATGCGCACCCAGATGCCGAGCTTGCCCAGTTCCTCCGAGAGGTCGAGGAATTTCGCGCGCACTTCGCGGTCGCCGAACATGGACGTCTGGTACTTGATGTCGATGCCGTAGGCGCTGGTGTCCTGCGAGATGACGAGGAGTTCCTTGACGCCGGCCTTGGCCAGTTTTTCGGCTTCGCGCAGCACATCGGCAGCCGGCCGCGAGACGAGATCGCCACGAAGTGCCGGGATGATGCAGAAGGTGCAACGGTTGTTGCAGCCTTCCGAAATCTTCAAATAGGCATAGTGGCGCGGCGTCAGCTTAACGCCCTGCGGCGGCAGGAGGTCGATGTAGGGATCGTGCGAGGGAGGGGCAGCCTCATGGACGGCTGCCATCACGCTCTCATAGGCCTGCGGCCCGGTGATCGCCAGCACGTTGGGGTGCTTCTCGCGGATCACGTCCGGCTCGGCGCCCAGACAGCCGGTGACGATGACCCTGCCGTTTTCCGAAAGCGCGGAGCCGATGGCGTTGAGCGACTCGTCGCGGGCGGAATCAAGGAAACCACAGGTGTTGACGACAACCAGATCGGCGCCGTCATGCTTGCGGGCGATCTCGTAGCCCTCGGCCCGCAAACGCGTGATGATGCGTTCGGAATCGACAAGGGCTTTGGGACATCCGAGACTGACGAAGCTGACGCGCGGGGCGGACATGGGCGATTTTCCAATGGACACGAACCGGAAACACCGATCCGGCCCGCAGTCTCGACATATAACGGTTTGCTTGGCTCCCGGCAGGAGCTCAATTCGGGCGGCGCAATAGCACGGCTTCCTCAATCAGGCAAACGGAGCACTAGGCCCAGGCCTGTGCGTCAGTGCCCGCCTGACCCGAACCATGGTGACAGGAAGGCGAAATGATCGGGGAATTGCTGCACGGCCCCATCAAGCAGCATCTTGACCGCGACATAGAGGATGATGACCAGGCCGACATAGGCAATCCAGCGGTATTTGTGCAGCAGGCGCGCGACGAACGACGCCGCAAAGCCCATCAACGCGATCGACAGCGCCAGTCCGACAATCAGCACCGTCGGATGGTTCATGGCCGCGCCCGCCACGGCAAGGACATTGTCGAGCGACATCGAGACGTCGGCAATGACGATCTGCCAGGCGGCCTGTGAGAAGGTCTTGCGTGGCCCCTTGCCGGCAATGACCCCATCCTTGTCAAAATCGCCGTTCGACAGCGCTTCGGTGGCGTCGCGCTCGTCATCGTGGCTGACACGTAATTCGCGCCACATCTTCCAGCAAACCCACAGCAAAAGCAGGCCACCACCGATAAGCAGCATGGGACCAATGGTCAGCAGCCATTGCGTGATCAGGGCGAAGAAAATTCGAAGAACGGTGGCAGCCGCGATGCCGACAAGAATGGCTCGCTTGCGTTGGCTGACCGGCAGGCCGGCCGCGGCGAGGCCGATGACGATGGCATTGTCGCCCGCAAGCGCAAGGTCGATGGCGATGACCTGAAGGAGAGCCGAAAAGCCCGCGGCGGTAAATATTTCCATCGACCTGGAAGCCCTTCGTCGAGTGTTCGTCGGCGATCGTCCGAACGGGCCTAAAGGCATGGTCCGCTGGCGTCAAGTCGCAGCGCTGGACAACGCTGGAAAACCATTTTCGTGGCCTTGGATCTACAGAAGATTCTCAGCAACCGCCGGCGGCAAGCCAGTGCCGGCGCAAGCCTGCGAGAAACTAATCGTAGAGATTGTACTTCGCCCAATCAGCTTCCGGAATCTCATCTCCGATCCGATAGCGGAGCTGGAGAACGTCCATATGGTCCGGTCCCGTCTGGCATTTGAATTTCAGCCGGTACCACTGTCCCTTGCTGCGGAACGCCGCACCGGGGCTCCGGATGGCGTCGGCGCTCATCTCCGGCGTCGCGAAGGCGTATGCGACGACGCGGTCGGCCTTGAACTTGCGATCGTCGTGGGTGATCCGGTCCAGGATTTCGGCATCGCAACGCTGCTCGAGGCGGGTCTGCGGATCGAGTTTCATCAGCCCGGCGCGCAAAGCGTTGTCCATCGCACTGGCCGGAAAAGCCAGCGTCAGGGACGCAATTGCCATCATGCAGAGTGTCTTCATGGGCGGGACAAGCAGCATGTTTTGTCTGAAAAATCAACCAACAGGCCTCTCAGGTTTCCGTGTTCAGGCGGGTCGGCGCATTCAAAACCCCGTGTCGTGTTTCATCGTCGGACGAATGCGGCCATCGGATCAGCGAGGCGTGCGTATCGCCGTCCCCAAGACTTGGCCGGCGCCAACCTGTTGTCGGAGAAACGCCTTTATGTCCGGGTCGAGATTCCGCCAATCGCAATCGCACAATGCAGCTTCCATCGCATAAAGCGCTAGGATCGTCACATGCCGGCCAAATCGAAACTTCAGGCGATGATAGGTTTCGACCGAGCCGAGATTGCGCAAATCGTCGTCGGAGACAATGTCGATTTCCGCCAACATCCGCGCCGTCACCGGGCCAAGGTTTCGCATGTCCTGGACGCGCACCATCATCATGCTCCCCTCGTTCGATCGGCAAATCCGGCTCAAACTGAGCGACGGCATGGAGCACGTTCGCGATCATCCTGGCGAACTGTGCGAGGCCTGCGGCCAACGGATCAGCGAGGCACGGCCGGCGTCGGTGAGATCGTAGACGCCGCGGTCGACGCGCGCGAACCAGCCATAGACATTGTGCAGCAGGATCTTTGGCGCAAGCGGCGTCAGCGCCTTCAGGTCGCGTGGGCGCTTGGGCCCGTCCGCCAACGCCGCGGCGCAGGCGAGGGCGCTTTGGCGGTAAGCGGTCATGATCGGATTGCGCGATCCGCCGCCCGCGACAGGATCGCCGCGACGGCGCCGATGTTCATCGACCAGACGCGAGCGGCGACGCGGATTCTTGCGCGGCGTAACGGTGACGGGGCTCAGGAGCACCTCGACGCGGTCGTTCGCCGTCACACCAATCAGGCCGAAGCCGAGCCGGCGGCAAAGGTTGCGGAATCTGGCATCGCTTTCACGTCCCTTGCCCCGCGCCGACATGCGCGCGGCCAGCCACACTTCATCGCAAGCAGCCGCGCGGTCGACGCCTTGCAGAACCAGTTCGAGATTGAACTGCAGCTTCAGCTCGCAGATGACGACGATCGGCGGCTCCCCCTCGCGCAGCGCGACGATGTCGCAGCCGCCGATTTCCCCTTTCACGACGAAGTCGAGGTTTTCGAGGAAACGCTTCACCGGCGCATAGAGTGAGGTCTCGTTCATACCGCAAGGCTTAGCCGATTCGACGTGAAAAGCCTCGCAGGCGAGATGGCGTCCCGCGTGCCTGACCCAGAGCTGGGATTCCGGAAGCGGTGCGACAGGGCTCAAGGACGAATTTTTTTGAGGAAAGCCAATAGCACGCGGTTGAACCGGTCGGGACGCTGCAAGGGCGCGAAATGACTGACGTCGGGCAGCATGACCAATTCCGATCCCAGTATGCTGCGGGCCAGATAGATCGCATGCTCGTCCTTGATAAACTCGTCATGCTCGCTTTGGACGACCGCCACGGGCACGCCGATCTGTCCCAGTTCGGTGACGCCATAATTGGGTTCGCTCTTCATCATCAGGCCGACGGCGTTGACAAACGCGTCGAATTGATCCGACGTGGCCGACAGCTCGGCATAGTCCTTTTTGTGCCGGCTGAAACACCGCTCGATGACCGGACTGGCCTCGAATTCCTTCGTGCCGCTGGGATCCATATTGCAGCCGAAGAAGAACACGCCCGCGATGCGATCGGCGGCCTTCATGCCAAGGATCAGGGCAACGCAGGCGCCATCGCTCCAACCCACTGCGACAGCCTTGTTCAAGTGCAGGCGATCCATCACCGCCAGGACATCCGAGGCCATCAGCTCGTATTTGTACGGCCGTTCGTCGCGCGTGCTGCGTCCATGGCCACGGCTGTCGATGGTGACGACCTGATAGCCGTGCTCGACCAATGTCGGGACCTGAAATCCCCAATTGCCGCTATGGCCAAGGCCGCCATGCAACAGGATCACGGGAAACCCCGTCCCAAACGTCGCGTACCAGATTTTTGCACCCTCGTGCTCAACCTGGCCTTCGTCCGCCGCGGCCGGCAAAGGAGCGGCGCCATGCGCTTCGAATTTCGTGAGATCGTCGTCGCGATAATCCATGCCGAAAACAGCCTCGTGGCAAATTGCGCAGGACCTACATTTATCGCCGGCATCCGCCGAGACCAACCCGCGAGGGAATTTCTGCTGCCATCAGGCGACACGACAGGGGAGATTGTATTGCCTAACGGCCGATATTGACCGCACCTGTTGGCGCCCGATCCCCGCTGTTTCGCGCCGGCTGATTTTCGTCGAGCGCGCCGCCATTCGGCTCTGCCCGATTCGATCGTTTCCTGCGGCGCCGCAGCGGATAGCCGATCTGTCCGAAGTAGCTGGAGGGGACGGGATCATCGACGCCGTATTTCTCAGGCACTTTGTTGCCAGTCGCATTGTACGTGCCGAACACCACGTCGAGGAAGGGCAACTGTCCGGCGAAGTTCTTGTCGTAGGCTTCGCGCTGGTTGGCATGGTGCCAGCGATGGAACTGCGGGCCGGCGACGAGCCACTTCAAGGGACCGAACGGAATCCGCAAGTTCGAATGAACAAGCAGCGTGTGCCAGAAGTAGATGACGGAAAAGACGGCGATGGAGGCCTCGGAGAATCCGAGAAAGAAGATCGGTGTCAGCGAAATTGCCTTCGTGACTATGGCGTCGACGGGATGAGAGTGGAATGCACCCAGCCAATCCAGTTCCTCAATGCCGTGATGGACTGCATGGAACTTCCAAAGCGCGGGGATTTCGTGAAACGCACGGTGTGCCCAGTAGACGCCTATATCGGTAATCAGGATGATTTCGGCGACCTGCAGCCAGAGGGGCTGGCCGCCGACCGCCTGCGTTACCGATTGCGGGACCAGCATTGCAGCGGCTTCGAGCGTGTTGGCCGCTATCAGGATTATTACCGCCTTTACGACGAGGCCGTTGAACAGCACATAGATCAGGTCGACACCCAGGCCCTTGCGCAGGATTTTTTGCGGTCGCTCGGCGAACAGATGCTCGAACGGAATGAAGATCAGCGCGCAGATCAACAGCCCCTTGATGCCAAAGATATCCATTCGACCGCTTATCGCCTTGCCTTTGGCCAGCGCCACCCGCGCTTCAGCTTCCGAACAGAACCACATTTCTCCTTTCCAAAGGCTTGATGCCGCCCGCCTGTGTCGTGCTCCCGGCTTGCCCATGCACTCGCCGGTGTCACATCCATGTCGCAGCCTGGCGCTACTTGGTCGGCGCGCGCTTGTCGAACGCAGCGCAACGCGCGGCCTCCCAGGACTAACCCCTCCGGTCCCTGCCGGCGGGGTTTTTCATTTCCAGAACCATATTGCCGGTCGCGAGTTGTCCTTGCTATTGTGCCAATGCGGTCAGCACAGGGACGCCCATCATGGACGCAAGTGAAATGAGTGCGATCGGCGACACCCTCATGAGGATCGTCACGCCCGACATGTCTCCCAAGCAGCTTGTCAAAGCCGCCCGGAAAGCGCACCCCAAGGCCTCGAAGAAGGATATTGCCAGAGCAGCCTTCTTCTCGATCATCGCAAACGCCGATCAGGACATCGGCAAGGCCAGGAACCTGCAGGCATTTGCCATCGCGGAGCGCACACAGCAGCCGGACTGAGCAAGTCAGCGCCTTGGCGTTATGTGAGCTCGCGATCGCTGCGCAATCATGCTTCATCGCCGCGGATAGGCCGCCCGGCAGACCGACATCACGATATCGCGCAGCCAACGATGGGCCGGGTCGGCGTCCATGCGAGGATGCCACATCGCCGATATTTTGAACTCCGGAACAGGAAGCGGGAGCTCGAAGCTCTCGAGACCCGTCGCGACGGCGTGGTCGCTCGCGCCAGCGTTGCCGAAACACGAGCGCGGCACGGTCGCTACCAGATCCGACTGGCGCACGATCCGCATTGCATCGGGGTAGCCGGGCACGACAACCACGACGGTGCGTCCAAGGTCAAGCTTCACCAACGCTCCATCGATCGGCTCGACGACATTTCCTTCCCGGGATGCCACCACATGCTTACAGGCGGCATAGCGTTCGGGGCTGACACCAGCGCCCGTCAGAAGCGGATGTCCGGCCCGGGCCACGCCGACATATTTGTCGTGGAACAGGAACTGGGTGCGTATCTCGGGCGCGGACGTTCCAAGCAAACCGATCTCCAGATCGATGAGACCTTCCCGAAGCGGACGCGCGTCCTTGTCGGGCTTGGGTGCGAAGCGCAGTCGGACACGGGGCGCCGCACGGGTAACCGCAATCACGACCGGGCCGGAAAGGAACTCCAGGAATGCTTCGCTGGCGCGAATGGTGAACGTCAATTCGAGTGTGGCCAGGTCCACACGCATGTTTTGCGGCCGCAGAACCGATCGCACATCCCGGGTAAGTTCATGGACGCGGTCGCGCAATTCCGTGGCGTGCGGTGTGGGCACGAGCCCGCGTCCGGCCCGGACGAGCAGCGGGTCGCCGGTGGCTGCACGAAGTCGTGTGAGCGTTCGGCTCATCGCCGAGGTGCTCAAGCCGAGCCGGCGGGCCGCCCCTGTCACGCTGCCTTCGGCAAGCAAGATGTCCAGCGCCACGAGAAGGTTCAGGTCCACATTGTCCATGGCACAGCCTTATCCCAGCTGTTTTGGCGGATATAGCGTCGGATGCAACCATAGTTTGAATTTGGCGCGTCTGGCGCATGGTCTCCGGTTGCCCATATCTGCGGTCATCCCAGCGTCTTGAACACCCAGTCGAATACTGTCCTCATCGTCGGCGCATCGCGCGGCCTCGGCCACGCAATGGCGGCCGAGTTCCTCAGGAAAGGCTGGAACGTCGTCGGCACGATCCGGAAAGGCAGCGGCCAGACCAAGTTGCACGACCTCACAGACGAGTTCGAAGGCCGGCTCGAAATCGAGACGGTCGACATCTGCGAGCCCGATCAGGTCGCGGCCTTGCGCGACCGGCTGTCGGGCAGGGTGTTCGACATAGTGTTCGTCAATGCCGGCGTGACAAATAACCCGGCTGAAACGATCGCCGATGTGGCGACCGACGAGTTCGTGCGGGTAATGGTCACAAATGCACTCGGCCCGATGCGGGTCCTCGAGAGCCTGGAGCCATTTGTCCCGGCGACCGGCCTGATCGGCGTGATGTCATCCGGGCAGGGTAGCATCTCCAACAATGAGACGGGTCAACGTGAGGTTTACCGCGGCAGCAAGGCAGCGCTGAACATGTTCATGCGAAGCTTCGCGGCCCGCCATGCCGCAACACCGCGTGCCATGGTGCTGATGGCGCCCGGCTGGGTCCGTACGAAGTTGGGAGGGCCGGATGGGCGGCTGAGCATCGAGGAGAGTGTGCCGAGCCTCGTGAACGTCTTGCTTGCCAAGCGAGGAACCCCAGGGTTGACCTATGTCGACTATCTCGGCCGCACCGTCCCCTGGTGATATAGGCCCGCCAGTCCCGGTACGTCGCAAATATCCCCGGCACCGCACCAGGGTTCCGGAGAAAGAGGGCGAAAGGATCGAGCGCCGGCGCTCAATCCTCAAGCTCGGTCCTGTGTGGAAAGTGCAGGCGTCTGAAAGCCTACATGTTGCTGGCGGCGTGATGCTGCGGCGGAGCCGGTCTGTTCTTGGCGGGCCGGGGTTTGATGTGAACCGGCCGATCGGCGAGTGTTTTCACCATCGGCAGCGTCACGCGCTGCTTGGCAGCCATGCGCTCACGTTTCACCATCTTGGCGACAAAGCTCCGCACCTCAAACATAAAGGGCTCCTCCCAGATGCCCTCCCGCGAGTTCATCGTACGCCTGCCGGAGGCCGAGCGCATCTAGATTCGACAAGGTCAACCCGGCTCCCTGCCTTTCGCTGCTGCATGGAGCCGGGCTGGAAGGCGATCCGCCGTCACTGCTGTTGTCATCCTGCTGGATGACAATGGTTGCGGTATAGAAGGTACGGCTCTCTTACAGCGAGAAGCTTGCCATTTTTGAACCGGGGCGCCGGCGGTGGATGGCGGCAAGACGGCGGATATTCGTTCTAATTTCAACAACTGCAGTAACGGTTGATTCAACCATTGCTGGTATTTATTCCAGAGTGTAGCGGCGGCTCCGACAATGCGGGCGGGTGCTGGTTGCCGAAGCCGCCTGCGCAGTCCGGTTGGGATCTGACCGCGCTGTCTCAGAATAGGACAGCGCGGTCAACGATCCGTTAATCGTGACGATTTCGCCGGTTGGGCGGATGCCGTATCTGTCACTTTCCACAATTTTTGCGTTTCGTCGGCAGGCAAAGTTTGCCTAAATACCTGATTCATTGACTTTGTGGCGGAGGGAGTGGGATTCGAACCCACGGTGAACTTGCGCCCACGCCGGTTTTCAAGACCGGTGCCTTAAACCGCTCGGCCATCCCTCCAGTGACTGCCGGCCACTGCTCTAGTGTGCCCGGCGAAGGCCTGTCAACCGGCTTGGCTGAAACGGGCCTTTGCCGGAGCCCTGGGATCCGGCAAGCGGCGTCACAATCTTGCCCGGTTCCGGCCACAATCGGTTAATACCGTGATAAACAATTCCTGCGCACAAAGGATCGGGGTCCGGGACGTCGTTGGCATTGTCGAGTGAGTGCTTGGCTCTTCTGATGGTCGGATACGACGTCTTTGGTTGAGACTTTAGGGGACAATCAAGAATGCAGGCTGTGACGCACCCGCGTCTTCGTCGCGTTGCCACGGTTGCGTTGCTTGCAGCGTCCGCTGCATTGCTTGCCGCTTGCGCGTCGCAGCCCGAGCCGAAGGGGATGGTCTACAAGAAGACCCGCTCCAAGGAATATTTCGCCGAGACCGAATATGGCGTGAAGGCGAGTCCGCGCGCTGCCTTCATGCGGCGCGGCGGCGGCCGCGACCAGCTTGGCAAGCCCTATCAGGTGCGCGGCAAGTGGTATTATCCCAAGGAAGACAAGAGGTACGCCAAGGTGGGTCTGGCCTCGTGGTATGGTGACGCCTTCCATGGCCGGCTGACCGCCAACGGCGAAGTCTACGACATGGCGCATCTGACGGCGGCGCATCCGACCATGCCGCTGCCCAGCTATGCCCGCGTCACCAACCTCGAAACCGGCAGTTCGGTGATCGTGCGCGTCAATGACCGCGGCCCATACCATGAGGGCCGCATCATCGACGTCTCGGAGCGAGCCGCGCAGATGCTGGACTACGACAAGGTCGGCACCGCAAAGGTGAAGGTCGAATATGTCGGCCGCGCCCCGCTCGACGGCAATGACGACCAGTATCTGATGGCCTCTTATCATCCAGGCAACCGCATACCGGATCCCTCGGATGGCTTGCCGACCGGCGTCATGGTGGCCATGAACGGGCCTTCGCCCAGCCTTCCGGTCGGCGCGGCCGCCGTGCCGTTTCCGGGTCAGCTGACCGATGCCGCGACCCCGGTCGAGGGGCAGATGTCCGCGCAGCCGGTCTTCGGCGATCTGGCGCTGCCCGATTTCGGACCGATCGTGCCGGAACGGCCGGAGATCGGCTTGCCGCCGCAATCGCCGTTCGCCATGGCCTCGCTGTCCTATGCCGATGAACGCGTCCATCGCGCGGATGTCTTTGCCGCTCTGGACGAAAGCGGCATGGCGCCCGCCGACATCCTGCGGTCGTGGAAGAAGACCGGCAACCAAGCGGCGCCGTCCAGCTCCGACTATGTCGCCGCGGGCACGTTCGACGATGCCACCGAAGCCAAACGTGTGGCCTCGGCGCTGAAGCCCTTCGGCAGAATAGAAATCCAGCGCTCCGATCTCGACGGCAATGACTGGTATGCGGTCAACCTCTATCCGGACGGCCATGGCGGCCTGGACGAGTTGTTGAAGGCGGCATGGTCGCACGGCGCGCCGGATGCGCTGGTCGTGCGCGACTGATCCAGGAGCCGGCTTTCCGCCGGCAGTTGATCCCTCGCCGAAAAAGCTCGATAGTTTCGGCACGCCGGAGGGGCCGGCCAATGGGTCGCGTTTCATGCAGTTTCGCTTGCTACAGCCTTTCGCCGGGTTTTTTCTCCTCGGCCTCCTGCTTACGCTTTCGCCGGCCCAAGCGCAGCTATTCGAAACCAAGGCCGCACAGGCCTTCATGATCGATGCCGACACCGGCACGGTGCTGTTTTCGAAGGATGCCGACAAACCCATTCCACCGGCCTCACTGGCCAAGCTGATGACGATGGAAGTGGTTTTCAACGCCCTCAAGTCCGGCCGCCTCAAACTCGACGATACGTTCGTGGTCAGCGAAAACGCCTGGCGCACAGGCGGCGCGCCGTCGGGGACCTCGACGATGTTCGCCAAGCTCAAATCGGCGATCCGGATCGAGGACCTGATCCAGGGGGTGACCGTACAGGCCGCGAATGACGGCTGCATTGTCATAGCCGAAGGCATGGCCGGATCCGAGGACAATTTTGCCAGGGAGATGACCGAACGCGCGCGCCAGATCGGCCTCAAGACATCGACTTTCGTCAATTCGACCGGCCTGCCGGCCGATGGCCAGCAGACAAATGTGCGCGAGTTGGCGCAGCTCGCCCTGCATCTGTGGCGCGAATACCCGGATTACTATCGCTACTATAGCCTGAAGGATTTCACCTGGAACAAGATCTCGCAGAGGAACCGCAACCCGTTGCTGGCGATGGACATCGGCGCCGACGGCCTGGCTGTCGGCGCAAGCGAGACATCTGGCTTCGGCATCGTCGCTTCGGTCAGCCACGACGGCACGCGGGTGATCGCGGCGATGAGTGGGCTGGCCAATGACAAGGAGCGCGCAGAAGAGGCGCGCAAACTGCTCGACTGGGGCGTTCGTTCGTTCGAGAAGACCGAGATTTTCGCCAAGGACGAGGTGGTCGGCGAGGCCCAGGTCTTTGGCGGTGCGAAATCCGGCGTGACGCTGAAGGCAAAAGGTCCGATCGACATCTTCCTGCCGATCACCAACCGCGACAAGCTGACGGCCAGGATCGTCTATACCGGCCCGGTCGCCGCACCGGTGGAGGAGGGGCAGCCGGTGGGCGCACTGCGCGTCTGGATCGGCGACACGCTGAGCCAGGAGACACCCTTGTTCGCAGCCGAGTCGATCGGCGTCGGCACGCTGCCGCAACGCGCGCTCGATGCCGTCAAGGAATTGGCGATCGGCTGGCTGCGATAGCACCGACGGCATGGACGTTTCCCCGAACGCGGACTATCTAGAGCGCAACAATCCACTCAAACAGGAATAAAGGCCTCTCGGTTGGCGCGCGGATTTTTCATCACCTTCGAAGGCGGCGAAGGCGCAGGCAAGTCGACACAGATCGAGCGGCTGGCCACAAAGATGCGCGCCAAGAAGTATGATGTCCTGCGCACGCGTGAACCGGGCGGCTCGCCGGGCGCCGAAGCGGTCCGGCATGTGCTGCTTTCGGGCGCCGCCGAACCGTTCGGGCCGAAGATGGAGGCGCTGCTCTTCGCCGCCGCGCGTTCCGACCATGTCGAGCAGGTCATCCGTCCGGCGGTCGAGCGCGGCTCCATCGTGCTTTGTGACCGCTTCCTGGATTCCTCGCGTGTCTATCAGGGCGTTACGGGCGGGATCGATCCGGCATTCATGGCCATGCTGGAACAGGTCGCCATCAACGGCATGATGCCCGACATGACACTGATCTTCGATATCGACCCGGCCGAGGGTTTGAAGCGCGCGACATGGCGGCGCGGCAGTGACGCCGCCGCCGACCGCTTCGAAAAGGAGACGCTGACCATCCACCAGGCCCGCCGCGAAGCGTTCCTGGCGATCGCGGCGGCAGAGCCGGAACGCTGCATCGTCGTCGACGCGTCAGCCGATCCGGACACGGTGGAGGATGTCGTCACCGCGACCGTGTTCGCGGCATTGGAGGCAAGGGCGCCCGAGCGCAACAGGCAGGTCGCACCGGTATGATCTTCGAACGCATTGCGCCGGAACAGCATGATACGCTGGACGGTGTGCCGGAGCCCTCCGAAACGCCGCGTCTGGTCGGGCACGGGCAGGCCGCCACCATGCTCGCCGCCGCCTATCGCGCGGGAAAGCTGCCGCATGCGCTGATCTTCGCCGGGCCGGTCGGCATCGGCAAGGCGACGCTCGCCTTCCATCTTGCCCACCACCTTTTAAAGCATCCGGCTTTCGACCAGGCGCCCGGTAACCTTGCGGTTCCCGATCCGGCCTCGCCGCTGTTTCGCCAGATCGCCACCGGTGCGCATCCGGGGGTGCTGCATCTGACCCGCCCCCTGAACGACAAGACCAAGAGCTTCAAGACCGTCGTCACCGTCGACGAAATCCGCAAGGTCAGCCGCTTCCTGTCGCTGACTTCGCACGACGGCAGCTACCGGGTGGTGATCGTCGATCCGGCCGACGACATGAATGCCAATGCGGCCAATGCCTTGCTGAAGAATCTCGAAGAACCACCGGCACGGACCCTGTTCATTCTCATCGTCCATGCGCCGGGCAGTCTGCTGCCGACGATCCGCTCGCGCTGCCAGGTGGTTCGATTCACGCCGCTCGACGCCAACGAACTGATGGCAGTGCTGGAGACAGCGGACCCGCCACCACCCGACGATCCGGCCGCGCGAGCCGCGCTGGTCGAGCGGGCAGGGGGAAGCGCGCGCAGCGCGATCCTGCTGACGCAGTATGGCGGGCTGGAAATCGCGCAGACGCTCGATGGCCTGGTGGCGACGGGAAAGAGCGATATTGCCGGTGCCTACCGCCTGGCCGAGGCCGTCGCGGGCAGGGACCAGGCGATCCAGTTCGACATCTTCAACCGCCGGGCGCTGGACCTTCTGTCGGACGCGGCAAGCCAGGCAGCGCAGGCTGGCGATCTCAAGCGGGCCAAAACGCTCTCCGATACTTGGCATGAGGCCTTGGACGCTATATCTGAGACGGACACCTACAATCTCGACAAGAAGCAGCACGCCCTGACCATGATCGACCGCCTGAATTCTGCAATGCGAATGTGACGGCCTTTTTGGTGCATGCCGTTGCCCCAATGCCGGGGCCACTTTTGGGCGGCATGCATTGGTCTCGGGATGGCAATCGCCATTCCGATGCGATATCCACCGCCACGGCTTCCATTCAGACATTCATGACGGTTCATTCATGTCACGCGACACATTCTACATCACGACCGCGATTTCCTATCCGAACGGCAAGCCGCATATCGGCCATGCGTACGAGCTGATCGCCACCGACGCGCTTGCCCGTTTCCAGCGGCTCGACGGCAAGCAGGTCTTCTTCCTCACCGGCACCGACGAGCACGGCATCAAGATGCTGCAGACGGCGAAGAAGGAAGGCATTTCGGCGCGCGACCTGGCCGACCGCAACTCGGCCGAGTTCAAGCGCATGGCGACCGCGCTCAACGCCTCCAACGACGATTTCATCCGCACCACCGAGGAGCGGCATTACGCGGCTTCGCAGGCGATTTGGAAGGCGATGGCCGCCAATGGCGACGTCTACAAGGGCGGCTATGCCGGCTGGTACTCCGTGCGTGACGAAGCCTACTACGGCGAGGAAGAGACCGAGGTCCGCCCCGACAATGTCCGCTACGGGCCGCAGGGAACCCCGGTCGAATGGGTCGAGGAAGAGAGCTATTTCTTCCGCCTGTCGGCCTACCAGGACAAGCTCATCGCGCTTTATGAAAACCAGCCCGACTTCATCGGTCCGGCCGAGCGACGCAACGAGGTGATGAGCTTCGTCAAGTCGGGACTGAAGGACCTGTCGATCTCGCGCACCACGTTCGACTGGGGCGTGCCGGTACCTGGCGACGAAAAGCATGTCATGTATGTGTGGGTAGACGCGCTGACCAACTACATTACCGGTATCGGCTATCCCGATGAAAAAGCTGACAATTGGCGGTTTTGGCCGGCCGATGCGCACATCATCGGCAAGGACATTGTGCGCTTCCACGCGGTTTATTGGCCCGCCTTCCTGATATCGGCCGGCATCCCGCTGCCGAAGCGCGTCTTCGGCCACGGCTTCCTGTTCAACCGCGGCGAGAAGATGTCGAAATCGGTCGGCAACGTCATCGACCCCTTCACCATGGTCGAGCATTACGGCCTCGACCAGGTGCGGTACTTCTTCCTGCGCGAAGTGCCGTTCGGCCAGGACGGCAGCTACAGCCATGAAGCGATCGTCAACCGCACCAATGCGGATCTGGCCAATGGTCTCGGCAATCTGGCGCAGCGCTCGCTGTCGATGATCGCCAAGAACTGCGGCGGCGTGGTGCCGAAGCGCGGCGATCTGGCGGAGGCCGACAAGGTGATCCTGGATCAAGCGGTCGACGCCCTCGCCACAGCGCGCAAGGCAATGGCCGAACAGGGCATCCATCTGGCACTGGCGGCGATCTTCGGCGTGGTTGCGGAAGCCGACCGGTATTTCGCCGGACAGGAACCCTGGGCGCTCAAAAAGACCAATCCGGAGCGCATGGAAACGGTGCTGTGGACGACAGCCGAAGTGGTGCGACGCGTGGCGGTTCTATGCCAGCCCTTCATTCCGGGCTCGGCCGGCAAGCTGCTCGACCTGCTGGCAGTGCCGGCGGACGATCGCGATTTCGTGCATGTCCACGCCGACCATGCGCTTGTGTCCGGCACGGCGCTGCCTGCGCCAGAGGGCGTGTTTCCGCGCTATGTCGAACAGACGGACGCGAACGCCTGATGCTCGTCGACAGCCATTGTCATCTGGACTTTCCGGACTTCGCCGAGGAGCGGGCGACCATTGTCGCCCGCGCCAAGGCGGCCGGCATCGGCCGTATGGTGACGATCTCAACGCGCGTGAAGCGGTTTCAACAAGTCCTTGAGATTGCAGAGACTTTCGACGAAGTCTATTGCTCCGTTGGCACCCATCCGCACAATGCCGCCGAGGAGCTCGACGTCACCGCTGCCGACCTTGTCCGCCTGTCCGCTCACCAAAAGGTGGTGGCGATCGGTGAAGCGGGGCTCGATTATTTCTACGACAAGGCACCACGCGATGCGCAGGCGCAGGGTTTTCGCGCCCATATCGCCGCCGCCCGCGAGACCGGGCTGCCTCTCGTCATTCATTCGCGCGACGCCGACGACGACATGGCCGCCATTCTCGAAGACGAGACAGGGAAGGGCGCCTTCCCTTTCATCCTGCATTGTTTTTCGTCGGGACGGCGGCTCGCCGAGGTCGGCGTGTCGTTAGGCGGCTATGTGTCGTTCTCGGGCATCCTGACTTTCAAGAACTCCGTCGAATTGCGCGCCATCGCCGCCGACGTGCCGCACGACCGGTTGCTGGTCGAAACCGACGCGCCATACCTTGCGCCGGTACCGTTTCGCGGCAAGCGCAACGAGCCGGCCTATGTCGCGCAGACCGCCAAGGTTTTGGCGGAGACGATCGGCGTCACCGCGGCTGAAATCGCTGCGTTGACCACCGACAATTTCTTTCGGCTGTTTGGAAAGATGCCACGCCCGGACCAGCGGGCACCCGAGGCATGAGCGACCGGCTGCGCCTGACCATTCTCGGCTCTGGGTCGTCGCCAGGCACGCCGCGCATCACCGGCGACTGGGGCAATTGCGACCCCGCCAATCCGAGGAACCGGCGCATGCGCACGGCCGCGCTTGTCGAGCGCATCGCCGCTAGCGGCAGCCGCACCACGGTCGTCATCGACACCGGGCCGGATTTCCGCGAGCAGATGCTGATGGCTTCAGTCAGGCGCATCGATGGGGTGATCTACACGCATCCGCATGCCGACCACATCCACGGCATCGACGATTTGCGCGGCTATGTGCTAGAACAACGGCATCGCATCGACATCCATGCCGACGAGCCGACCATGCTGCGGCTGCGCGAGGCGTTCGGCTATTGCTTCGAGACGCCGCCGGGCAGCTCCTATCCGCCGATCGTCGACGCCCACATCATCGACCATGCCAGGCCGGTTGTGGTTGAAGGAGAGGGGGGTGCCCTCACCTTCGAGCCGCTGCCCCAGATCCATGGCGACATCATTTCGCTGGGTTTCCGCATCGGCGGGCTCGCCTACTGCCCCGATGTCAGCGACTTTCCCAAGACCACCGCCGAGCGGCTGCGAGGCCTCGACATGCTGGTCATCGACGCTTTGCAATACAACACGCATCCAAGCCATCTCTCGCTTGGCCAGGCGCTGGACTGGATCGAGGCGCTTTCGCCTGGGAACGCCGTGCTGACGCACATGCACGTGCCGCTCGATTACACCGCCGTGATGACCGAGACGCCTGACAATGTCGAACCGGCCTATGATGGCATGGTGATAGAAATCCCATACGAGTCAGAACGATAGAGACAGCAGCTCAGCCGGCTGTTCCAGTCGCCGCTCGAACGTTGGACGATGGGTTCGAGGTCGTGAAGTGCCGGCATGGTGCCGTCACTGGCCGAAACCGCAGCAATTCTCGAGCTACGCCCCATGCGCTAGTTCCATAATCTATCTTATGCGACTTTCTGCGAGCTGGTGCAGGTTGATGGCTCGCGCACCATTGGTAGTTCGAGAACCGCGGCCCCAAATGCGCCATGGCCGCGACCTCGAGGGGCAGCCAGCACGGGCCCGCGCCGGACAGCGCCAACAGACGGGCGGCAGCCATTTAATCTGTTTTGGAGTTCTAGATTTTCAGCGCCGTAGCATGTGCAATGAACGCTTCAATACTGTCCTTTGGGTAGCCAAGAAGAGTGCCTTCTATCCTCGCTAAATCATTCGTCGTGAAGACGTTAAAGGCCGCCCCGTTGCGACACATTCGTGAGATCATCTGGCTAAGCTTACAGCGCCACTCCTCTGTTGGCAGGCAGTAGCGACGTTCCTCAATAGAGGTTTCAGGATCAATATAGGAGAACTTGAGGATACGTCCATCATCGACAAAGGGTTTGAAATGCGCATCACCGATGTCTTCTGCATCCATACCAGGTTCTGCCGCGAACAACGCCATTGGTTTCTCGCCCTGGAGCATCATTTGCAGTTCGCGGCCATTATGCGGCCCAATGCCAGGCGGGGGTGTGCGTTTTGTCATGAGGCACCATGGCTAAGCTCGTCTTCGGAATGAACCTGTCCTTGGATGGCTATGTCGACCACCAGGCATTTGGGCCCGATGCCACGCTCTTCCGTCATTGGATCGAGCACGTGCGCGGCCTGACGGGCAGCGTGTACGGTCGCGGCATGTATGAGGTCAAGCGCTATTGGGATGAAGACCATCCGGAGTGGACGCCGGATTTACGCGAGTTCGCGGCGGCATGGCGACGGCAACCGAAATGGGTTGTCTCGCGCTCGCTGAAGTCGGTCGGCCCTAACGCCACGCTTGTCGCTGATGACGCGGAGGCTGCGATACGCAGGCTGAAAGATCAGCTGACGGGTGAGATCTCCGTTTCCGGACCAGACCTGGCGCGAAGCCTGACCGGTTTCATCGATGAGTATCGACTCTACTTCCATCCTGTCGTGCTCGGTCACGGCAAGCCGTTCTTCGCTGGTCCCCGGCCACCGCTCCGCCTCGTGGCCAGCGACCGGATCGGCAAGGACGTGGTCAGATTGACATACGTTTCTGCCTGATCAGGACCCTCAATGTCCCAGCCAAAAGGTGCCTCAAAGCCAAGACCGGCGGAACCCTCCGGACGGCGATTTCGGCAATGGAATCCGGCCAGCGAAGCAATTACCCTGTCCCAAACTGCTCATCAGGCTTCGGCTGGATTTCAAGGCAATCAGATGATCACTCGATCTTCCTTTCTCGGCCTGCCCGATCGCCTCGCCGATGGCACGGTGCCCCGTGCGGTGATCTTCGGTGCCGGTCACGGCAGCACCTATCCCGGCAAAGACAGCGGCGGCCACGCCTTGGCCGCCGATGCCATCCGTGTTGCAAGCCAGGATGATGCCGAGCTCTTCGAGCATTGGGATTTCGATCTCGGCGGCCCGTTGTTCGACGGCAGGCCGATCTGCTGCGTCGACGCCGGCGACATCCTGACCATCATGCATGACAATGCCGGCAACCGCGCCCGGATCGAGGCGAAGATGCGCGAAGTCCTGTCATTGCCCGCCGTGCCCATCCTGCTCGGCGGGGACGATTCCGTGGTCAGTCCCTTCCTCGCCGGCTTCGCGGATCACGGGCCTGTCTGGATCCTGCAGATCGACGCCCATATCGACTGGCGTGACGAAGTGCATGGCGAACGCCACGGCTACTCCAGCCCGATGCGCCGGGCGAGCGAGATGGCGCATGTCGCCGGCATGGTGCAGGTCGGACTGCGCAGCGTCGGCAGCGCACGCCTCACGGAGATCGAAGCGGCGCGGCACTATGGCAGCCGTTTCGTCACCGCCCGCGAGGTCCACGCCCAAGGTGTCGAAGCGGCGCTCAGCCATATTCCGGAAGGCGCGCGGGTCGTCGTCACCTTCGACTGCGACAGTCTCGACCCAGGCTTCATGCCTGGCGTGGCCGCGCGTACGCCTGGCGGCCTCACCTATACGCAGGTCATCGATCTCATCGCAGGCCTCGGCAAGCGGGCGAGGATCGCTGGATTCGATCTTGTCGAGTTCTATCCGCCAGCCGACATTGACGGCCTGTCGGCGCTCATCGCCGCGCGCCTTCTCGTCAATGTGATCGGCGCCGTGGTCCGGCAGGTTTGAAACCCGACCTGAGGTCGAATATGCCCCCTGTCCGGTCTGCAGGAAACTTTACCGAGGCCCCTGCTCCAGCCTGATCCGGTAACTCAACGAACGCTTCGCGCCCGGCGCGATCAGCATCAGGCCCGGCTTGTCGATGAACTCTCCATCGAAATCCAGCGGGCTGGCAATGCCGTGCCAAGGCTCGATGCACAGGAACGGTGCGCCGCCGGGTTTGGACCAGATGCCCAGTTCCTGAAGTCCCTGCCACGAGACCTCAATCGCCGGACCGTGACCGGCGCCGTAGCGAATGCTGTTGCTGGCCGGCCGGTCCATGATCACGGCGTCGTCCTCGAAAAGCCCTTCGGAGAGCTCGAGGATATTGCCTTTGACAGGCGTTGGCTGCGGCGTCGCGGTGAGCAGGCCATCCTTCAGCCGGCGGATCGGCGCTGGCTCGTCATCGGAAAAGATCAGCCGATAATCCGTTTTGGCCACACCGGGCAGAAGTGGCCAGTTGAATGCCGGATGCGCCCCGATCGAGGCCGGCAACGGCTCGTCGCCGGTGTTGGTGATCTCTAATCCTATGTCGAGTTGACCCTCGCCCAGCGTATAGGTCACAGCCAGGCGGAATGCGAACGGGTAGTGCGTTCGGGTTTCCGCGTCATCGGTGAGCACCAGCGTGCAGGATCGAGGCCCCCTCTCCGCCCACATAAACGGCTTGTCGCGGGCGAAGCCGTGCTGCGTCATCGGATAGGCCTGGCCGCGATGGCGCAGCTGATCGCCTTTCAGCCTGCCGACGATCGGGAACAGCACCGGCGAATGGCGCCGCCAGGCCGGTCCGGCCTGCCACAGAAACTCAAATCCTTGCGCATCCCGCAGCGAAACCAGTTCGGCGCCCTGCCCGGCAATGGTCGCCGATATGCCTTCGCCATGAAGCGTCAGGCTGTCCTGTTCCATATGTCCTCGCGGTTCGTCTGGCGTGGCCGGCAGGCTAGCAAATGGCAAGGCGTGAACTCAAGGCAGCGGACGCATTTGCCTTTCACACGGTCGCGATGAACGTTGACAGCGCCACCGGCCGGGCGCCGTCTCAAATGAAAAGTGGCCGGAGGTTTCCCTCCGGCCACGGCATCATGGCAGCTGTTTCCAGCTATGGTCCGGACTATTCCCGCTCGCCGGTGAAATTCAACAGCAGCTGGAAGATGTTGATGAAGTTCAGATAGAGCGAGAACGCGCCGAAGACGGCAAGCTTCTGCCGCGACTCCGCATCGAAATTCTCCGCATACTGCTCCTTGATCGTCTGCGTGTCCCAGGCGGTCAGGCCGATGAACACGGCGATGCCGATCACCGAGATGGCGAACTGCAGCGCGGTCGAGCCGAGGAAGATGTTGACGATGCTGGCGATCACCACGCCGATCAGACCCATGATCAGGAAGGACGAGAACTGGGTCAGGTCACGCCTGGTCGTGTAGCCATAGAGGCTGGTGGCACCGAACATGGTAGCGGCGATGAAGAAGGTGCGCGCGATGCTGGTTCCGGTGAAGACCAGGAACACCGAGGCCAGCGACAGGCCCATGACGGCACAAAAGGCCCAGAACATTGCCTGCGCGCTTGCCGCCGACATGGTCTGCATCTTGAACGAGAACAGGAGCACGAAGGCGAGCGGCGCCAGCATCACCACCCATTTCAGCGGGCTGGAAAAGATCGGCACATAGAGGGCGGGCGTCGACGACACCAGGAAGGCGACAAGGCCGGTAACCACCAGGCCGAGGCCCATATAATTGTAGACGCGCAGCATGTGCTGGCGCAGGCCCTCGTCATAGACGGCTCCGGTCCGGGCGCCCGCGCCGACGCGGTATCCAAGATTGGGCGTATTCATTTTCAGGTCTCCTTTGAGGATCGGTCAGTAAAGCGTTCTGGCGAGCGTTTCGGCGGCGCGGTCGAGATCGTGAACCTCGCTCTTCGCGACAACCGCGTAGGCGACATCGCCGATCTGGAAGTAGGCCGAGGAGATATCGCCGGAGGGCGCGACGGTCGGTTTGACCACATCGAAAGTGCCCGGCCGGATCGCGAACAGCGACACCAGGCCCATCTCCTTCGTTTCAACCGCAATTTCGACACTCGGGCCGAAGCGCGACGGATAGATCTGCACGTCGCGGACTTTCCAGTCCTTCGGCAGCGATGGCATGACGATGGCGGTGGCGGCGCGGATCTCGCCGGCATTGTAATTGGGCGCCTCGGTCTGCGAGGGCATGTTTTCGCGCAGCAGCGTCGTCCTGTGTGCCTGTACCGCCTCGTCGACATAGGCGGGCGGCTGCGGCGAAGCGACCACCTTGGTCACCGACATCGGCCCGACAATGCCGTTTGCCAGCCAGCCGGCGGCAACGAAAGCGGCGACCGCCGCCGTGCGTTGCAACATGCCGAAGACTCGGCCCCGGCCAAGTCCCCTCTCCAGCCGCCGCGCGGCATCGGCAGTCGCGGGTCGCGCCACGCCCTCGGAGCCGGCCAGCGCCACGCGCAGTTCGTCGCGGATGCGCAGATCGGACATCACGCGCGCGGCCGCCTCCGGACGCGCGGACAGGAAAGCTTCGACCTCGATGCGGCGGCTAACGTCGAGCTGGTCGTCGACATAGGCGTCGAGATCTGCGTCCGTAACCGGGTCCACAAGAGCGGTCATGTGTCACCTCCCACGATCCTGAGATGATTTTTGCCCCGCGCCGGCGCCTCTTCCAGCTGGCGCAGGGCCGCGCGCGCCCTGCCGATACGCGACATCAGCGTGCCCAGCGGCACGCCACTGGCATTTGCCGCCTGCTGGTAGGAGAGCCCCTCGATGGCGACCAGATGCAGCGCCGAGCGCTGTTCTTCCGGCAGGCTGAAAAAGGCTTCGCGCACCTGCGCCAGGCGCACGGAATGTTCCTGCGGCGCCGGCGTGCTGCCGTCGGCCAGATATCCGGCCTGTTCGAGACGTGCCGCTTCCGAGCGGCGCGTGCGCATGCGGTCGATGAAGGTGTTGTGGACGATCGACAGCAGCCATGCCCGCAGATTTCCGCCCGAGCGGAAGGTGCCGCGACGCTCATAGGCGCGCACCAGCGCGTCGTGCACGAGATCCTCGGCCTCGACGCCGTCGCGCGCCAGCGAACGCGCGTAGCGCCGCAGCGACCCGAGTTGTCCTATGATGTCAAAGCGTGGCATCGACGGTTTCATGCCCTGTTTACGGAGCATGTGGGGATTCTAATCCCGGCGGCTGTCCTTTTCTTCGCCGATATCCAGCGCTGCTCTTCAGTCCCGACGCGGACTTGCCCGTTTGGGAGCGCTCACGCCGCAGGCGCGCAACACCCATCTGCGGCCGTCGCTGCGAAAATCGGTGATGCTCAGCGGCTCGATGTCGATTTTCCAACCGGCGGCAAGCGGCGCGCTGAGAACATGCAGGATCGCGGCGCGGATGACGCTGGCATGCGTCACGGCGATCGTGTGACCACGTTCGGCGATCAATCGATCCATCAAATCAGCGGCCCGTTGGGCAACTTCAGCCAGCGATTCACCACCATGCGGGGCCGTATTCGGATCCGTGCGCCAGGCGATGATCTCGTCCGGGTGTAGCGCCTGCACCTCGTCAAACCTCTTGCCTGCCCATCGTCCGCAATTCTGGTCCGCCAGCATCGTATCGACAGTCGCATCCAGCGATAGCGCCTCAGCGGTCTGACAGGCGCGAAGCGCCGGGCCCGTCAACACACGGTCGGCGCGGCGCAGCGTCCCGCGCATCGCCTTTGCCAATGTCAGCGATCGTGGTTCCAGCGGTTCATCCGAAGGAAACGATCCTTTCCGGGTCGCCGCCGTGGCGCCGGCGCAGATCATGGTCAGACGGACGAGCATGGAGAATGCTTTCTCTGAGTAGGTGGAAGCTATACCGACAGGTGCCGCTTTTCGTGTCGGCGCACCGAAACCGCTGGTGAAACCTGGCCAATTTGCGTATCACTCCGCCGCGCCAACGGAACCATAATGATGTTCGAACACCTGCAGCCAGCTCCCGCCGACAAGATTCTTGCGCTGATCGGCCTCTATCGCGCCGATCCACGCCCTGGCAAGGTCGACCTCGGCGTCGGCGTCTACAAGGATCGCGACGGCAAGACGCCGGTCATGCGCGCCGTGCGCGAGGCCGAAAAGCGGCTGCTGGAAGGACAGGATACCAAGACCTATCTCGGCCTTGCCGGCGATACCGGCTTCAACACCGTGATGGCCAAGCTCGCCTTCGGTCCGGGTGCCGACATGGCGCGTATCCGTGCGGCACAGGCGCCTGGCGGGTCCGGCGCGCTGCGGCTGGTGGCGGAACTGCTCAAGCGCACACGGTCGGACGCGACGGTCTGGGTCTCCGACCCGACCTGGCCGAACCATATGCCGGTGATGCGTGCCGCCGGCCTGCAGATTCGCGAATACCCCTATTTCGATGCGGCCTCGGGTGCCGTTCGTTTCGACGACATGCTGGCTGCATTGCGGACGGCCAACCGCGGCGACGTGGTGCTGCTGCATGGCTGCTGCCACAACCCGACCGGCGCCAATCTGGACGCAGCTCAGTGGGAGGCCGTCACCGATCTGATCGTCGAGCGTGACTTGCTGCCGTTTGTCGACATCGCCTATCAGGGCTTTGGCGACGGTCTCGAGGCCGACGCCCTCGGCTTGCGGCTGCTGGCCGCGAAAGTCCCGGAAATGGTCGTCGCGTCGAGCTGCTCGAAGAATTTCGCCGTCTACCGCGACCGTGTCGGCGCGGCGATGGTCCTGGCCAGGGACGGCGCGCAGGCCGACGTCGCGATGAGCCAGATGCTGTCGGCGGCACGCGCCATGTATTCGATGCCGCCGGACCATGGCGCGGCCGCGGTGCGCATCGTGCTGGAAGACGCCGCGCTGCGTGCCGACTGGGAAGCCGAGCTCGAAGAGATGCGCCTGCGTATGCTGAGGCTCAGGGTCGCGTTCGCCGAGGCGCTGCGCTGGCAATCCAATTCCGACCGTTTCGACTTCGTTGCCAGCCATCGCGGCATGTTCTCCAGGCTTGGCCTCACGGAAGCGCAGGTCGAACGGCTGCGCGCCGAGCACGCCGTCTACATGGTCGGCGATAGCCGCATCAACGTGGCGGGCCTGCCCGAGGACGGCATCGATGACCTCGCCAAGGCGATCGTTTCCGTGCTGGACTGACGAAGCGGGTACGGTGCAACTGTGGACAAGCCCCCCTCGCCGGCTGACAGCGTTGGCCGCGCGGCGGTTCGCGCGATAGCATCCGCCGCATGACGCCATCGAACGACATTTCACGCCTGATCGAGATCATGGCGGCGTTGCGCGCGCCGAAGACCGGCTGCCCGTGGGACATCGAGCAGAATTTCTCCACCATCGCCCCCTATACGATCGAGGAGGCCTATGAGGTGGCGGACGCCATTGCGCGCGGCGATCTCGACGACCTGCGCGACGAGCTTGGCGACCTCCTGCTGCAGGTCGTCTACCATGCCCAGATGGCGCAGGAGGCCGGTGAATTCGCGTTCCCCGATGTGGTCCAGACCATCACCACCAAGATGATCCGCCGCCATCCACACGTCTTTGGCGACGAGAAGGCTCGCAGCGCCGGCATGGCCAAGGGCATGTGGGAGAAGATCAAGGCGCAGGAGAATGCCGAGAAGCGGCAAGCCCGCCTCGCGCGTGGCCTCGACCCCGAGGACAATGGCAAGGGATTCCTGGACAGTGTTCCGGTCGCCCTGCCCGCCTTGACGCGAGCCTTGAAACTTCAGGAAAAGGCCGCCCGTGTCGGCTTCGACTGGAGCGAGGCTGCTCCCATCCTGGACAAGATCGAGGAAGAGATCGGGGAGTTGCGCGAGGCTCTGGCCAAGGGTGAAACGGCTGAGATCAAGGACGAGTTCGGCGACATGTTGTTTGCCGTCGTCAATCTTGGGCGTCACCTGAAGCTCGATTCGGAAGCGGCGCTGAGCGGCACCAACGAGAAATTCCGCTCACGCTTCCACTATGTCGAGCAGGCCCTGGAAAAGGCAGGCGGCTCGCTGGAGGAAGCTACCCTGGAGGAAATGGAAGCGCTCTGGCAGGAAGCAAAAAACGCGAAGTAGCACTTCTTCCTGGATTGCTGCGCGTTAGCCATTGTTTCTGCGGCGCAATCGGCTTTCGATCTCTTCACGGGCGCTTTGCGTGGCCCGGAGCGAGATGGTGGCGCTGCCGTCGTCATTGTCGGTTCGCGAAACGACATCGCCATTGCGGTAAAGCCAATCGAGAAGGCCAAACTGGGCCGGCTCGATCGTCACCGTCAGATCTCGCAGCTCGCCGGCTATCCGCGTTTCGATGATCGCCTTCAGCGCATCGATGCCTTCGCCCGATACCGCCGATACGGCGATTGGCGGCTCCTTGCCGCCGCCGGCGCCGTCGGCGAGCAGCCGTTGCCTGTTGCCTTCGTCCAGCAGGTCGATCTTGTTCCAGACTTCGATCACGCGCTTGGTGTCGCTGGCGTCGACGCCGAGGTCGGCGAGGATGCGTTCGACATCTTCGGCCTGCGCCGCCGTATCGGGATCGGAAATGTCGCGCAGATGGATAACGAGATCCGCCTCTACGACCTCTTCCAAGGTCGCGCGGAACGCCGCGATCAGATGCGTCGGCAGGTCCGAAATGAAGCCCACCGTGTCGGAAAGAATGATCGGCGTGCCATGCGGCAGCCGCACGCGGCGCAGTGTCGGATCAAGCGTGGCAAACAGCATGTCCTGCGCCAGCACCCCTGCCCCGGTCAGCTTGTTGAACAGCGTCGACTTCCCGGCGTTGGTGTAGCCGACGATCGCCACCACCGGAAACGGCACCTTCTTGCGCTTGGCGCGATGCAGGTCGCGGGTGCGGCGCACCGTTTCCAGCTCGTGCTTCAGCTTTATGATCTTTTCCTGCAACTGCCGTCGATCGGATTCGATCTGCGTTTCACCGGGGCCGCCGAGGAAGCCGGCACCGCCACGCTGACGCTCCAGGTGGGTCCAGCTGCGCACCAGGCGGCCCTTCTGGTAGTTGAGATGGGCAAGCTCGACTTGCAGCGTGCCTTCCTTGGTGCGCGCCCGCTCGCCGAAAATCTCCAGGATCAGCCCCGTGCGATCCAGCACCTTGGCGTTGAATTCCTTCTCGAGATTGCGCTGCTGTACCGGCGTCAGCGGATGGTCGACGATGACCACTTCCGCATGCCCTTCCTTGACGATCCCGGCGAACTCCTCGACCTTGCCGCTGCCCAGCAATGTCGCCGGACGCGGGTCGTTGACGGTGACGACCGCCGTATGGATCAGATCAAGGTCGATGGCGCGGGCAAGGCCGACTGCTTCGTCGTGGCGCGCCTCGGCCGAGCGTGTCAGCCGGGGACGGCTCGTATCATCGTCATTGCGCGGTTGGCGGGAAAGCACAGGCACAATGACAACGGCCCGGGTCGGGGCTTCCGCTTCCGTCCCGGGATGATGCGCTGATTTTCCGCGAACCGTGCCGTCCGCGTCTCTCTCACGTGGCAATCAGGCGCCCTGGCTTTCCTCGCCATCGAACATCTGAACCGGCTGGCTCGGCATGATCGTGGAAATGGCGTGCTTGTAGACGAGCTGGGAGTGGCCGTCGCGGCGCAACAGGACGCAGAAATTGTCGAAGGAGGTGACCACGCCGGTCAGCTTCACGCCGTTAATGAGGAAGATGGTGAGCGGGTTCTTGCTCTTGCGAACTGAATTCAGGAACAGGTCCTGAAGATTTTGCGATCGTTCCGCCATTGTTTTTGTCTTTCGCCGATCCCCTTCGGTTTGCAGCCAATGCGCCAAATTACCGGGCACATGTCAAGCGCGCAAACACCCTCTTGCCGTCAGTAACGACAAGCAGAACGAGATATATTGATGTTCATTCCACCTGTGCGGTTATCAGGCTGGACTTTTTTCCGCAATGTCAAAAAAGGCCTGCCGCAACGAAAGTGTTATTGAGCCGGGGTCTCCATTGGCTATGGGATCACCGTCAATGGTCACGATCGGCATGGCAATAGTCGTCGCCGAACTGATGAATGC
Organism: Mesorhizobium sp. B2-1-8; assembly: GCF_006442545.2. NCBI lineage: Bacteria > Pseudomonadati > Pseudomonadota > Alphaproteobacteria > Hyphomicrobiales > Phyllobacteriaceae > Mesorhizobium > Mesorhizobium sp. B2-1-8. Next base: position 4,138,439 of record NZ_CP083952.1, read on the forward strand.
TTCGCGAGCCGCCTTGGCCTCGGCAACGGAAAATCCACGCTCCTCGATCTTCAGGCCGAGCTTTGCCGCGACTTCGAACATGGTGGTGCGCGTGATGCCGCGCAGAATGCCATGTTCGGCCGGCCTGGTGACCAGAACGCCATCCCTGGTAACGATCCAGGCATTCGACGAGCCGCCTTCCTTGACGTTGCCATCCGTGTCCACGAACCAGGCTTCCTGGGCACCGGCTTCCCTGGCCTTCTGCTTGGCCAATACATTGGGCAGCAAACCGGTACTCTTGATGTCGACGCGATCCCAACGGTTCTCGGGCACGGTGATGACCGCGATACCCGTCTCGGCCCGTTTCGCGCCGGCGGCAGGATCCGCCTTCTTGGCGGTCACCACCAGAGCCGGCTTCGTGTCCGCCGACGGAAAAACGAAATCGCGGCTGGCGACCCCGCGCGTCACCTGGACATAGACCAGGCCGTTGGCGACATGATTGCGGTTGACCACTTCGCGCAGGATCAGCGGCAATACGTTGCGCGTCACCGGCCAGGCGATCGACAGTTCGGTCAGCGAGCGGTTGAGCCGGGCAAGGTGGCGGGGCATGTCGACGATGAAGCCGCGCGCCACCTCGCAGACCTCGTAGACGCCGTCGGCGAACTGATAGCCGCGATCCTCGATATGCACGGAAGCGTCCGCATGAGCGACGTAGCGCCCGTTGACATAGGCAATGCGCGGCATTGGCGACCCCTGGAAAATTCTCGGGCCTTCTTATGCGATTCCGCCGCCGCCGTAACCGGCAAATGCTTGGCCCAGGCGCGGCCGATGGACGCCGCGCGTCAGACGCCCAGCGACTTCAGCTTGCGATGCAAAGCGGAGCGCTCCATGCCGATGAACTCGGCCGTCTTCGAGATGTTGCCGCCGAACCGGTTGATCTGGGCGATCAGATAGTCCTTTTCGAACTGTTCGCGTGCCTCGCGCAGCGGAAGCGCCATGATGTGCTGGTCCGACTGGTTGGGCGTGCGCGGCATGACATCGCCGATTTCGGACGGCAGCAGATCCGCGGTGATCGGCGCGTCGACATCCTCGCCGCGCGCCAGGATCATCAGCCGCTCGACGTTGTTGCGGAGCTGACGCACGTTGCCCGGCCAGTTGTGCGCCTGCAGCACGGCCAGCGCATCGTCGCCGATGCGGCGCGGCTTGATGCCGGCTTGGCGGGCGATCTGCTTCATGAAATTGTCGACGAGATAGGGAATGTCCTCGCGCCGTTCGGCCAGCCCTGGCACCATGACCGGAACCACGGCGAGCCGATGGTAAAGATCCTCGCGGAATCGCCCGTCGGCGATCATCGCCTCCAGGTTCTGCGAGGTTGAGGAAATGATGCGGACATCGACCTTGACCCGCTTTGTACCGCCCACCCGCTCGAACTGCTGTTCGACCAGCACGCGCAAAATCTTGTTCTGCGTTTCGCGCGGCATGTCGGCCACTTCGTCGATGTAGAGAATACCGCGATGGGCTTCCTCCAGCGCTCCCACCTTGCGCTCGACTCCGTTCGATTCGGTGCCGAACAGTTCGATCTCCATGCGTTCGGGCGTGATGTTGGCGGCGCTCAGCGTCACGAACGGCGCGCCCTTGCGGGCCGAAAGCGTATGGATGGCGCGCGCTGCCAGCTCCTTGCCCGAACCGGAGGGCCCAACGATCATCACGCGGCTGTTGGTCGGCGCGACACGCTCGATGGTCTGGCGCAACTGGCTCATCGCCGACGACATGCCGATCAGGTCGAAGGTCTCGCCGCTACGCAGCTTGAGATCGGAAACCTCGCGGCGCAATTTCGAGGTCTCGAGCGCACGTTCGGCGATGAGGATCAGCCTGTCGGCCTTGAACGGCTTCTCGATGAAGTCATAGGCGCCGCGACGGATGGCGGAAACCGCGGTTTCGATGTTGCCGTGGCCTGAAATCATCACCACGGGCAGGTTCGGGTGCATGGTCTTGATCTCGTCCAGCAGCGCCAACCCGTCCAGGCGCGAACCTTGCAGCCAGATGTCCAGGAAGATCAGCCTCGGCGCTCGATCGGCGATGGCCGCCAGGGCGCTGTCGGCATCGAATGCCGTACGGGTTTCGTGACCCTCGTCACTCAGGATGCCCGCGACGAGTTCGCGGATGTCTTCCTCGTCATCGACGATGAGAATATCAGACGCCATTACCGACCTTTTCAGTTTCTCTTTCGTGGTCCGCCCTGCTTTCGCCCCGCGGCAGCGTGCCGGCCGCGGGCGGCAGGATGATGCTGATCATCGCGCCGCGCCCGCCATGGAAGTCCGCAGGCGCGTCATGGAGTTCCAGCCTGCCGCCATGGTCCTCCACGATCTTTTTGACGATAGCGAGACCAAGCCCGGTGCCCTTTTCGCGTGTGGTCATATAAGGCTCCAGCAATCGCTGGCGATTCTCGCGCGGCAGGCCTTTGCCATTGTCGATGACGTCGATGCGAATCGCGCCATTCTGGCGCCCGGCTTGAATCCGGATTATGCCGTGCGAACCGTCGTTCTGTTCCAGCCCGTCGATCGCCTCGGCGGCATTCTTGATCACGTTGCCGAAGGCCTGGGCCATCAACCGGCTGTCGAAAGTGCCCTTGAGCGGCTCATTGCCGAATATCCGCTCGAAGGTGATGTCGGCACGGCTGACTTCGACCAGGAAGGAAGCCTCGCGCAGCGATTCGCGCAGGTCGATGGCCTTCATCTCGGGCTTTGGCATGCGGGCAAAGGCCGAGAACTCGTCGACCATGCGGCCGATATCCTCCACCTGCCGGATGATCGTGTCGGTACATTGGTCGAAAACTTCGCGGTCCTCGGTGATGACCTTGCCGTAGCGGCGCTTGATACGCTCGGCGGAAAGTTGGATCGGCGTCAGTGGATTCTTGATCTCGTGGGCGATGCGCCGCGCCACGTCGGCCCACGCGGACGAACGCTGGGCCTGAACCAGGTCGGTAATGTCATCCACCGTCACGACGTAGGACTTTTCCTCGGAGCCGTCGTCGCCGGCCTCGATGGTGACCTGCACATTGAAGGTCCGCTCGGCACCGGCGCGATAGAAGGTCACCTGCTCGCGATAGACCGGCTTGCCGGACTTACGGCCGATCTCGAAGACGCGGCCGACATGAGGCAGGATCGCGGAAAGGTTCTGCCCGAGTGCCGCGCTGGCGGAAATGGCCAGCATCGATTCGGCGGAACGGTTGACGATGGTGATGATGCCGTAGGGGTCGACGCCGATGACGCCGGCGGTGACACCGGCAAGCACGGCTTCCGAAAAACGCCGCCTCTCGTCGATCAGGTCCTTCGCCGACAGGATCTCGTTGCGCTGTGATTTGAGCTCCAGCAGCATCTTGTTGAACGTATCGCCGAGCGAGGCGACGTCGCCATCGGATGGCCGCACCGGCACCGCGACGTCGAGATTGCCGGTCGCGACTTCATCGGCAGCGCCGATCAGCTGACGGATTGGCCGCACCAGTCGGTCGGCAACGGCTATGCCGGTCCAGATTGCCGACAGGATGATGATCAGGGTCAGCGACAGATAGGGCAGCGCAAATGCCACTTGCGAGGTGCGCCTGTTGTCCTCGAGATTGCGATACTCGTCGGTGTTGGACCTGACGATCTGCCGCGCCTTGATCACCTCTGGGTCGACCAGACGGATGGTGTAGAGATAGAGGCCCTCGATCTGGCGCAACTTGACGATGGCGCCCATGATGTTGCGCGTGCGCGGCTCGATCAGCACCGGCTTACCGTCGGTGGCGGTGGCAACCGCTCCTTCCGGCGGTTCCGGCATGGCGAAATCGGCATCGGTCTTGGCGCTCATGACGAAGGAGCCGTCGGGCTTGATCAGCGCGGCGTGCGCCAGCGAGCGGCCCACGGCTTCCTTGTTCATGAGGTCGAGAAAGCCGGTGCGATCGAGGCCATACAGCGTGCGGGAGGCATCGAGATCGTAGGCCATCGACAGAGTCGTGCCCTGCAGGTTGCGGGCGTTTTCCTGGACATAGGCATCGGCGATCGACAACGAAGAATTGACGATCGTCTTGGTGCGAATCTCGAACCAGCGATCAAGGCCGATATCGAGCGTGATCGAGGCGATGATCGCCACCATGATGGCGGGAATGGCGGCAACCAGCGCGAACATGGCAACGATGCGCACATGCAGCCGGGAAGCCGCCTTGCCGTGGCGGCGGGCCATGACGATGCGATGCACCTCGCGCCCGACCAGCGCGATGAGAACGAGCACGAAGGCGGCGTTGAGAGCGATCAGCGCCCACGTCGCCTTGGCGTCCGGCGCGATCGGTGTCGCACCGACCAGGATCGCGAACGAGATAGCCGCCATGATCAGGGCGCCGACGACCGCGATCACGCCTGGCAGCGCCAGTAGCCGGCGTCCGTCGCGCGCGCCTGGTTCGCTGAAAAGCGGTTGGTTGGGTACAGGTGTCTGCGGAGCCATGTCGCCGTGTAGAGCCAATGATTGCGTCCGATCTATGCAACGCATTGTGGCGATTATGCAACAAGTGTGACAGCGACGGGACTCTTTCCCCGTTCGGTCCCCTGAAAAAGATCGTGTGCCCGGCGCCGGCTCAGGCCTGGCGGGACGACTTATAGACGTTGACGCCCAACTCGCGAATCTTCTTGCGCAAGGTGTTGCGGTTGAGGCCCAAAAGCTCCGCGGCCTTGATCTGGTTGCCGCGGGTTGCCGTCATCGAAGCCAGCACCAACGGGTATTCGACTTCGGATAGAATACGTTCGTAGAGGCCAGCGGGCGGCAATTCGCCTGCAAAGGAGGCGAAATAGCGCTGCAGGAAGTGCTCCACCGCCTGGCCGATGGAAAGATCGTCGGGAATGAGGTTGCCGGCGCCTGGCACCACCGGGCGTTCCCCTGTCTTGAGCTCCGCCTCGATGATCTCAGCGGAAATCTCGTCCTGCGAATAAAGCGCGGCGAGCCTGCGAACGAGGTTTTCCAGCTCGCGCACATTGCCTGGCCATGGATAGCGCTTCATCAATTCGATGCCGCCGGAAGAGATACGCTTGGTCTGCAGCCCCTCCATCTCGCCAAGCTTGAAGAAATGGCGCACCAGATCAGGCACGTCCTCGGAGCGCTCGCGCAGCGCCGGCAACCTGAGCGGCACGACGTTGAGACGGTAGAAAAGGTCCTCGCGGAAGAGGCCCTGGTTGATCAGCGTGCGCAGGTCCTTGTTGGTGGCAGCGACGATGCGCACATCGGTCTTGATCGGCGTACGGCCGCCGACCGTCGTGTACTCGCCCTGCTGCAGGACGCGCAGCAGGCGCGTCTGCGCCTCCATCGGCATGTCGCCGATCTCGTCGAGGAAAAGCGTGCCGCCCTCTGCCTGCTCGAAGCGGCCGGTCGAGCGGTTCTGAGCGCCGGTGAAGGCGCCCTTCTCGTGGCCGAACAATTCCGATTCGATCAGGTCGCGCGGGATCGCCGCCATGTTGATGGCAACGAACGGACCGCCACGACGGCGTCCATATTCATGCAGCGCGCGCGCCACCAGTTCCTTGCCAGTGCCCGATTCGCCCGAGATCATGACCGTCAGGTCGGTCTGCATCATGCGCGCCAGCATACGGTAGATGTCCTGCATGGCCGCCGAACGGCCGACCAGCGGCATCGTTTCGGGCTGCTCTTCCTGCCGGGCATCGATCTTGGGCCGCCGGGGCTCGGACAGCGCTCGGTTGACGATGTTGAGGAGTTCGGTGAGGTCGAAAGGCTTCGGCAGATATTCGTAGGCGCCGGTTTCGGAAGCGCGGATCGCCGTCATGAACGTATTCTGGGCGCTCATGACGATGACGGGCAGTTCCGGCCGCGCCTTCTTGATGCGCGGCAGCATGTCGAAAGCGTTCTCGTCCGGCATCACGACGTCGGTGATGACGAGGTCACCCTCGCCGGCGGCCACCCAGCGCCACAGCGTCGAGGCGTTGGAGGTCACGCGCACCTCGTGACCGACACGCGACAGCGCCTGATTGAGTACGGTGCGGATCGCCGCGTCGTCGTCGGCGACGAGAATATTGCCGCGAACGGTCATTTGCGGTCTCCTTCGCCGTCTTGATCGGCGCCCAGCGCCGTTTCCTTCCAGGCCGGCATCAGGACCCGGAACGTTGTCGCGCGCGGCGTCGAATCGCATTCGATGATGCCGCCATGCTCACCGACGATCTTGGCGACCAGCGCCAGCCCGAGACCCGAGCCGTTCGGCTTGGTGGTGATGAAGGGATCGAACAGGATCGGCAGGATATCTTCCGAGACGCCGGAACCATTGTCGCGCACGCAGAACTCCAGCGGCAGCGATACACGATCCTGCGTGCCCGGGACCGAAACCCGAATACCGGGCCGGAAGGCGGTGGACAGCACGATTTCGCCCTGCGGATCGCTGCCAATTGCCTCGGCGGCGTTCTTGATCAGGTTGAGGAACACCTGGATCAGTTGGTCGCGGTTTGCGAATACTGGAGGCAATGATGGATCATAATCCTCCAATATCTTGATTTTCTTCGCGAAACCGTTCTTTGCGATTGCCTTCACGTGATCAAGCACGACATGGATGTTGACGGGATAGCGATCGATCGGCCGCTCGTCGGAAAAAACCTCCATACGATCGACCAGCGACACGATACGGTCCGTCTCGTCGGTGATCAGCCGCGTCAGCGCGCGATCCTCATCGGAGGCGGACAGTTCGAGCAGTTGGGCCGCCCCCCTGATGCCGGAAAGCGGGTTCTTGATCTCATGCGCCAGCATCGCCGCCAGGCCGGTCACCGAGCGCGCCGCGCCGCGATGCGTCATCTGCCGGTCGATCTTGTCGGCCATCGACCGCTCCTGAAACATGACCACGACGGAGCCCGGAAACTCCGGCACCGGCGCGACATAGAGATCGACGACCTTCTCGATGCCGAGGCGGGGCGACGAGACGTCGACGCGATACTCGTTGACGGGCGCGCGGCGCTCGCGCACCTGGTCGACCAGCGTCAGCAACGGGCTGCCGAAGGGTATGAGCTTGGACAGGGTGTTGCGCGCCAGCATGGTCGCGCTGGAGCGAAAGAAATCCTCAGCATCGGCGTTGGCGAAGGTGATGAAGCCTTCCTCGCTGATCATGATCACCGGGCGGCGGATCGTATTCAGCACGATCTGGGCGGCATCCGCCATTTCAACGCTCTGGCTAGCGGTGGCGGTCATGCGGCACTCCGCAGGTTCATGGTTTGCGGATCGCGCGAAAACACATCGCGTAGCAAGGCGATGACACGGGCTGGTTCGAACGCGGTCATTATCGCCTTTCTACCGTCGCCAGCGACGCACCCGGCATGTCGATCAAGATACCAGCCCAGATGCTTGCGGGCCTGGCGCAGGCCGCTCTCGGCGCCGTAAAGCGCCAGCATGTCCTCGTAATGGGCAACGACATAGTCGGCGAGCGCTTGCGGGGTCTCGGGAATGCCGGGCGAAAATGCCCCGGCGGCAGCCGCAGCGATGCTGCCGGCGACCCACGGCGCGCCATAGTGGGCGCGGCCGACCATCACTGCGTCGGCGCCGGACTGTTCGAGAATGACCGAGGCTTCAGCCGGGGAGCAGACATCGCCATTGGCGACGACCGGGATGGATACGGCCTCCTTGACGCGAGCGATGGCGCGCCAATCCGCCTTACCTTGGTAGAACTGGCAGCGTGTGCGGCCATGGACCGTGACCATCTTGACGCCCGCCTGCTCGGCACGGCGCGCCAGGACGGGAGCGTTGAGTGCCGCCTCGTCCCAACCCAGCCGCATCTTGACCGTGACCGGCACCTTGACCGCGCCGACCACGGCCTCGATCAGCGAGAGCGCGTGGTCGAGGTCCAGCATCAATGCCGAACCGGCATAGCCACCGGTGACCTTCTTGGCCGGGCAGCCCATGTTGATGTCGATGATGTCGGCGCCCTCGCCGGCGGCGATCCGTGCGCCTTCGGCCATATGGATCGCCTCGCGGCCGGCAAGCTGCACCATATGGACGGGCAGGCCGGAATGACGTATGCGCAGGTCGCAGCCGGCCCTGCCCTTGGCGAGTTCGCCGCTGGCCACCATTTCGGACACGACCAGGCCGGCGCCATGCGCATGGGCGCGCTGCCTGAACGCCTCGTCGGTAATCCCAGACATCGGCGCGAGGAAGACGCGGTTCCGGATTCTCACACCGCCGACGTCGAGAGGCGCGGCCAATCTGATCAAGTTAACCATGCACAAAAACCAAGCATGTCCATTCGCTGCACATTCTCTAGCCAGATCGAGAGAAATGTGCAACGCGGAATGACGCCACATTAAGGCGCAATTGGGAAAATGCTGGCCTTCGGCCTTGGCCGCGACTAGGACCAGACTAAATGATTGGCGCAACTGAAAATCAGGCTTCGGATCCGGGTGGCAAAGTCGCGGTGGTTATCGTCGCGGCCGGCCGCGGCGCGCGCGCCGGACAGGCCGATGGCCCGAAGCAATATCAACGAATTGCCGGCCGCGCCGTCATCGCTCGTGTCATCGATATTTTTCTGGCGCACCCGCTCATCGGCCGGATCGTCGTGGCCATTCATGCCGAGGACCAGGAGCTTTTTCGGCAGGCGGTGGGCACCGATGCCGATCGGGTGACGGCAATCGCCGGAGGCGCGACTAGGCAGGATTCGGTTCGGCTCGGGCTGCACGCGTTAAGAAGCTACGCGCCGGACAAGGTCCTCATCCACGACGCCGCGCGCCCTTTTGTCGACATGGATCTCATCGACCGCACCATCGCGGCCATCGGCGAGCGTGAAGGCGCGCTTCCCGCCCTGCCCGTTGCCGACACGCTGAAACGCGAATCGGCCAGCGGCATGGTTGGCGAAACAGTCCCCAGAAACGGGCTGCACGCGGCGCAAACGCCGCAAGGCTTTCCCTTCCTCGCGATCATGACGATGCATGAAGAAGCCTATAACCGAGGCAAAACCGACTTTACCGACGACGCGTCGATTGCCGAATGGATGCAAATGCCGGTGAAGCTCGTTCCCGGCTCGCCGGACAATATCAAACTCACATGGGCACGGGACATCGCCATGGCGCACCAGCGACTTTCCAGCGAGCGGGCACACTTCCCCGATATCCGCACCGGCAACGGCTATGACGTCCATGCCTTCGAGCCGGGAGACCATGTCACGCTCTGCGGCGTCGCCATTCCGCACGACAGGAAATTGTCGGGCCATTCCGACGCCGATGTCGGCCTGCACGCCCTGACCGACGCGCTGCTGGCGACCTGCGGGGCCGGCGACATCGGCACGCACTTCCCGCCGTCCGATCCGCAGTGGAAAGGCGCTGCGTCGCGGATATTCGTCGAACATGCGGCAAGACTGGTGCGGGAGCGCGGCGGGCGCATCGCCAATGCCGACATCACGCTGATCTGCGAGGCACCGCGTGTCGGCCCGCACCGCGAGGCGATGACGGCGGTTCTTTCCCTGATGCTGGGCATTTCCGCCGACCGAATCTCGATCAAGGCGACAACCAACGAGAAGCTCGGCTTCGTCGGCCGCGAGGAAGGCATTGCGGCGATCGCCACCGCCAGCGTGGTGTTTCCCGGCGAGGTTCCGGAATGACCGACAGCGGCCCGGCAATCGCCCTGCTCGAGGCCTGCCGCGAGCGGGGCATCATGCTGGCGACCGCCGAAAGCTGCACCGGCGGCATGATCATCGCCGCGCTGACCGACATCGCCGGTTCTTCGGCCGTGGTCGATCGCGGCTTCATCACCTATTCCAATGAAGCTAAGATGGACATGCTCGGCGTGCGAACAACCACGCTCGACGCGCATGGCGCGGTTTCCCGCGAGACAGCCATCGAGATGGCAAAGGGCGCGCTCACCCGTTCACGCGCAGGGCTGACCCTGGCCGTTACCGGCATTGCCGGTCCAGGTGGCGGTTCTGCGGAAAAGCCTGTCGGCCTGGTCTGGTTCGGCGTTGCGGTGAACGGCCAGCCCGTGACGGCCGAATACAAGCTGTTTGCCGACAATGGCCGTGACTTCATCCGCCGGCAAACGGTCGACCATGCGCTCAAGCTCGGCTTGCAGACGCTTGGCGAGAGTCAGGCCGCCGGTGTCTTGCCGTAGATGACGTCGGCGCGCTTTTCGAAAGCCTCGGCGAACATGCGGAAGGCACGGTCGAACATCGTGCCCATCAGCGCGCCCAAGATGCGGCTCTTGAATTCGTAGTCGATGAAGAAGCGCACGACACAGCCGGCACCGTCTGGCTCGAAACGCCAGACATTGCTCAGATATTTGAACGGGCCATCGATGTATTTCACATCGATGGCGTTCTCGTCGGGCTTCAGCAGCACCTGCGTGGTGAAGGTCTCGCGGATCGCCTTGTAGCCAATGCTCATGTCGGCGACGAGGATGGTGCGTCCGTCACGCTCCTTGCGCGAGCGGACCGTCAGCGCTTCGCAAAGCGGCAGGAATTGCGGATAAGTCTCGATGTCGGCGACCAGCGCGAACATCTGCTCAGGCGTATGGGCAACGTGGCGGGTGGCTTCGAATTTCGGCATGAACCCGGCTCTAGAGCGCGTCGCGTCGAAGACGCATCAGAGCGATTTCGCGAGCTGCGCTTCGCGCGCCGCGCGCAGCCTGGCGAAATCGTCGCCGGCGTGATGCGACGAGCGCGTCAGCGGGCTAGACGCCACCAGCAGGAAGCCCTTGGTCTTGCCGATCGTCTCGAAGGACTTGAACTCCTCGGGCGTGACGAAGCGGATCACCGGATGGTGCTTTTTCGATGGCTGCAGGTACTGGCCGATGGTCATGAAGTCGACATTGGCCGAGCGCAGATCATCCATCAACTGCAGGATTTCGTTCCGCTCTTCGCCCAGCCCCACCATGATGCCGGACTTGGTGAAGATCGACGGATCAAGTTCCTTGACCCGCTGCAGCAGCCGGATCGAGTGGAAATAGCGGGCGCCCGGCCGGACCTTCAGATAATTCGACGGCACGGTTTCGAGATTGTGGTTGAAGACGTCGGGCCTGGCCGCCACGACGATCTCCAGCGCGCCGTCCTTGCGCAGGAAATCCGGCGTCAGGATTTCGATCGTCGTCAGAGGCGTTGCCGCCCGAATCTCACGGATGACATCGGCGAAGTGCTGCGCGCCGCCATCGGCGAGATCGTCGCGGTCGACCGAGGTGATGACGACATGGGTAAGGCCCATCTGCTTGACGGCATGGGCGACGCGGGCCGGCTCGTCTGGATCGAGCGCGGTCGGAATGCCGGTGGCGACATTGCAGAAGGCGCAGGCGCGCGTGCAGATCTCGCCCATTATCATGAAGGTGGCGTGCTTCTTTTCCCAGCACTCACCGATGTTCGGGCAACCGGCTTCTTCGCACACGGTCACCAGCTTGTGCGATTTCACGATCTCGCGTGTCTCGGCATAGCCTTTCGACACCGGCGCCTTGACGCGGATCCAGTCCGGCTTGCGCAGGACTTCCTGGTCGGGCTTGTGCGCTTTCTCGGGGTGCCGCAGCCGCGGCGCGTTGGCGATCGTGTCGAGGACAGTGACCATCTGAACCCTGGGTTTTTCTCGCGACCGCCGTCGGCGATCGTCACTTTCACGTCATCTAGGACTTTTCAGCTCAAAGAAAAAGGCTGCAGCGGCGCATGCCGCCACAACCGTTTTCGCATAGCCGGAGCGATATCGACTAGCGGCGAACCAGACGACCGACCCAGATCAACAGGCAGGCACCGATGAAGCCGGTGATCAGATAGGCGGTCCAGCCGACGCCGAACACGCCGATGTTGAGCGCCTGCAGGATGGCGTTCAGCACCACAGCGCCAAGGATCCCCATGATAATGTTCATGAATATGCCGGTGTTGCTCTTCATGACCATTTCGGCCAACCAGCCTGCCAGGCCGCCGATGATGATGGCTGCGATCCAGCCCACGCCGTTCAAGTGCATATGCCTTCTCCTTGCGCCAGTAAAAATGCATCCGGAAACGAACCGCCTCGCCGTCGCGACCCTGCGGCTTTCGAAGCTGAGTCTCCCGCGGCGAATCTATCATGCGTTCAAGACGCGGCCATGGGCGTCGAGCACGCTTTCCTTCATCATCTCCGACAGCGTCGGGTGCGGGAAAATCGTGTGCATCAGCTCTTCCTCGGTCGTTTCGAGGTTCATCGCCACGACAAAGCCCTGGATCAATTCGGTGACTTCGGCGCCGACCATGTGCGCGCCGAGCAACTGACCGGTCTTCTTGTCGAAGATGGTCTTGATGAAGCCCTGGTCTTCGCCAAGCGCGATGGCCTTGCCGTTGGCCGCGAACTGGAAGCGGCCGACGCGAATATCCCAGCCTTCGGCCTTGGCCTTGGCTTCCGTCAAGCCAACCGAGGCGACCTGTGGATTGCAGTAGGTGCAACCGGGGATCTTGAGCTTGTCGATGGCGTGAACACCCGGGAAGTTCGCAATCTTCTCGACGCACACGACGCCCTCATGCTCGGCCTTGTGGGCAAGCATCGGCGGGCCGGCGACATCGCCGATGGCGTAAATGCCAGGCACATTGGTCTTGCCGTAACCATCGACGACAACGCAGCCACGGTCCGTCTTCACGCCGAGCGCCTCAAGGCCGAGATTCTCGATATTGCCCTGGACGCCGACGGCCGAAATCATGCGGTCGGCTGATATCTTCTCGACCTTGCCGTCCTTCATCTCGACATGCGCGGTGACCGAGTTCGCCCCCTTCTCGACCTTGGTCACCTTGGCCTCGAGGATGATCTTCATGCCTTGCTTCTCGAACTGCTTTTGCGCGAATTTCGAGACTTCGGCATCCTCGACAGGCATCACAGCCGGCAGCAGCTCGACCACGGTCACGTCGGCGCCCATTGTGCGGTAGAAGGAGGCGAATTCGATACCGATTGCGCCCGAGCCCATTACCAGCAGAGATTTCGGCATCTCCTTGGGCACCATGGCCTCGAAATAGGTCCAGATCAGCTTGCCATCCGGCTCGATGCCGGGCAGCGCGCGCGGCCGCGCGCCAGTCGCCAGGATGATGTGCTTGGCGGTGTAGGTGCCCTCGCCCTTGATGCCTTTCGGCACCGGCGGCTGCGGCTCCATCGGCTTCTTGGCCGTCTTGGAGACCACGATCTCGCCGGGCTTCGACAACTTGGCCTCGCCCCAGATGACATCGACCTTGTTCTTCTTCATCAGGAAGGCGACGCCGCCATTGAGCCTGAGCGACACTTTTCGCGACCGATCGACGACGGCCGCGGTATCGGCACTGATCTTGCCGCCGTCGAGCTTCAGGCCATAATCCTTCAGGTGATCCGAATAGTGCATGATCTCGGCCGAGCGCAGCAGCGCCTTGGTCGGAATGCAGCCCCAGTTCAGGCAGATGCCGCCCAGATGCTCGCGCTCGACGATGGCCGTCTTGAAGCCGAGCTGGGCGGAACGCACCGCAGTGACATAGCCGCCGGGACCGGAGCCGATGATGATGACGTCGTAGTTCTCAGCCACGGGTTTTTCTCCTTCAATCACAATTCCAGCAAGACGCGCACGACCGACGTCAGCGCCTTGCCGATGTTTCGCGTGTTTTCGGCGTCGAGGTGGACACCGTCGAGAGGTGTTGTTTGCGCCACCGTGCCAGCGTCGAAGAAGCCGCAACCGACTTCGTCGGCGAGTGCTGCGTATTGCGGTGCAAGCTGCTTCGAGGCGTCATCCCCGCCGGCGAACATCTCCTTGAAGTCGGCATTTTCGGTGCGACTGACAAGAGGCGGCGAAACGATCAGAATCCGCGGCGCCGGCCAGTCGAACGGATAATCGTGGCCACGCACGATGTCGATCAGCCGCTGGATACCTTGCTTGGCCGCAACCGGGTTGCCATGGATCCACGGCTTCATGTCGTTGGCGCCGAGCATGATGACGATCAGGTCGATCGGCGCATGCGTCGTCAGCACCGTCGGCAGCAGCCGTGCACCGTTGCGGTCGGCCCCGGCCAGATGATCGTCGAAGGCGGTGGTGCGGCCGTTGAGGCCGTCGGCGATAACCTGAACGCGTTCGCCAAGGCCAGCTTGCAGCACGCTTGGCCAGCGATCCTCGAGCGCATGACGCCCGCCTTCGGCATTGTAGCCCCATGTCAAGGAGTCGCCGTAACAAAGAACCGTTTTCATCCGTTCAACCTGCTTTTGTGTCGGCCACACCGCGCTTCACGCGCCAGCGCACGAACAACCAATGGATGATGATCGTCACCAGGCCCGGCAGACCAAGACCGGCAACCACCGGCATGTCTCTCCTGACCACCGCGGCGCTGCTGTCGCTGTAGAGGATCAGCGCGACCAAGAGGAGAAGCAGCGCCACAAATACAATCAGCGTCCACTTTCCCGCCGTCGCCACGGCCGCGACCGGATCGTTCGTCAATTGCGCGACGAAGAAGACGAAGGTGACGACAAAAGTCACCAGCACCGAGAACATGAAGACGATGATGTATTCTTCCTCGGCGCCGGTGGCGACGGCCAACCATTGCGCGATCAGCCCGCCGGCCAACCCGGAAATGAGAAAGGCAAAAAGGCTGGTGAAGAATATCCGCACAGCCTTTTCCTTTCCTACACCAGCATGCCCATCGGGTTCTCGATCAGCTTCTTGAAGGCGACCAGCAGTTCGGCCCCCAGCGCACCGTCGACGGCGCGATGATCGGTCGACAGCGTCACCGACATCACGGTGGCAATCTTGATCTCGCCATTCTTGACCACCGCCCGCTCCTCGCCGGCGCCGACTGCCAGGATCGTCGCATGCGGCGGGTTGATCACCGCGGCGAAGTCCTTGATGCCGAACATGCCGAGATTGGAGACGGCCGTGGTGCCGCCCTGATATTCTTCCGGCTTCAGCTTGCGGCTGCGGGCGCGGCTCGCCAGATCCTTCATCTCGTTGGAGATGACGGACAGCGTCTTTTCGTCGGCATGCCGGATGATCGGCGTGATCAGGCCGCCGGGGATCGACACGGCAACGCCGACATCGGCATGCTTGTGCTTGACCATGGCGCTCTCGGTCCAGGAGGCATTGGCATCCGGCACCGCCTTCAGCGCCATCGCCATCGCCTTGATCACCATGTCGTTGACCGACAGCTTGTAGGCAGGGGCCTCACCCTTGTCGGTCTTCTTCACCGGCGCGGCGGCATTGAGTTGCGTGCGCAGCGAAAGCAGCGCATCGAGTTCGCAGTCAAGCGTCAGGTAGAAATGCGGGATGGTGGTTTTGGCTTCGACCAGGCGCCGCGCGATGGTCTTGCGCATGGCGTCATGCGGGACGAGGTCATAAGAGCCCTGCTCGAACAGCTTCAGCACCTGGTCGTCCGACATCGGCTTTACTGCCGGCGCGGCGGCTGGTGCGCCAGCCGGAGCCTTGGCGGCGGGCGCTGCCTTGATACCACTGCCGGCGATAGCGGCATCGACGTCTGCTTTCACCACCCGGCCATGCGGGCCGGTGCCGGTCACGGCCGACACATCGACCCCCGCCTCCTTGGCGATGCGGCGCGCGAGCGGCGATGCAAAGGTGCGGTCGCCAGCCGCATGACCGTTGGCGGCCGGAGCTGCCGAGGCGGGCTCGGGCTTCGATGTCTCGGTCTTTGGCGCCTCGGGCTGCGGCGCTTCAGCCTTGGCAGCTTCAGCCTTCGGTGCCTCGGCTTTCGCCGGCGCGGCATCGCCACCGCTCTTGGCGGCGGCGCCCGCATCCTCGCCTTCGGCGGCAAGCACGGCGATCAGCGCGTTGACCTTGACCCCTTCGGTTCCGGCCGGCACGACCAGCTTGGCAACCGTACCCTCATCGACGGCCTCGACCTCCATCGTCGCCTTGTCGGTCTCGATCTCGGCGATCACATCGCCCGGCGAAACCTTGTCGCCTTCCTTGACCAGCCATTTTGACAGATTGCCTTCTTCCATCGTGGGCGATAGCGCCGGCATGGTGATGTTGATTGGCATTTTGTCCTCCCGCCCGGTTCAGCGATATGCGACGGCTTTGACGGCCTCGATGACCTCGCCGACGTTCGGCAATGCCAGCTTTTCGAGGTTGGCCGCATAGGGCATCGGCACGTCCTTGCCGGCAATGGTGATGACCGGTGCGTCGAGGAAATCGAAAGCGCGCTGCGAGACCTGGTTGGCGATATGGTCGCCGACCGAATTCTGCGGGTAGCCTTCTTCGACCACGACCAGCCGGTTGGTCTTCTTGACCGAGGTGATGACGGTGTCGAGATCGAGCGGACGGATGGTCCTGAGATCGATGATCTCGGCCTCGATACCCATGCCGCGCAGCTCGGCTTCAGCCTTGACGGCATAGGTCATGCCGATGCCGAAGGAGACGATGGTGACGTCCTTGCCTGCCTTGTGGATGCGCGCCTTGCCGATCGGCAGCACGAAGTCGTCCAGCTTCGGCACGTCGAAGGACTGGCCGTAGAGGATCTCGTTCTCGAGGAAGATGATCGGGTTCGGATCGCGGATCGCCGCCTTGAGCAAACCCTTGGCGTCGGCGGCCGTATACGGCATCACGACCTTCAGGCCCGGAATGTGGCTGTACCAGGCGGCATAGCACTGCGAGTGCTGGGCGGCGACGCGGGCCGCGGCGCCGTTCGGCCCACGGAACACAATCGGCGCGCCCATCTGGCCGCCCGACATATAGAGCGTCTTGGCGGCGGAGTTGATGATCTGGTCGATCGCCTGCATGGCGAAGTTGAAGGTCATGAACTCGACGATCGGCTTCAGGCCGGCCATCGCCGCACCGACGCCAACGCCGGCAAAACCATGTTCGGTGATCGGCGTGTCGACGACGCGACGCGGTCCGAATTCCTGCAGCAGGCCTTGCGTGATCTTGTAGGCGCCCTGGTATTCGGCGACTTCCTCACCCATGACGAAGACATCGCCGTCGCGGCGCATTTCCTCGGCCATGGCATCGCGCAGCGCTTCACGCACGGTGGTCGAGACCATCTCGGTACCGGCCGGAATGTCCGGATCGGCGGCAATTTCCGTTTTCGGGGCAGCCGCGACGGGTGCGGCGGCTGGCTTTGCCACCTCCGCCTTGTCCTGGGCCGGCGCTTCCGCCTTTGCCGGCGCTTCCGCCTTGGCAGGAGCCGCGGACTTGGCGACATCGGCGGCGCTCTCGCCGTCCTGCAGCAGAACGGCGATCACCGCGTTGACCTTGACGCCTTCGGTGCCGGCGGGAACCACGATCTTGCCCAGCGTACCTTCGTCGACGGCTTCGACCTCCATCGTCGCCTTGTCGGTTTCGATCTCGGCGAGGACGTCACCGGCGACGACCTTGTCGCCCTCGTTCTTCAACCACTTGGAAAGATTGCCCTCTTCCATGGTCGGCGAGAGAGCGGGCATGAGAATTTCGATCGGCATGTCCTGGCCCTCCCCTTACAATACGATATCGGTCCAGAGCTCGGACGGATCCGGCTCTGCATCGTTCTGGGCAAATTCGGCGGCATCGGCGACGATGTCGCGAACCTCCTTGTCGATGGTCTTGAGCTCGTCCTCGGTCGCCCACTTCTTCTCGATCAGCCGCGCCTTGACCTGCTCGATCGGGTCGTGCTCGGAGCGCATCTTCTGCACTTCTTCCTTCGACCGGTATTTTGCGGGATCGGACATCGAGTGGCCGCGATAACGGTAGGTCTGCATTTCGAGGATCAGCGGGCCATTGCCGGCGCGGCACCATTCGGTCGCGAGATCGCCGGCGGCCTTGACCGCGCGTACGTCCATGCCGTCGACCTGAATGCCGGGAATCTTGAAGGAAGCGCCGCGATGCGAGAAGTCTGTCTCCGCTGAAGAGCGCGAAACCGAGGTGCCCATGGCGTAGCGGTTGTTCTCGATGATGTAGATCACCGGCAGCTTCCACAGCGAGGCCATGTTGAAGCTTTCATAGACCTGGCCCTGGTTGGCGGCGCCGTCGCCGAAATAGGTCAGCGAGACATTGTTGTTGTCGCGGTAGCGGTTGGCGAAGGCCAGACCCGTGCCGAGCGACACCTGCGCACCGACAATGCCGTGACCGCCATAAAAATGCTTCTCCTTGGAGAACATGTGCATGGAGCCGCCCTTGCCCCTCGACAAGCCGCCGCGGCGTCCGGTCAACTCGGCCATCACGCCACGCGGCGACAACTCCATCGCCAGCATGTGACCGTGGTCGCGATAGGCCGTGATCATCTGGTCGCCGTCGATCAGCGCCATCTTCATGCCGGTGACGACGGCTTCCTGGCCGATATAGAGGTGGCAGAAGCCACCGATGAAGCCCATGCCGTAGAGCTGGCCGGCCTTTTCCTCGAAGCGGCGGATGAGCAGCATGTGCCGGTAGGCGGCAAGCTCTTCGTCCTTGGTGAAGTCAGCAGGCTTGGGTGCCGACAGACCGGATTTGCCGTCGGATTTCGATTTGGCAGGCGCTTTTCTGGCTGCGGTGGCCATGCATCACTCCCTGTTGGCGTCTCTTTGCGGACACTGGAGCAAGATGAACCTGCTCCGGGGAGATCGCCCTCCCCTTCGATTTATGGGAGGCTAACACGTAGAAAGGCGTTCCGCCATGTCGAAATTGCATAGCTGGCATGCACCTAAGCAATTAAAATCATTGAAAATATTGGTGATTAACCTGATATCGGTTATTTTGTCGGAGCCGGCAGCATGATGGTGATCTCATCGGCCTGGGACAGATTGAGCGCCTTACGCGCCTGCTCGTCGAGCATGTCCTTCTCCAGCGTGCCATCGTGCATGAGCTTGACGCGCCGCTCAAGCTCCATCCTGCGCGCCTTGATCGCATCGAGCTGACCCTGCAGCGCGGCCGTCTCGGCCTCCAGCTTGTATTTCGAATTGATGCCGAATTCGCCGTGATAGGCGTGGAAGCCGAAATAGGCCAGGAACACCACGCACAGCGAGGGAATGATCAGGCGCCCGGTGTTTCTCTGCTTGTGCTGACGCGTCCACATGACCGATTCCCCGTGGCCGCGAACTCAAACGGCTCGAAGCCTTTTTCACCTGATTGTGCTTAACGGACGGTTACGGGGGCCGCCCCATGCCGGGCGCACAATGAAAAAGGGCGGGATGTCCCGCCTCTCTGTATCGACGATGTGCGGGCCGGATCAGCTCTTGATCACCGATCTGCCGGCGTAACGCGCCTGCTTGCCGAGTTCTTCTTCGATGCGGATCAACTGGTTATATTTGGCCATGCGGTCCGACCGCGACAGCGAGCCGGTCTTGATCTGTCCGCAATTGGTGGCGACGGCGAGATCGGCGATGGTCGAATCCTCGGTCTCGCCCGAACGGTGCGACATGACGGCGGTGTAGGCAGCCTTGTGTGCGGTCTCGACCGCGTCGAGCGTCTCGGTCAGCGAGCCGATCTGGTTGACCTTGACCAGGATCGAATTGGCAACGCCCATGCGGATGCCGTCGCGCAGGCGCGCCGTGTTGGTGACGAAGAGATCGTCGCCGACAAGCTGCGTCTTCTTGCCGATCAGGTCGGTCAGATATTTCCAGCCTTCCCAGTCATCCTCGGCAAGGCCGTCCTCGATCGAGATGATCGGGTAGTCGGCGGCGAGCTTGGCGAGGTACTTGGCCTGCGCCTTGGGGTCACGCGTCTTCTTCTCGCCCTCGTAGACATAGTTGCCGTCCTTGAAGAACTCGGTCGCGGCGCAATCGAGGCCGAGCGCGATCTCTTCGCCCGGCTTGAATCCGGCCTTCTCGATCGATTCCATGATGAAGTCGAGCGCCACCGGCGCGCTCTTCAGGTTCGGCGCGAAGCCACCCTCGTCGCCGACATTGGTGTTGTGGCCGGCCCCCTTCAGCTTCTTGCGTAGCGTGTGGAAGATTTCCGAACCCCAGCGCACGCCTTCGCGCAGCGTCGGCGCGCCGACCGGCAGGATCATGAATTCCTGGAAGTCGATCGGATTGTCGGCATGCGCGCCGCCATTGATGATGTTCATCATCGGCACGGGCAGAATATGCGCCTTGGTGCCGCCGACATAGCGATAGAGCGGCAGGCCGGCGGCATCGGCCGCGGCCTTCGCCACCGCCAGCGAAACGCCCAGGATGGCGTTGGCGCCGAGCCGGCTCTTGTTGGGCGTGCCGTCAAGCTCGATCATGGTCTGATCGATATGGATCTGGTTTTCGGCCTCCATGCCGCCGATCGCCTCGAACAGTTCGCCGTTGACAGCTTCGACGGCCTTGAGCACGCCCTTGCCAAGATAGCGGGCGCCGCCGTCGCGAAGCTCGACGGCTTCGTGGGCGCCGGTCGAGGCACCCGACGGCACCGCGGCGCGGCCCATCGAACCGTCTTCGAGAACGACATCGACCTCGACGGTCGGGTTTCCACGGCTGTCCAGGATTTCACGCCCGACAATATCGATGATGGCGGTCATTGCGATGTCCTCGATTGATCTGGAGAAAGGGTCGCGCCCGTCTTAGCCAAAGCGACGCAAAAGGCAATCGGGCGCTGGCCGAATATTGCCGTTCGCTCGATTCACGAAGCGCAAGTTTCCGTCATCATAAGTCATGCCACCAGACGCGCATTCCGGGTTATAGATGTTGTCGCGCGGGGCGAAACAGGAGGAGTTTCGCCATGTCTGAGTTGAGCGGTATCGTCAGTCTGTTCCTGATCGCCGCGGCGTTCCTGACGTCGTGCGACAATCAGCAGTCACCGCCAAAGGCCATCGCGCCTTTGCCGGCCTTGCACACTAGCGAGTAGCGTTGCGTTGAATCGAAAAGGGGGGCCGTCGAAACGACCCCCTTTTTCAATTGTGGCGTCAATGCCAATAGGGCCTGACTTTGTAATACTGATAGGATTCGTCGCGCGCGCTCTCGCCATCCGCGCCGGCCAGTTCGTTGATCGAATGGGCAGGCGCTGCCTTCAGCTGTTCCTTGGTGAAGGGCACGACATAGCCACCCCTATCCTCGTCGTAGTCGAGGCTCGCCCATGGAATGGCATGGTACTTTTCGCTGATGCCGAGAAAGCCGCCAAACCCGATCACAGCGAACATGATGCCGTTCGACGTCTTGTCGAGCATGACGTCCTCGATGCTGCCGATGCTGTCGCCTTGGGTGTTGTAGACGCTGGTGCCGATCACCCGCGAAGCGGCAATGGCTTCGGTGTGGCCTGTCTGGGTTGTCATAATCATACTCCTCGTTGTCGTTGAACTCTGCCTGACAATGAGGGGCGTCGGCGAAAGTTCCCGACTTTTTTGGCGGCTGCCTGATCACTCCGCGAGGATGAAAGTCACCTTCATGTTGACGCGATAGGCCGCGATCTTGCCGTCCTCGACAACGATCTTCTGGTCCTGAATCCAAGCGCCCTCGACGTTCTTCAGGGTCTTCGAGGCGCGCGCAATTCCCTGCTCGATGGCGTCCTGAAAGCTCTTGCTGGACGACGAGGTGATTTCGGTGACGCGGGCTACGGACATGGCTTCCTCCTGCCAAATGCTTATTTGCCGGACAAGCGTACAACTGGGGTTTGTTTGCTACAAGACGTTGGCTTTTCAGCCCTTTGCAATCCTGTCGAAGGCCATCAGCCTTTCCAGAAGTGCCGGCATGTCTTTCAGCGGCAGCATATTCGGGCCGTCGGACGAGGTCGAATTGTCTGGGTCCTGGTGGGTCTCGATAAAGACGCCGGCAACCCCAACGGCAACGGCCGCGCGGGCCAGCGTCTCGACAAAGCGGCGCTCGCCGCCAGACGACCCGCCCTGGCCGCCCGGCTGCTGCACCGAATGGGTGGCGTCGAAGATCACCGGGGCGCCGATCTCGGCCATGACAGGCAGAGCGCGCATATCCGACACCAGCGTGTTGTAGCCGAAAGAAGCGCCGCGCTCGGTGGTCAGCACATTGGCGTTGCCCGAACCGGTGATCTTGGCGACCACGTTCTTCATGTCCCAGGGGGCAAGGAACTGCCCCTTCTTGACATTGATGACCTTGCCCGTCCTTGCGGCGGCGACCAGCATATCTGTCTGGCGCGACAGGAAGGCCGGTATCTGCAGCACATCGACATGCGGCGCAACGATCGCGCACTGTTCCTCGGTGTGAACATCGGTCAGCACGGGAAGCGAGAATTCCTTGCGCAACTCGTCGAAGACGGGAAGTGCGGCGTCCATGCCGGCGCCCCGCGTCGCCGAAAGCGAGGTACGGTTGGCCTTGTCGTAGCTCGTCTTGTAAACGAGGCCGATGCCGAGCCTGCCGGTCAGTTCCTTCAGCGCACCGGCCATGTCGAAGGCGTGCTGGCGCGATTCGAACTGGCATGGACCGGCGATCAGCGCCAGGGGTGCCGCATTGTCGAAGACGACATTGCCGACGGTTACCGACGAATTGGGCGCCAGGGGGTTGTTCATTGTATCTCCCGAAAGATGAAAGCCGCGCCCTGCCCGGATGCCGGCCGCACGATGATGTCATTGCCCGACATATCGTGCTGGATGGCGTTGGCCGCAAGCAGGCTTGCGGCGGCGCCAATGTCACGGATCGAAAATATCACGGCCGCGAAGCGCAATTCCGATGGCGCCCCGGCCGGTATTCCAAAGCGCGCCGTGAAAGAAGCGGCGTCCAGCACGGTCAAGACCGCATTCGGCAGATGAAAAGCGCCGCCTTGCGCATCGGCGGACGGGTCGTTGACCGCCACTGAAATCAGCCGATGCTGCTCGGCGGGAGCGCCGCTGATTGCAATCACCTCGACAATTCCGTCGACGCCATTGGGGTGAGCCTGCAATGCTGCGCGGTCCACTTTCGAGGCATTGATGCGCTGGCAGGCAAAAAGGAATGCGTCCGTTTGGCCATGAGCCGCAGCAAAGGCGAGTTTGAACGACGCCGTATCGCTTTTCCCCGCCGTGTCGGTGAAGGCTCGCGAGAAGCTCAGCGTGTCTCCCGCCGACAGGCCGGCTTCGACATAGCGTTCATGGTCGCCATCGGCATTGTCCGTGCCAAGAACCACTGCGGAAAATCCCTCATCGCCACGACTTTCGCGATAAAGGCAGTCGCGCGCGACAAAGACATTGCCCTCGGCGCAGGCCCTCGCCGCCGCTTGCCGATCACCGATCGCGAGCGGCTCCAGATAGGTGCCGTCGGCGAAGAAGACACAGCAATTTTCCGTACCGAACGGATGGATGCCTGCCGGCGCAACGACGAAGCCAAGTGCGTTGAGCCGGGCGCGCGCCGCATCGAGGCTCTGCGTCGGCAGAACCAGATGATCGAGCGGATGAATGCCTGATGAGGTCATGGAAGCGCGATGTGCATCATTCGGAAGATCGGTTCAAGACTTGATCGCCGGCGGCGGCATCGCGTGGACTTTGCCTTTGGCGTCGCGCTAACCGAATTGAGGGCCTGGCGGAAGGCCAATAACCTTCCCGGCGGCCTTCACGTGCTGCCCGGCTACTTCATGGGCGCCGCGAACGGCACCTTCTGGAGCAAGCGCTGGATCAGCTTCCGGCCACGACATCGGCGGAATAGCGCAGTTCGCGCATTGGTTTGACCTTGCTGGTGGTCTGCGCATAGAGCGGGTGCGCCTTGTAGGCGGCCAGCGCCGCATCATCGGCGAATTCCGCGTAGACAACGACATCGACTTCATCCGACAGCGGGTCGACCTTGGTGTTCAACGTGACCTCGAAGAGGCTGGAATGAGGAATATCGCCAAGCGCCAGCAGACCCGTGCGAACTGCTTCCACATCTTCCTTGCGCCCTGCGCTGAAGAAAACGATATGCCGGATCAATCCCGCCTCCTCGATCTGAATGTCGGGGTCTTTTGTGACGGCGGTCTCTTCGCGTCAACCGGTCATGGCGCCACGCGTCCTTGCGACGCGCCTCGACCGATGCTGGACCTCAGCTGCCCAATTTGAAGGGGATGTCTAGGTCTTGCCGGTGACGTAGCGGACCGCATGGGAAACCTCCCTGACCGTGACGTCGAGATACCGGCCCTGATTGTAGAGGCCGTCCCAGATCAGGAAGAACGCGATGGCGGCAATGACAATTACATAACGCATGGCTAAAGCTATCGCACCAGCGCTGCTGCTGCCATAGGGGTTTTTGATTTCGGGCTGCAACCTTACACAAGGCGTCGGATGCCGGCGCCGCGTGGCACAGTTCAGCTCTCGGCATGCCTCTTGAAGTTCCCCCTCATGACGTGGATGATTGTGGCAGGCATTCACTGGAAGCGCTGAAGCTCTGGCCAAAAGGGGTGTGCGCTTTGTTCGAGCCCGCCTGTCGCCGGATTCGCAAGCTGCCGGTCGAGGCAAGGCGTTCGAACCCGGCGGATGATCCAAGAGAACCGTGGCTCGGCAATTGCACCGACACCACGGAGATCCAGGGGCATGGAATGGGACACGGGGAACATCACGGCATAGCGCCGGGCGACGCGGTCAGGCTCGATGAATTCAACTTCGCCGAGATCGTCAAGGGACTGCCGGCCAAGGCGCGCATGGTACTGTCGGCGGCCATGAACCTGCCGCGCGGTTCGCTGAAGGTCAGAATGCCAGACGGCCGCGCCGTTCTCGTCGGCGGCAAGGCGCCGGGTCCCGACGCCGAACTCGTGCTCAAGAACTGGCGCCTGCCGGGCCGCGCCTTTTCCGGTGGCACGATCGGCGTTGCCGAATCCTATATGGACGGCGATTGGGAAAGCCCTGACGTCACCAGCTTCCTCGAACTGTTCGTGGTCAATTCGGCGATTGGCGAACGCGTCGCGGGCGGCGCCAGCTGGCTCATCAATACGGTCCAGCGCATCCGCCACTGGTTCAACGAGAACACACGCACAGGGTCGAAGCGCAATATTTCGGCGCATTACGACCTCGGCAACGCCTTCTACAATGAATGGCTCGACCCGAGCATGACCTATTCCTCGGCGCTTTATGCCAATGGCGCCGATGATCTCGAGAGCGCCCAGGCCGCCAAGTACCGGGCGCTGGCCAGGGATACGGGCATCGGCGGAAAGGATCATGTGCTGGAGATAGGCTGCGGCTGGGGCGGCTTTGCCGAATTCGCGGCACGCGAAATCGGCTGCCGGGTTACCGGATTGACCATCAGCCGCGAGCAGCATGACTTCGCCAAGGCGCGCATCGCCAGGGCCGGGCTGACGGACAAAGTCGACATCAAGTTGCAGGATTACCGCGACGAAACCGGCACCTACGATCGCATCGCCTCGATCGAGATGTTCGAAGCGGTCGGCGAGAAATACTGGCCGGTATTCTTCTCCAAGATGAAGACCTGCCTGAAGCCCGGCGGCACTGCCGGCCTCCAGATCATCACCATCAACGAAGCCGCCTACGACACCTATCGCGCCAGGCCGGATTTCATCCAGCGCTACGTCTTCCCGGGCGGCATGCTGCCAACGCCGTCCATCTTGAAGTCGCTTGGCGCCACGCATGGCCTTGCCCATTTACGCGAACACGTTTTCCCCGAGGACTATGCCCGCACGCTTGCAGAATGGCGCCAGCGCTTCCGGGAGTCGTGGGAGAAGATCGTGCCGCTCGGCTTCGACGATCGTTTCAAGAAGCTGTGGGAATTCTACCTGCATTACTGCGAGGCCGGTTTCCGCACCAGCTATATCGACGTGCGCCAGGTGGTCTACAAGGCGTAGGCTGGGCACGCACGTCGACTTCCTTGCCAGCGGCAATATCGGCATGATCTCGACATCGCCCTGTGAAGCATTGGCCACGTGGCCGACTGGGGCTTGGGGATGCGACCAAATCTGACCGCCTCCGGCTTTGACGACCGGATCAGAGAAGGATGCGGTATCTGGCAAAACCAGCTTCACCCTCGCCGGCCGGCTCGATCTTCAGCGACTTCACATCGGCAATGAAGTCCTTTGCCTTGACACCCGTTTCGAAGACGACACTGGTTCCCGGCAACGGCGCGAACGACCAGTTGCCATCCGCCGAGGGGTTGATGGTGCCTTGGCTGACGACGTAGCGGACGATGACGTCGCGGTTGGTGTCCGGCGCCTCGTAGATAATCTTCGAGGCATTGATGTCGGGAAAATTGCCGCCGCCGCCGGCACGGTAGTTGTTGGTCGCAACGACGAATTTCGCGACTGGATCAATTGGCTTGCCGTCGAATTTCAGGTCGACAATGCGATTGGAACCGGCATTGGCGATCCCGCCCTTGGCGTCGTATTTCGGCGGCTGCGACAAGTCGATCCTGTAGCTGACGCCGTCGATCACGTCGAAATTGTAGGATGGGAATTCGGTGTCGATCAGCGGCTGGTCGGCCTTCCCTGCCTCGATCTTCTTGAAGATGCCGGCCGACATCTCCAGCCATTCCTTCACCTGCGCACCCGTGATCTCAACCGCGCGAACCGTGTTCGGATAGAGATAGAGGTCGGCGACGTTCTTGATTGCGATATCGCCCACCGGCACGTCGGTGTAGTAGTCGGCGCCGCTGCGCCCGCCGGCCTTGAAGGGCGCCGCCGCCGACAAGGTCGGCAGGTCCTTCCATTGGGTGCTCTTCAGGATATCCTTGAGATACCAGCTCTGCGCCTGGTTGACGATTTGCACCGACGGATCATCGGCCACCAGCGCGAAATAGGAATAGAGTGGAGCCGAGGTCTTGCCGACAGGGCGGCGCACATAGGCGAGCGTCGCCTCGTGGTCCTGCCCGAGAGCGGCGATGATGCGCTTGTCGTCCGGGACAGTCGGCTTGTTCTTGTTGTCGACCCGCTCGAAGATCGGCCGTGCCTCCGACGTCGCCGAGACCACTTTCCACTTCGACCCGTCGCGTTCCAGCATCAGGTCGATCAGGCCCATATGCGAGCCCCAGAAACCGCCCATGACGGCGGGCTTGCCCTGCAGCGTCCCCTTCTGTGCGTCAACGCCCTCGAGCGCCTGGAAATCCTTCTTGCCGGGGAAGACCAGGTGCTGGTGGCCGGTGAAGACCGCGTCGATGCCTTCGACACCGGCGACGAAGAACGAGGCGTTCTCCATCATGTCGCCCTGCTTGACGTCGATGCCGGAATGCGAGAGCGCGATGACGATATCGGCGCCCTCCTCCTTCATCTGCGGCACCCAGGCCTTCGCCGCCTCGACGATGTCGCGCGTCTTGACGTTGCCTTCGAGATTCTTGAGGTCCCAGACCATGATCTGCGGCGGTACGAAGCCGATGATGCCGATCCTGATCGGCTGCTCCGCGCCTGACCCGTCCTTGATCTTCTTGTCCAGGATTATGTAGGGCTTGAGGTAGAGCTTGTCGTCGCGTGGGTTGGCGGCAAGCACGGTGCCCCGGATCAGATTGGCGCAGACAAACGGGAAATTGGCGCCGGCCAGCACCTTGTCCAGAAAAGACAGGCCGTAGTTGAACTCGTGGTTGCCAAGTGTCGAACACTCGTAGCCGAGCAGGTTCATGCCTTTCATGATCGGATGGAGATCGCCCTCCTTCAGCCCCTTCTCATAGGCGATGTAGTCGCCCATCGGGTTGCCCTGCAAAAGGTCGCCATTGTCGATCAGCATCGAATTGGCGGCTTCCTTGCGCACCGCATCGATCAGCGACGCCGTGCGCGACAGGCCCATCGTGTCATTGGCTTTGTCGGCGTAGTAATCATAGGGCAGCACGTTCACATGGATATCGGTGGTTTCCATGATTCTCAGATGCGCCTGGTTGGCCTGCGCACGGGCGGAGAAGGGATGAAGCATGATTAGCGCCCCTGTGACGGCGGCCCCCGCAAGGAGACCACGGCGAGAGACGGGATGGAGCAGTTGCGACATGGTTTCTCCTTCTTCGACGACCTGACAAGCCCTGCCCCGAAGCGAACTTCGCGCCGAAATCGGCTCAAGTCCACTCAAGAAGTCGCACGCATCGGCACGCCAATCCATCAGCAACAGATGACGGCCGGATGAAAAGCGCGGTGAAGAAAGTCAGGTCTTGTCGTCGTCACCCTGTGTGATCAGCCGGGCGCTGCGCTGGCCTGTGACGTATATCCATAGCCAGCTCAGCGAAACCGCAAGCCGGTTGCGGAAACCGATCAGGAAATAGATATGGGCGATGCCCCACAGCCACCAGGCGAGCCAGCCGGTCAGCTTGATCCAGCCGAAATCGATCGCGGCGGCGCGCTTGCCGATCGTCGCCAGATCACCGGCGTGCTTGTAGTGGAAAGGCCGCGGGCTCGTATCGCCGGCAAGCCTGGCCCTGACGGTCGCGGCAACATGCCGTCCCTCCTGCTTGGCGGAAGGCGCCACGCCGGGCACCGGTCGTCCGTCGGGCAGCACAAGTGCTGCGTCGCCGATGACAAAAATTTCCGGGCTTCCGGGCACGCTGAGATCAGGCTCGACCAATACCCTGCCGGCCCGGTCCGCCTTCGCTCCCAGCCATTCGGCGGCTGGCGAAGCGGCAACCCCGGCTGCCCACAGGATCGTGCGGGCCGGCAGAACCGTGTCGCCAAAAACCACCCCTTCGGCATCGCAGCGCGTAACGGCCCGGCCAAGTTCGACCACAACACCAAGCCGTTCCAGCGCCTTCCCGGCATAATCGGAGAGCTTCGGCGCGAAATTGGCCAGAATGCGGTCGCCGGCCTCGATCAGCACCACGCGCGTCTGGCGCGTATCGATGTTGCGGAATTCGCCGCGCAGCGTGTCATGCGCCAGTTCGGCAATGGTTCCGGCGAGTTCGACGCCTGTCGGCCCGCCGCCGACGATGGCAATGGTCAGCAGCGCTTGGCGCCTGGCGGGGTCGGGTTCCCGCTCCGCTTGCTCGAAGGCCAGGAGGATGCGGCGCCGGATGGTGGTGGCGTCCTCCAACGTCTTCAAGCCCGGCGCGAAAGGCTCCCATTCGTCATGGCCGAAATAGGCATGGCGCGCGCCGGTGGCGAGCACCAGCGTGTCGTAAGTGACGGCGCTGCCATCCTCCAGCAAAACACGTCTGCCGGTCCGGTCGACCCCCGTGACATTGGCCAGCAGCGTGGTCGCATCCTTGCGCTTGCGCAGGAGATGGCGGATCGGCCAGGCCACCTCCGAGGTTGCCAGCGCCGTGGTTGCCACCTGATAGAGCAGCGGCTGAAACAGATGATGGTTGCGCTTGTCGATCATGGTGATGCGCACCGGCACGCCAGCCAGAGCGCGGGTGAATTCGAGGCCGCCGAACCCGGCACCGACGACGACGACATGATGTCTGGCATCGCTCATTTCATTCACCCTTGATGGGCAAGATTGCCTGGCTAGATGTAGGTGTTTTTGTGCAATGCAACAATGGCGGGACAGTGCGCGAGACTCGTCGTTTCATGTCGTGAATGCACATGTTGTATCGTATCGCGAGGTATAGCGTCATCGAACACGAGATGAGGTGAAGCATGGCTAAAGATCATGACGAACAGGGTCCGGCACAGTATGCCTCGCCGCCCTGCTTCATGCATGAACTCGATCCCGCGTTCCAGGCACCGCTCGGCGACTGGACCGACGTCAGACGCTGGCGCAAGGCCGAGCGTGAACGCCTGATCGCGGCGCGCCTTGCCGTTTCCGCCGATGCGCGAACGGCAATGTCGCAACGCATCGCGGAAGGCCTCGACGCCGTGATCGGTGGCATGGCAGGCCGGATGGTCAGCCTCTACTGGCCGTTTCGCGGCGAACCGGATTTGCGGCCATGGATTGCGTCGATCAACGCACGTGGCGGTCGCACCGCGTTGCCCATCGTCGTCGAAAAGGGTCAGCCGTTGATCTTTCGCACCTACAAACCGGGCGACCGCCTGGAAAAAGGTGTCTGGAACATACCGATCCCGGCCGAAGGCGATCCGGTGCTGCCGGACATCGTCATCTCACCCATTGTCGGCATTGATCCCGCAAGCTATCGGCTGGGCTATGGCGGCGGCTTCTACGACCGCACGCTGGCCGCCATGTCGTTCAAGCCATTGGTCATCGGCGTCGGCTACGAATTGCAGCGCATCGCCACCATCTATCCGCAGTGGCACGACATCCCCATGGACCGGATCGTGACGGAGGCTGCCACGGCGTAAGTTGGAGCCCGTTTCGAAGCTCGTTCATGTGAGTCATATCGAGGTGTTTTCGAGAACCGGAGCGCAGCGGACATTTGGGTCCATGAGCACCGGAAGCGCAGAAAACGCCTTCAGATGGCCATAGGAACGAGGTATCGGTGGGGCTCTAGGCCATTTCCGGCTTCAGCCCCATGGCCGTCCGGTCGACGATTTCGCGCAAGGCGAAGGACGAATTGATCTTCGTTACATGCGGCATCGCCGACAGCCATTCCTTGTGAATGCGCTCGTAGTCGACGAGATCCTTGGCCGCGACCCTCAGGATATAGTCGTACTCGCCCGACATCAGGTGGCACGACAGCACATTCGGACAGCGTTTGATCGCCGCCTCGAAATCCGACAGCGTCTTCTCGAACTGGCCGGACAGGGATATGTGGACGATTGCAGTCATCTGGTGGCCAAGGGCTGCGTTGGAAAGCCGGGCGTGATAACCGCGGATGGTTCCGGATTTTTCCAGATTGTCGAGCCGGCGCGAACAGGCCGACTGCGACAGGCCCACCTTTTCGGCAAGGGCTGCGTTCGGCATCCGGCCATCCTTCTGCAATGTCTCCAGAATGGCGATATCAATCCTGTCGAGCGGCATTCTTCGTGATTCCTGCGAATATCAGTGTATTTTGCGCAACGATTATCGAAGGACGCGCTCTCCTGCAAGCGCATTCGCAAACACCTGCGCGCCGATTCATGGTTCACTGAAGCAATACAGGGAGTGAGCCCCAGAGGGCCCGGATCAGGAGAAGAAAATGCGCGTCGGATGCCCCAAGGAAATCAAGAATCACGAATACCGTGTCGGCCTCACGCCGGGCTCGGTCCGCGAATATGTCGCCCATGGCCATGAAGTATTGGTCGAAGCCGGCGCAGGCGCCGGCATCGGCGCCGATGACAACGCCTATCGCGCCGCCGGCGCCACCATTGCCAAGACGGCAGCCGACGTGTTCGCCAAGTCGGACATGATCGTCAAGGTCAAGGAGCCGCAGCCCAATGAATGGGCGCAGCTGCGCGAAGGCCAGATCCTGTACACCTATCTCCATCTGGCCCCGGATCCGGAGCAGACCAAGGGCCTGCTCGCTTCGGGCGTGACGGCAATCGCTTACGAAACCGTGACCGACGATCGTGGCGGGCTGCCGCTGCTGGCGCCGATGTCGGAAGTCGCCGGCCGCCTGTCGATCCAGGCCGGCGCCACGGCGTTGCAGAAGGCCAATGGCGGCCGCGGCGTGCTGC
The DNA here is from genome assembly GCF_006442545.2 of Mesorhizobium sp. B2-1-8. Classification (NCBI taxonomy): domain Bacteria; kingdom Pseudomonadati; phylum Pseudomonadota; class Alphaproteobacteria; order Hyphomicrobiales; family Phyllobacteriaceae; genus Mesorhizobium; species Mesorhizobium sp. B2-1-8. The sequence goes on from NZ_CP083952.1 coordinate 4,169,564, forward strand.
TTGGCGGCGTACCCGGCGTGCTGCCAGGCAAGGTCACCGTGCTCGGCGGTGGCGTCGTTGGCCTCCACGCGGCCCGCATGGCCGCCGGCCTTGGCGCCGACGTGACCATCATCGACCGCTCGATCCCGCGGCTGCGCCAGCTCGACGACCTCTTCGCCGGCCGGGTCCACACCCGTTACTCGACCGTCGAGGCGCTCGAGGAAGAATGTTTCTCGGCCGACATCGTCGTCGGCGCCGTGCTCATCCCGGGCGCTGCCGCACCGAAGCTCGTCACCCGCGAAATGCTGTCCGGCATGAAGAAGGGCTCGGTATTGGTCGATGTCGCCATCGACCAGGGCGGATGCTTCGAGACCTCGCACGCGACCACCCATGCCGAGCCGACCTACGAAGTCGACGGCGTCATCCACTACTGCGTCGCCAACATGCCAGGTGCCGTGCCGGTCACTTCGGCCCATGCGCTGAACAACGCGACACTGCATTACGGCCTGCAGCTCGCCGACAAGGGCCTGAAGGCCCTGGTCGACGACCATCACCTGCGCAACGGTCTCAACGTCCACAAGGGCAAGATCACCAACCGCGCGGTCGCCGAAGCGCTCGGCTATGAACTGGTCGAGCCGAAAGCAGTGCTAGCGGCCTAATACACCCAGAAAAAGTCAACTTATACTCTTGCCCGCCGGTTTGCTCCGGCGGGCTTTTTCTTTGGCGATGATGCGCCAAATCTGCTTCCCAGAAGATCCATTGAAGCACGTGCCGTAACGGCACTTCGCCCCCCATTGTTGCATTTTTGTCATACCTGTATTGGCCATCTCCCTGCTAGAAACATCTTGGGCTTATTAATTAGGGGTACGGGCTATGTTTGTTCGCGTTCCAGCGAAATCTATTCTTCTCGGTGCGGTTTCGGCGGCGGCACTTATGTCAGCCGCGCATGCGGCCGACGTCGTGCAGCCGGTGGAAGCATCCGGTTTTAACTGGAGCGGAGCTTATGTCGGCATCGGTGGCGGGTTCGGCGCGAACGTGCACAAGTTCAGTGTCGCTCCAGTGTTCGACCTCAACGGCGTCGGTGGGAATGGCGTATTCGGTGAGCTGACCGCTGGCTACGACTATATGGTCAACGAACGCTTCCTCCTCGGCGGCTTTATCGATGCCAATTTCGGGAATATCGGCCCGTCGATCAGCGTCCCAGGCGCCGACATCGACCTGACCAATTCTTACGGTTTCGACGTCGGCCTGCGCGCTGGCTATCTGCTCAACCCCAGCACGCTCGGCTACGTGCTCGGCGGCTACAGCTGGCAGCATTTCAAGCTTGATGGATCGGGCGGTGCTGATGGGTTGAACTTTACAGAAAACCGCAGCGGCTACGTGCTCGGCGTCGGCGTGGAAACCGTGCTGCGCGGCAACTGGACGCTGAAGACCGAATACCGGTACGCGAACTTTGGCGACAAGTCGCTGATCGATCTGGGTGGCGCTTCGTTGAACGGGGAACCGTCCTCCCACACCTTCCATATCGCCGCGAACTATCGCTTCGGTGCGCAGAACGGTGGCGGCGCTTCATTTGCTGCCCCGGCCTACAACTGGACCGGTTTCTATGCGGGTGGCGCGCTCGGAGCCGGCACGGCGGTCCACGACTTGGGCGTCGACCTTGGTGGCGGCACTCTCGATGTCAACGGCATTGGCAGCGAAGGTGTGTTTGGCGAGTTGAGCGCGGGCTACGACTACGATTTCGGCACTTGGGTCGCCGGCGTGCAAATCGACGGTCGCTATTCTGGAATTCGATCGAAACTCGACATTTTCGGCACTTCCGTCAAACTCGATTCCGACTACGGCTTCGATGCTTTGGCCCGCGTCGGCGCCAAGGTCAACGAGTCGACCTTGGCCTACGTAATCGGCGGCTACAGCTACCAGCATTTCGACCTCAAGGCATCAGATCCGATCGGCGACATCATCGATTGGGGCAAGAGCGGCTTCACGATCGGTGGCGGCCTGGAAACCGCAGTCACCAGCAACATGACCGTCGGTCTCGAATACCGTTACTCGCAGTTTGGCAAGAAGGATTTCTCGTCCGAATTCGGTGCGCCGGATGGCACGCTGACCGACAAGGCCTCGTTCCAGACCGTTCGCATCGGCGCGAAGTACAAGTTCAACTAAGCCCCTCCAGGCAAACAGTCGAAGCCCGTCGGCATGCCGGCGGGCTTTTCTTTGCGGCGATGACTTGGGCTGAACGCAGGCAACAAAAAAGCGGAGCCAAGGCCCCGCTTCCTCGATATCGAGATTGCCGCCGGTTCATCCGCGGTCGGCCAATCGATCGACAATCTCTTTCTAGCGCGTCCATGCGACAGCAGTGCGACAGAAGCTTTCTGCCGCCAATCCCTGGACCTCATGCGCGCTCTATGCGGCACTGGTAACAATTGTTGCGCGCCGAGCGGACATGCACATAGGCAATGTCTTCACGCTCGAACAAGGTTTCTGCCCGCGTCACAATAGCGTCGGTTGGAATGATGCCGCCGCTGCCGTAGACGATACGATCATCGCTGCCATAGCCGCGCACGATATAGTCCGGGCTGTCGAGAATCTCCGGCGGTAGCCTAGCCCCGACGGCACGCTCGCATTCCTGGGCATGCAGGAAGATCGGCCCCGTTTCGGCATAGGGCTGAGGGTTCGGAAACGGACGGTAGGCGAGGATGAGGTAGACATCGCCGGCGGCGATATTCCTGAGGCAATGCCGGCAAGGCATGCCGTCACCGTCAGAGATTTTCCGCTCGGGCGGCCGGCCATAGGCATCGGGGCCGCCGCGCTGCAAGGCCCTTACATTTTCGGTCGGCAGAGCTGTGAACTGGATGGTCATGGCAATATCTCCGGTGCTGTCGACCGGAAATTACGTGCTCGCGACAGGGCTTCCCACCCGATTCCCGCCAACCATCCGGGAGCCGATCCGACTTGGGGATCGGTCCCCGTCGACCTTCGATAGGGATCACCAGCATCGTCAAACTTAAGCCGGCTAATCAATTCGACAACTCCTTGACGAAATCGTCGAAGCGGCGGTCAGATTCCAGCTGGAGTTACGGCCGCATCACGCTGGCCGAGCGCTCGGCAAAAGGCAAGGGATGCACGACTTCCTTCTTCTGTGCGACCGGCTTGAAACCGAGCTTCTGGTAGAGCGGCAGGGCTGCGGGGTGGTCGAGCGTGCAGGTCTGCACCGTCACCCTTTTCGGCCCATACGACCATGCTGCCGCGATCGCCGAGCCAAGGAACCAGCGGCCGATGCCTTGCCCGGTGGCGTGTTCCATCATGCCAAAATAAGCGAGTTCGACTTCCTCCGGCAGATGCGGCTTGAGGTCGAAGAAGCCTGCCGGCGAACCGTCGAGGTAGAGCACCCTGATGTCGCGATCCTCGCGGTGGATTCCGGCCGACAGCTCATCGTCATTCAGCCTCAGAACATTCACCCAGTGCCATTTGCGCCCCACCCGGTCCATCAGGTAGCGGTAGAAATGCAAGGGTATGTCCCTGGTCTTCAGCAATGCGACCTGGCGGTTGTAGGGCACTGGTGGCGAGGCGGCGGGTGGAGCATGCATTTCGAGAAAAGTCACCGTGACTTCAATATCCTGCAACACGCCATCTTCCATCAATTCATTCCTTGCCGGCTGGGCCGGTCACGACCGGCGTATCGGACAGCCCGCCCCACTCGGTCCATGAGCCGTCATAAAGCCTGTTGTCGGTATGGCCAAGCGTCTCCAGCGCCAGCGTGACCACCGCGGCGGTGACGCCGGAACCGCAGGATGTAACGACGGGTTTGGACAGGTCGATACCGGCGTCCTCCATCACCTTGCGCAAACGGTCCTTCGGCAGCAGCGTGCCGTTTTCGGAAAGCGCCGAATAGGGGATATTGCGTGCGCCTGGCATGTGACCGGAGCGAATGCCGGCACGGGGCTCGGGTTCGGCGCCGGTAAAGCGGCCCGGCCCGCGGGCGTCGGCAATCTGGCTTGCCTTCCTATCGACGACCCGGCGCATGTCGGCCAGACCGATGACGCGACCGGCGTCGAAATCGGCATGAAAGACGCTTGGCGCGATCTTGGTCGGCTCGGCCGTTACCGGCCGGCCGGACGCCTTCCAGCCGTCGAAGCCGCCGTCCAGAATATAGGTCTGGAAAACGCCCATGATGCGGAACATCCACCATGCCCGGGGTGCGGAGAAGAAACCCGGGCCATCATAGACGACGATGGTGTCATCGGCCGAAACGCCCATCGCGCCGACATACTGGGCAAAATGCCGCGGCGACGCGAGCGTATGCGGCAAGGCGGCGTCTGGATCCGAAACGGCATCCTGGTCCAGGAAACGGGCGCCTGGAATATGGGCTGCATCATACTCGGCGCGCGCGTCACGTTTTTGTGCCGGCAGATACCAGGAGGCGTCTATGATCGTCAGGCCCGGCTGACCCAGGCGCTCCTGCAGCCAGTCCGCATCGACGGTGAAAGGACTGTCTTCGGCCATTTTGTTTCTCTCTATTCCGGTTCAGGCAAAGTTTGTCGTATCAGGCCGCCGGCATCGGACCAAAGCGGATGCGGAAGCGCCTGTTCTCCCGACCTTTCTTCTCGATCTTGCCGATGTGGATTTCGCCGATTTCGCCGGTGCTCTTCACATGGGTGCCGCCGCAGGGTTGGCTGTCCACCGAGGCGCTTTCGCCGATGCAGACCAGGCGGATCTTCCCCGTGCCAACGGGCGGTCGGACATTCTTGGATTTCACCAGGCCGGGATTCGCGGCCAATTCCTCGTCGCTGATCAACCTGGTGAAAATCGGATGATCAGCCCGCACCAGATCCATCAGGCTCGCCGTCACCTCCTCCTTGCTGAAGCTGGCGTCGGGAATGTCGAAATCGACACGGCTGTCGTCCTCGGAAACCGCCGCACCGGTGATCGGGAACGGACAGACGACGGTGAGCAGGTGGCAGGCAGCGTGCATGCGCATCAGAAGATGCCGACGCTCCCAGTCGATCGCCAGGTTCACCCGCTCGCCGATCTGCGGCGTGGCCTGCTCCGGTGCCGGGACATGGATGATCTCGTCCTTGGTCTCGCCGGTGATCGTGGCGGCGATCGCGATGCGGCTACCATCGGCGCGTTCGAGATAACCGGAATCGCCCGGTTGACCGCCCGAGGTGGCATAAAAGATGGTCCGGTCGAGGATGATGCCGCCGCGCTCATTGATGGCGACGACCGTGGCGTCAGCCGTCCTGAGATAGGCGTCGTCGCGAAACAGCGCTTCTGTCTTGTGCGCCATCATGCGACCTTTTCGAACGGCACCGAAATCTTGCTCTGCAGTTCCATCCAGCCCGGCACCGGCAGCTTCTTGTCACGCAGGAATTCGGGGTTGAACAGCTTCGACTGGTAGCGCGTGCCGTAGTCACAGAGGATCGTCACGATGGTGTGGCCCGGGCCCAATTCCCTGGCCAGCCGCATCGCGCCGGCAATGTTGATGCCGGTCGAGCCGCCGACGCACAGGCCTTCCTCCTGGATCAGGTCGAAAACGATCGGCAGCGCGTCCTCATCCTTGATCTGGTAGGAGAAGTCAGGCGTGAAGCCTTCGAGATTAGCGGTGATGCGCCCCTGCCCGATGCCTTCGGTGATCGAACTGCCTTCAGACTTTAGTTCGCCGCTGGTGTAGAAACTGTAGAGGGCGGCGCCGAGAGGGTCGGCGAGCGCAATCTTGACGTTCTTGCTCTTGGCCCTCAGTCCGAGCCCGACACCGGCCAGCGTACCGCCCGACCCCACCGCCGAGACAAAACCGTCGACCTTGCCGCCGGTCTGGGCCCAGATTTCCTCGGCCGTGGTGCGGATATGGCCATCTCGGTTGGCGACATTGTCGAACTGGTTGGCCCAGATGGCGCCGTTCGGCTCGCTCCTCGCCATCTGCTCGGCCAGCCGCCCCGACAGCTTCACGTAGTTGTTGGGGTTCTTGTAAGGCACGGCGGGGACTTCGATCAGTTCGGCACCGAGCAGCCTGATCGTGTCCTTCTTTTCCTGGCTCTGCGTATCCGGGATGACGATGACGGTGCGATAGCCGAGCGCCTTGGCGACGAGCGTCAACCCAATACCAGTGTTGCCGGCCGTCCCCTCGATGATGACACCGCCCGGCTTCAACAGGCCGCGTTGTTCGGCGTCGCGGATGATGAAAAGGCCGGCGCGATCCTTGACCGACTGTCCCGGATTCATGAACTCGGCCTTGCCCAGGATCTCGCAGCCGGTCTCTTCGGAAGCTTTATTGAGGCGGATCAGAGGCGTGTTGCCGATCGCGTCGATCACAGAACGGGGCATTCAGGATTCCTTGTGTACGTGCGCCGAAACCCTAGAAACCCAACGCTGCGGTTTCAAGGCAAGAATTCGTCTGGTCCAGTCGCATTTCCGGCGCTGCGGTGTATGGATGTCGCTGGGGACCGGATGGACACAGGACAGTTCATTTGCACCCGGCGTCGAGAAGCACTCTTTTCATTCGATTTCTTCGCCGCTAGAGCAAGGCACGAACAACTCGGCAGGGCGCAGCATGACACTCTATCGGGCCGATCCGAAACACGGCGTCGCCTGGGTCACGGGCGGCAGCAGCGGTATCGGCCGCTCGCTGGCCAGGGATCTGGCGTCACAAGGCTATGCCGTGGCGGTGACAGCACTGGACAACGATCCGATCGACACGCTCATCGTCGAGACCGCGCAGATGCCGGGCAAGGTCGTGTCCTTTCCCTGCGACGTCACCGACGAGCTGCGCATGGCAAGAACGGTCGCCGCGATCGAGAAGGACCTCGGGCCGATTGTGCTCGCCATATTCAATGCTGGAAATTATATCGCGACACCCGGAGAGTCCCTCGTTGTCCGCGACTTCCGCCGCTCCTTCGAGGTCAACTATTTCGGTATCATCAATGGGCTGGTGCCTGTGGTCGAGTATATGCGGGTGCGCGCGCGTGGCCATGTCGTCCTGGTCGGCTCGGTGACCGCCTATTTCGGCTGGCCGACCACGGCCGCCTATGGCGGCACCAAGGCGGCGATCAACATCCTGGCCGAGTCGCTGAAATATGATTTCGACAAGATGAACATCCGCGTCCAGGTGATAAACCCCGGTTTCGTCGACACGCCATTGACCGAAAAGAACATGCTGCCGATGCCGGGCCTGATGCCGGTCGGCCGCGCGACGCGCCGCATGGTGAAGGGAATCAAGTCCGGCCGCTTCGAAGTCACCTTCCCGTACCGGACGAGCTGGCCGCTGAAATTTCTCGGCATGCTGCCAAGGCCGCTATGCAGATGGGTGATCACCCTGACGACCAGTTGGAAGGCACGGCCGCTGCATTACGAGCGCAAACCGCCCAACCAGTAGATGCCCACAGGATTGGTGGCATGGCTGCCTGAACGGCCGTTGCCTGTTCATGGCCATAGTTTGAATATTGTTGCGTGGAGTCTGCGATGGGGCGACGGATCGTGCTTGCTGTGCTGGGCCTGATCGCCGTCCTTGCACTGGCCTTCCTATTGGGTCCACGCGTACCCGTCGACACCACGATCCGTTTCGATCCTTCCGTCATCGGTGACGACCCACAGGCTTATGTGGCAAAGGTGGAAGCCGCCGTGCCCGGTATCCGCGACGGGCTGGAAAAGGAGATCGTCTGGGCGAACCCGATGGTGCACGCCAAGACGCCGCTGTCGATCGTCTACATCCACGGTTTTTCCGCATCGAAGGGCGAGGTCCGGCCCTTGCCCGACGACGTTGCCGACCAGCTCGACGCCAACCTGTTCTACACCCGCCTCACCGGTCACGGGCAGGACGGCGATGCGATGACGCAAGGCAGCGTCAATGCCTGGATCAACGACTATGAGGAGGCGCTCGCCATCGGCCGGGCGATCGGCGATAAGGTGGTCGTCATCTCGACGTCGACCGGCGGCTCGCTGGCGGCCTGGGCCGCAACGCAGCCCGGAGCTTCGGACGGAGTAGCGGCCATTGCATTCATTTCGCCCAATTTCGGCGTGAAGGCATCCGGCGCCGAGATCCTGACCATGCCATGGGGCAAGCAGATCGCCGAACTCGTCGCCGGTAAGGAACGCAGCTTCGTGCCGCGCAACGCGCTGCACGAGAAGTTCTGGACCAGCCGATATCCGATCGCCGCGACAATGCCGATGCAGGCCCTGACGGAGCTTGCCTATGGCGCGCCCGTGGAGAAGGCGACCATCCCGGCTTTGTTCATCTTCTCGGATTTGGACAGAGTGGTGCGGCCCGACCGGACCCGCGAAATCGCCTCACGCTGGGGTGGAGCGCATGAGCTGGTCCCCATCGAAAGCACTGGCGATCCCGACAATCATGTCATCGCCGGCGACGCGTTGTCGCCATCCACCACGGCGTTCCTGGCGCAACGGATTGCCGTCTGGATCGCAGCGGTGGCGAAGTAGACTTCAAGACGAAAAGGGCTGATGAAGCATTGCTTCATCAGCCCTTTTCTTCGCTTAGTCAGTCACCAGCCAACCACCCGGATTGGCCGACCGCCATGAGACGTATCAAGCAGCCCGCGCCGCCGGACGCTTGCCGCCGAAGCGGCGTTTGTTGTTGCCCTTGAAGGGTTTTGCACCTTCCGGCTTACGCTCACCGGCAAACGCCGGCTTGTCGCCGAAGCGCTTCTTGCCGAAGCTGTGGTTCTGCTTCTTTTCGCCGCCCGGCCGCCGGCCGTCGCGGCGACCATTACGGTCGCTGCGATCGTTGGCGGGTTCGAAGCGCTCGTTCTTTTCCGCCGGATTGCGTGCCGGATCGGGGCTGCCGAGGTGGTCGGCAACAACAGGCAGCTTGGTGCGGATGATCCGCTCGACCTGACGCAGCTTGCTGTTCTCCGAAGGATCGCAAAGCGTGATCGCGATGCCATCCATGCCGTTGCGGCCGGTGCGGCCGATGCGATGGACGTAGCTTTCGGCCTCGTCCGGCAGATCGAAATTCACGACATGGCTGATGCCGGGCACGTCGATACCGCGCGCCGCGATGTCGGTTGCGACCAGGATGCGTACCGAGCCGTCGCGGAAGTCATTCAATGCCTTCTGACGGGCATTTTGCGACTTGTTGCCGTGGATGACGGCGGCCTTGAAGCCGTCGCGCTCTAGGTCCTTGGTCACCCGGTCCGCACCATGCTTGGTGCGCGAAAAAATGATGACGGACTTCATCGCCGCGTCGGCGAGCATCGTCGACAACACCTGGCGCTTCTGCTTGGTGCGGGCGAAGACGACGCCCTGGACGATTTCGGCGGCCGCGGTGCTTTGCGGCGAGACTTCGACACGGACAGGGTTCTTCAAGAGGCCCTTGGCCAGTTCAGCGATCTCGTCCGGCATGGTGGCCGAGAACAGCGCCGTCTGGCGATCGGGTGCGGTCGCCTTGGCAATGCGCTTGACGTCGTTGATGAAGCCCATGTCGAGCATGCGATCGCCCTCGTCGAGCACCAGCCATTTGGTGTCGGAGAGGATGAGGTCGCCCTCACGCACCAGATCGGTCAACCGGCCGGGCGTGGCGATGAGGATATCGACGCCGGGAGCAACCTTCTTTACCTGGCTGAAGCGTGAGACGCCGCCCAGCACGAGCGCCGTCGAAACATGCGCGCCCTTGGCGAGGATCTTGATGGTGTCCTCGATCTGCACGGCGAGTTCGCGGGTCGGCGCCAGGATCAGCGCCCGGGTCGTCTTGGCGCGCCGCTTGGTGCCGAGCGCGATGATCTTCGACAGGATCGGCAGAGCGAAGGCCGCGGTCTTGCCGGAGCCGGTCTGCGCTATGCCGAAAATATCACGGCCTTCCAGCTGCGGCGGGATCGCCTGCATCTGGATCGGCTTCGGTTCGGTGAAACCGGCATTGTGGGTGGCCTTGAGCAGCGCACCGGTAATTCCCAGCGCCGCGAAACCGGAGAGTTCCGCGGTTTCGTTGCCGGGCAAAGTGTTTTCGTTGGTCAAAATAATCTTCTTTCACGCGGCCTCTGGCCGCAAACATCAATGGCGGCAGGGCGCAACCTGCCGTCGGATAAACTGTCATGGAACGACAAGGCGGCGGACAGGACTGTCCGCGCGGCTGCGCTGTCGTGCCCGCAGGCGTCATGCCACGGGGCTTTTTCGCCGCTTTGTGATGTACCGGAAAGAGGGGCCGATATACCGGAAAGAGGGAAAACAGACGCAACCAGTCTCATTCGTCGAGAAGGCCGGTGAGTCCGGCCCAAGCGCCTATGTCGCTGCATATGGCTGAGTTCGCCCCGAAATGCAAGGGCTCGATGTTGCAGCGCAGCAAAAGCGGACCAAAAGCCGACGCTTGCGCTCCCCGACGGGCATCATTACCACAAACGCAGCTTCCGTTTTCTGGGGACCGAGCGATGAAGGACGTGCTGAAGGAACTCGAGCGGCGGCGCGACATCGCCCGCATGGGTGGCGGCCAGGCGCGCATCGACGCCCAGCACAAGAAAGGCAAGCTCACCGCGCGCGAACGCATCGAGGTCTTTCTCGACGAAGGTTCGTTCGAGGAGTTCGACATGTATGTCGAGCATCGCTCGACCGATTTCGGCATGGAGAAGACCAAGATCGCCGGCGATGGCGTCGTCACCGGCTGGGGCACGGTCAACGGCCGTCCCGTCTATCTCTTCGCCAAGGATTTCACCGTGTTCGGCGGCTCGCTGTCGGAAGCCCATGCCGAAAAGGTCATCAAGGTGCAGGAGATGGCGCTGCGCAACCGGGCGCCGATCATCGGTCTCTACGATGCCGGCGGCGCGCGCATCCAGGAGGGCGTAGCAGCCCTTGGCGGCTATGCCGAAATCTTCCAGCGCAACGTGCTCGCTTCGGGTGTCATTCCGCAAATCTCCGTCATCATGGGCCCCTGTGCCGGCGGTGACGTCTATTCGCCCGCCATGACCGATTTCATCTTCATGGTGCGCGACACTTCCTACATGTTCGTCACCGGGCCGGACGTGGTGAAGACCGTGACCAACGAGACGGTGACCGCCGAGAGCCTCGGCGGTGCTTCAGTCCACACGACGAAATCCTCGATCGCCGACGGCGCCTATGACAATGACGTCGAAGCACTCTTGCAGATGCGCCGTCTGGTTGACCTGCTGCCAGCTTCCAACACGGCCGAGGTCCCCGAGATCGAATGCTACCAGTCGGTCACCGACCACGACATGTCGCTCGACCGGCTGATCCCCGACAATGCCAACAAGCCCTACGACATCAAGGAATTGATCCTGAAGGTCGCCGACGAGGGTGATTTCTTCGAGATCCAGCAGAGTTTCGCGAAGAACATCGTCACCGGTTTCGGCCGGGTCGAGGGCCGCACGGTCGGCTTCGTCGCCAACCAGCCAATGGTGCTGGCGGGCGTGCTCGATTCCGACGCCAGCCGCAAGGCGGCACGCTTCGTGCGCTTCTGCGACTGTTTTTCTATTCCCATCGTTACCTTCGTCGATGTTCCCGGCTTTCTGCCGGGCACCGCGCAGGAGTATGGCGGGCTGATCAAGCATGGCGCCAAGCTGCTCTTCGCCTATGCCGAGGCGACCGTGCCGAAGATCACCGTCATCACCCGCAAAGCCTATGGCGGCGCTTATGACGTCATGGCGTCAAAGCATCTGCGCGGCGATATGAACTATGCCTGGCCGACGGCGCAGATCGCGGTGATGGGCGCCAGGGGCGCGGTCGAGATCATCTACCGCAAGGACATCGGCGATGCCGAAAAAATTGGCGCCCATACAAAGGCTTACGAGGACCGCTTCCTGTCGCCTTTCGTAGCTGCCGAACGCGGCTATGTCGACGAGGTGATCATGCCGCACTCGACCCGCCGCCGTATCGCCCGGGCGCTTCGCATGCTGCGCAACAAGGACATGCAGAACCCCTGGAAGAAGCACGACAACATCCCGCTGTGAACTGGTGTCGCGGGCGTTGCGGTTGATCAGCGCCCGCTTTCGGCAGCAACCAGTTCGCGCAGCACCGGCACCAGTGCCAGCGGCAAATCCTCGGCGATCAGTCCCGGCCCGAACCGACTCCCGGCCTCGGCATGGATCCAGACCGCCGCGCAGGCCGCTTCGAAAGCCGGCACGCCCTGGGCAAGCAGTCCGGCCGTGATGCCGGACAACACGTCGCCCGACCCTGCGGTGGCAAGCCACACCGCGCCATTGGAATTGATCGCTGCCCTGCCGTCCGGAGCGGCGATCACCGTATCGGCGCCCTTGTAGACGAGGACGGCATTGGCGGCTGCGGCAGCCTCGCGTGCCTTGTCCAGCTTCGACAAGGCATTGTCATCGGCGATATCAGGAAACAGCCTGGCGAACTCGCCTTCATGCGGTGTCATCACCAGCGCGGGCGCGTCCGGCCTGCGGGCGGCGTCGAACAAAATATCTGGCGCCTCACGAAACGAAGTGATCGCGTCTGCGTCGAAGACCAGGCCGTCAATTCCGGTGGAGGCGCCCGCCGACTGGCCCGACGCGAGTAGCGCAAGCGCGAACGCCCGGGTTTTTTCACCGATGCCAAAGCCGGGCCCGAGAACAAAGGCCGATGGCCGGCGCTCGCCGACAAATGTCTCAATGTCGGCAGCGTCGTCGGCCCTGCGCAACATGATCGAAGTCAGGTGCGCGGCATTGACCTGCATGGCGTTGCCCGGCGACAGAACCGTCACCGCCCCTGCCCCGCTTCGGGCAGCGGCGAGCGCCGAGAGCCGCGCCGCGCCCGTGGCATCGGGGCCACCGGAAAAGACACCGACATGGCCGCGCTTGTATTTGTGCGCGTCGACGGCCGGCACCGGCAAATCGCGCAACCAAAGTGCCGGTCCGTTCTCGAATGTCCGGGGCTGGAGCCTTGCAATGATCTGCGCGCCGATGCCGATATCGGCGAGCACGATCTCTCCGCATCGTTCCCGGCCCGGCAGGAGCAGATGGCCGGGCTTCTTGCGCGCAAAGGTCACGGTGAGGTCGGCTGAAAACGATGTGCCGAGCACCTTGCCGCTGTCGCCGGAGATGCCGGAAGGCAGGTCGACCGCGACAACCGGCAGATGCAGGTCGGTGACCAGATCGACCGCCCTGGCGGCCTCGCCCGACAGCGGCTTGGACAGCCCAGCCCCGTAAAGCGCATCGACCACGATCGAGCCGAGACCTGCATCAAAATCCGATAGCGGCCGGGGCTTGATTGGGCATTCCGCGGCGGCGAGTGCCGCGTCGCTATCCGGCCTCGGCGGGCCAGACGCCCAGACCGTGGTGGCGCTGCCAGCCAGGATGCGAGCGACGACGTAGCCGTCGCCACCATTGTTGCCCGGGCCGCACAACACGTGGACGTGCGCCGCCGCAGGATAGCGCCTGAGCACTTCGGCCGCGACGGCTTGCCCTGCACGGCGCATCAATCCAATGCCGTCGGTTGGACCCGCTGCAATTGTCAGCCGATCCGCTTCGCCCATCTCGGCGGAAGTAAGAAGTTCGTGGCTCATGGATTGCCGATCCGCATTCGATCAAGCATTGTCCAGTTTTCGATCCGACGCAAACAGGGAGGAGCTGGCACTGTCATGACCACGTCGATCAGCGCGAGGATCGAAGGCACCAAGCTGCCCGCCAGATGAGCAATTTGCCCAGACATTGGGCAGACATGCACGGTGGCGCCGGATAGGCTACGGCCATTCATGCCGCTTCCAATGCAGCGAACGACGCGAATTTGCATCTGGGGGTGACATGGATTTGAAATCGTATCACACCGCTTCTGTTCCCTCCGACTGGCACAGTTCGTGCTTGATTGAGGCGCAAGCGGGGGCTCACAACCCGTTTTTTTGGCAGTGGAGGCCACTTTTTACATGAAAAAGATCGAAGCGATCATCAAGCCATTCAAGCTGGACGAAGTGAAGGAAGCGCTTCAGGAGGCCGGACTGCAAGGCATCACCGTGACCGAGGCCAAGGGTTTCGGGCGCCAGAAGGGTCACACCGAACTCTACCGCGGCGCCGAATATGTCGTCGACTTCCTGCCCAAGGTGAAGATCGAGGTCGTGCTCGGCGACGATGCCGTGGAAGGCGCGATCGAGGCCATCCGCAAGGCGGCCCAGACCGGCCGCATCGGCGACGGCAAGATCTTCGTCTCCAACATCGAGGAAGTCGTGCGCATCCGCACCGGCGAAACCGGAATGGACGCGGTTTGATCCGACCCGGCCATCCTCTAAGAAACGTCATCCATCAAAAAACGTCAGCACACAGGGATACATGACATGACGACAGCCAAAGACATCATGAAGCAGATCAAGGACAACGACGTGAAATTCGTCGACCTGCGCTTCACCGACCCGAAGGGCAAGCTGCAGCACGTGACCATGGATGTCGTCGAGGTCGAGGAAGACATGTTCGCCGACGGCGTCATGTTCGACGGCTCCTCGATCGCCGGCTGGAAGGCCATCAACGAGTCCGACATGGTGCTGATGCCCGATCCGGACACGGTCCACATGGATCCGTTCTTCGCGCAGTCGACCATGGTCATCCTGTGCGACATCCTGGATCCGGTCTCGGGCGAATCCTACAACCGCGATCCGCGCGGCACGGCCAAGAAGGCCGAGGCTTACATGAAGTCGGAAGGCATCGGCGACACCATCTATGTCGGTCCGGAAGCCGAATTCTTCGTGTTCGATGACGTCAAGTACAAGGCCGATCCCTACAACACCGGCTTCAGGCTCGACTCGACCGAACTGCCGTCGAATGACGACACCGATTACGAGACCGGCAATCTCGGCCACCGCCCGCGCATCAAGGGCGGCTATTTCCCGGTGCCGCCGATCGATTCGGCACAGGACATGCGCTCCGAAATGCTGACGGTGCTGGCCGAAATGGGGGTCCGCGTCGAAAAGCATCACCACGAGGTGGCCGCCGCCCAGCACGAGCTCGGCATCAAGTTCGACACGCTGGTCCGCAACGCCGACAAGATGCTGATCTACAAGTACGTCGTGCACCAGGTCGCCAACGCCTATGGCAAGACGGCGACCTTCATGCCGAAGCCGATCTTCGGCGACAATGGCTCGGGCATGCACGTCCACCAGTCGATCTGGAAGGGCGGCAAGCCGACCTTCGCCGGCAACGAATATGCCGGTCTGTCGGAGAGCTGCTTGTTTTACATCGGCGGCATCATCAAACATGCCAAGGCGATCAATGCCTTCACCAACCCGCTGACCAACTCCTACAAGCGTCTGGTGCCGGGCTACGAGGCGCCGGTGCTGCTCGCCTATTCGGCGCGCAACCGTTCGGCGTCCTGCCGCATCCCGTTCGGCAGTTCACCGAAGGCCAAGCGCGTCGAGGTCCGCTTCCCGGATCCGGGCGCGAACCCCTATCTCGCTTTCGCCGCCATGCTGATGGCCGGCCTCGACGGCATCAAGAACAAGATCCATCCGGGACAGCCGATGGACAAGGATCTCTACGACCTGCCGCCGAAGGAGCTGAAGAAGATCCCGACCGTCTGTGGTTCGCTGCGCGAAGCGCTGCAGAGCCTCGACAAGGACCGAGGCTTCCTGAAGGCCGGCGGCGTCTTCGACGACGATCAGATCGACAGCTATATCGAGCTCAAGATGGCCGAAGTGATGCGCTTCGAAATGACCCCGCACCCAGTCGAATACGACATGTACTATTCGGTGTAAGGTTCCGTTCGGAAGGTGTTTCAAAGCCCTTGAAGGATTTCCCCCTTCAAGGGCTTTTTTGCTGATCCAACGGGCCCCATCAATGGATGGCGTGCGGCCAGCCCGCAACGATGGTCAACTTGCTTTTTTTGGGGACGCATCACAGCTGGAGCAGCCAGGCTTTGTGGCCGCAGGCAGAAGACCCCAGGTCAAGGTGGCAAGACCCACCCAGCGCCCCGTTCAAGCAAGTTGGCGGATGGCCTTTCGGGCGCAATCAAACGCCAGGAGCGAGCGGCACACTGCCTCAGGCTGCAATGCCCGCTCGTCCGGCGCCCCCGCCAATGCCGTCGTTCACGAAACCCCCGCCCCGTTCGAACAGCATCGCTTTGGCGTAACCCCGAGGCCACGAATACGCATGCGGCGGCGTGGCCTGTCAACGCCACCAGATGGAGGCATAAATCGCTGATTTCGATGTATGAACAGTGGCTTATATAAGGATCGTTGGTGTACGGACGAGCTGAAACAGGCTGTTTTCCGGGCTTTTTCAACGAAACTCGGAAACGCACGAGACGAGTGGCGGCAAGAGGCGCCGACCAAAGCCCCTGGTTTCGCCAAAGTTGCTCGTCCCTTTTCAACCTGACTTTTTTTGGGGGAATTCGACGCTCCGGGCCAATCCGGCAAAAGGCCCGGGCGTTTCCGTCCGGGCCTTTTCCACAATGAGCATCCGTGTGTGGCGCGGAGTTGCCCGCGCCACAAAGAGGATCAGGCGGCGGCCGAAACCTCTGCGCTCGCCGGCACCGAAGCGATCGTCTTCAGGATCTGCGAGGCGATCTGGTAGGGATCGCCCTGCGAGTTCGGGCGGCGGTCTTCCAAATAGCCCTTGTAGTCGTTCTTGACGAACGAATGCGGGACGCGGATCGAGGCGCCGCGATCGGCGATGCCATAGCTGAACCTGTTCCACGGCGCGGTCTCGTGCTTGCCGGTCAAACGCTTGTCGTTGTCCGGGCCGTAGACGGCGATGTGGTCCATCAGGTTCTTGTCGAAGGCCGCCATCAGCGCTTCGAAATAGGCCTTGCCGCCGACTTCACGCATATAGGACGTCGAGAAATTGGCATGCATGCCCGAGCCGTTCCAGTCGGTGTCGCCGAGCGGCTTGCAGTGGTATTCGATGTCGATGCCGTACTTTTCGGTCAGGCGCTGCATCAGATAGCGGGCCATCCACATCTGGTCGGCGGCCTTCTTGGAACCCTTGCCGAAAATCTGGAATTCCCACTGGCCCTTGGCCACTTCGGCGTTGATGCCTTCGTGGTTGATGCCGGCCGCAAGGCAGAGATCGAGATGCTCCTCGACGATCTGACGCGCAACGGAGCCGACATTCGAATAGCCGACGCCGGTATAGTACGGACCCTGCGGTGCGGGATAGCCGCTCTCGGGGAAGCCGAGCGGACGGCCATCCTTGTAGAAGAAATACTCCTGCTCGAAGCCGAACCAGGCGCCTTCGTCGTCGAGGATGGTGGCGCGCTTGTTGGATGCGTGCGGCGTAACGCCATCGGGCATCATGACTTCGCACATGACGAGCACGCCGTTGGTGCGGGCCGGATCCGGATAGACGGCGACCGGCTTCAGCACGCAATCGGAGCTGTGCCCCTCGGCCTGCTGCGTCGAGGACCCGTCGAAGCCCCACAGCGGCAGCTGCTCGAGCGTCGGGAACTCGGCGAATTCCTTGATCTGCGTCTTGCCGCGAAGATTGGGGACCGGGGTGTATCCATCGAGCCAGATATACTCGAGCTTGTATTTGGTCAT
The DNA here is from genome assembly GCF_006442545.2 of Mesorhizobium sp. B2-1-8. Taxonomy (NCBI): domain Bacteria; kingdom Pseudomonadati; phylum Pseudomonadota; class Alphaproteobacteria; order Hyphomicrobiales; family Phyllobacteriaceae; genus Mesorhizobium; species Mesorhizobium sp. B2-1-8. The sequence goes on from NZ_CP083952.1 coordinate 4,186,953, forward strand.
TCTAGAGCCTCTCGTTGCTTGGACACCGCAAGCAGGCGATGTCGATGCATGGCCGAAACAGGCCGGCCTGCCGATGATTAAAAAGCAATTCGTGTGCCACTCGGCTTTCGCGGGGTGCGGCAAAATGGTCATGCCAAGGCTTTGATTTTGCTGAGCCGTCTCAGCAATGCGTCAAGATCGTCCAAACTGCAATATTGCTTAAATGCTAGGCAAATAATGATCTTTTCGTAGGCATATTGCCTAAATGACTCGCAGAACCTATTTTGATGAGAATTGAATCGGCTAGCTTCTGAAAAAGTAGGGAGACCGGCAATGCAAGTCACGCAGTCGCGTCCGTCGGCGAAAATCCTGATGTTCCCACTGGCAGCGCGCAAGTCTGCCTTAACTTTAGGCGCCAAGGCCAAATTCGCGGCAGAGCTTGCCGCGCTTCGCGGCGAGCATACCGATTTTGATGGCTGGTATCACGAGGCCGCCGTCGAGGCAGAAAACCCGCAACGGAAGAGCTGAAGCCCTTCCACGTCGATCTCATATGAAGAAGCCCGGCGCGATCGCTCGCGCCGGGCTTTTCGTTCGTATCGGCCGACCGGCTCTACTGCTTGGTGTGCAGGTCTGTTCCGAGCGTGTCCTTGACGAAGATCATGCCGATGACCAGCGTGAACGCCGCGATCACCACCGGATACCAAAGGCCGTAGTAGATGTCGCCCTTGTAGGCGCTGAGCGCGAACACCGTCGCCGGCAGCAGGCCGCCGAACCAGCCATTGCCGATGTGATAGGGCAACGACATGCCGGTGTAGCGAATGCGGGTCGGGAACATCTCGACAAGGATCGCCGCGATCGGCCCGTAGACCATGGTCACGAACAGCACCAGGATGAACAGGATGCCGATTGTCATCGGCCAGTTCACCGCTGCCGGATCGGCGAACATGGCAAAGGCACCGCCGCCCGGTATGTTGTAGACGGTGACCTCGGGTGCACCCGCTGCCTCGTCGATGGTCAAGAGCTTGTCCTTGACCGCCTGATCAATCGGCACGGTCGCCTTCTCACCGGCTCGGATTGCGGCAGCGTCCAGCTTCAGTTCCGGGTTCGCGGCAACAAACGCATCGAGTTTCTGGTCCGCAACCTTGGTCGCCGCACGCTTCAGCGGATAACCGTTGTCCTGCAGGGACATGTTGACGGCCTTGACGAAGGCCGCGTCCTTGGACTTGGCCTGATCGCCGGCGGCGACCGCGTCGTAGGACGCCACCGTCTCTGTACCAATCTTGACTGACGCAGCCGTCCCGGGCGTAGCCGTCGACACCACGTCGTACGGAACCGAGTTCTTGGTCAGAAACGAAGTCGCGATGTCGCAGGACGTCGTGAATTTCGCGGTTCCGACCGGATTGAACTGGAACCTGCAGTCGCCGGGGGCCGCCGTCACCGTTGCCCGAGTGCTCTGTTGTGCCTTGGCGAGCGCCGGATTGGCGGCCCAGGTCAACGCCTTGAACAGTGGGAAGGTGCAGACGACGGCGAGCGCAAGGCCAGCCATGATGATCGGCTTGCGACCGATCTTGTCGGAGAGCCAGCCGAACACGACGAAGAAGATCGAGCCGAGCGCCAGCGCGATGGCGATCATGATGTTGACCGACTGGGCATCGACCTTCAGCACGTTCTGCAGGAAGAACAGCGCGTAGAACTGGCCATTGTACCAGACGACGGCCTGACCGGCGGTGAGGCCGAGCAGCGCCAGGAGCGCGATCTTGGCGTTCTTCCACTGGCCAAAGGCCTCCGAGAGCGGCGCCTTGGAGCCCCTGCCTTCGTCCTTCATCTTCTGGAAGGTCGGGGACTCCGAGAGAGACAACCGGATCCAGATCGAAACGGCGAGCAGCAGGAAAGAGACGATGAAAGGAATGCGCCAGCCCCAGGCGGCGTACGTCTCCTTGCTCAACGATCCCTGCACGATCAGGATCACGATCAGCGACAGGAACAGGCCGAGTGTCGCTGTCGTCTGGATCCATGAGGTGTAGAAGCCGCGGCGGTCATCGGGCGCGTGCTCGGCGACATAGGTCGCCGCACCACCATATTCGCCGCCCAGCGCCAAGCCCTGCAGCATGCGCAGGACGATCAGGATCACAGGAGCCGCGATGCCCAAGGTTGCATAGCCGGGCAGCAGACCGACCAGGAAGGTCGACAGACCCATGATCGTCATGGTGACCAGGAACGTATATTTGCGACCGACGAGGTCGCCGATGCGACCGAACAGCAACGCGCCGAACGGGCGCACCAGGAAGCCGGCGGCAAAGGCCAGCAGCGCGAAGATGTTGCGCGTTGCCTCGGGAATCGTCGGACTGAAAAAGGTCGAGCCGATGAAAGCCGCCAGCGAGCCGTAGAGATAGAAATCGTACCATTCGAAAACGGTGCCGAGCGAGGAAGCGAAGATGACCTTCTTCTCCTCCCGCGTCATGCCGCGGCTCGTTCCGCGGGCGGTCGATGCCATTGCCATTGAGTTATCCTCCCGTGAGACCCAGTCCTCGATGCTGTGCGCCACCGTCCGCGTTCTCCTCCGAACGCGGACTCAAAAAACGCAGCCAGCACAAGAGAAATGGCAGAAAGCGCCGGGGAAAGGCACCGCGACGATGGGATTATGACTTTGGTATTAGGTGCAGTGCGAAGGCGGCGCGAAGCGCTCAGGCCCGCAGCGCTTCGAGCAATTTGACGGCGGCCATCATGTCTCGTTTGCGGGCGGCACGACGCGCGACTGCTTCGGCGTCCTGTCCCCACTGCGCGATCTGCCAGTCCTCGTCGACATGGCCGGCGGCCCAGGCCTGCTCGCCGTCGAGCTCGCCGAAATCGACAGCCAACGCCAGCAATGCCGACCCGGTCAGCGAAGTCATGACATGAATGGCGGCTAGGCGCAGCGGCTCGGTGCGCTGAGCCATATGGCTGCCCAGCACGGCAATGGTTTCGCGCGGCTGCTCGACATGGATGATGCCTTCGGCAAGGTTGAAGCGAACCCCAAATGCGGTGCGTGCCCAGTCGATGACGGGATCCCACTGCTCGTTCTGGCGCTCGACCAGCCCTTGCGGGGCGTCGGCGCGGTAACAGAGCAGATCCGACGAGGCAAACCGCAGAATGTCTTCCAGCACCGCCTGCAGATCGCTGGCCACGCCATCGATGGCGGTATTGACCAGCCGCATCACCGGCATCGTCACCGGATTGATCGTCTCGCCCTGTTCGGCGAACTCGGCGGCAACCAGCGCCGCGGCCGCCTCGGTCGGCAGCGCCAGCAGAGCCTTGCCCGGCGTGCGCACCGGCCTGCTGTCGAGTTGCACGGCAAAGCCGGCTTCCACCGGCGCGAACGAGACCTCCTTGTAGAAGCGTTTGGGCAGCGGTGTCTTCATCTGGATCTGGGCGCGACGCACCGGATCCGGATCGGAAAGATACTTGCCCGCTTCGAGGTCGTTGAGGATGTCACGCATGAAGAAACTTTCTCACACCGGTGTCAGCTTGCGTGCCGGCCGGTTGACGATGATCAGCCCCGCCGCAATCAAGCCAAGTGCCAGAAAGATGCGGATGGTCAGCGGCTCGTTCAAGATGATCGCACCGCATAAAACACCGAAGACCGGCGACAGGAAGGTGAAGCTAGACAGGCCCGCGGCGGGATAGCGGCGCAGCAGCCAGAACCACAGCACGTAGGTAAAGGCGACGATATAGATCGCCTGGAAAAGCAGTGCCAATGTCGGCACCAAGGCTGGATCGCGAACCGGCGGGCCGGCGAGAGGCATCACCAACACGCCAACGATTGCGGCGCCGGCGAGTTGATAGAGCAGCAGCTTCTCCGCGCTTGCCTCGACCAGTTTCGATCGTTTGATGAGGATATTGGTCAATGCCCAGAAAAACCCGGAAACAAGGCTTAGGAGATCGCCGAACAGCATGTCTCCGCCACCGCCGAGCTTGTCGGAAAAAACGGTGGCAAGACCGGCAAAGGCCAACAGCAGGCCAAGGAACTTGCGCGTGGTGATCTGTTCGCCGAGCAGGAAATGGCCGCCGATCAGCATCCAGAACGGCATCGAGTTGACCAGCAGCGTGTTGCGGGCCACGGTCGTGTGCTCCAGGCCGACATAGAGGCAAAGGAACTCGATGCCGAAAAGCACGCCGACCGCGATGCCGGCCAGCAATGTCCCATCCCTGGTGAACAGCGCAATGCCGCGCCAGCGGCACCAGAGAAAGACGCAGAAACCACCGATGACCGAACGTGCGATCGACAGGAAGACGGGGTCGTAGCCGGCATAGGAGATCTTGGCGGCGACGTAGTTCAGGCCCCAGGAAAAGGTCAGGCCGACCATGATGGCGGCCGCCGCCATGTCGACCGTGTCGCGCCGATCGAGCGCGTCGGTGGCGTCGCTCACGGTCAATCCTCAGCGCTGGCGTCGTCGAAGCCGATCAGGTTCCAGCTCTGGCGCATATGCGGCGGCATCGGCGCGGTGACGTCGATGACGCCCTTGTCCGGGTGCGGAATAATGATGCGGCGCGCGTGCAGGTGCAGGCGGTTTTGAATGCCGCCGGGAAAATCCCAGTTGGTGTCGGCTTCGAAGTATTTCGGATCGCCGATGATCGGGCAGCCGATATAGGCGGCATGGACGCGGAGCTGGTGGGTGCGTCCCGTGTAAGGCTCCATCTCCAACCAGGTCATGGTCTGCGCCGCCTGCTCGATGATGCGGTAGTAGGACACGGCATGGTCGGCGCCCTTTTCACCATGGGCGGCGACGCGCACACGGTCGCCGTCCGGCGTAGCCTCCTTGATCAGCCAGGTCGAGATCTTGTCCTCTCGCTTGGGCGGCACGCCCTTGACCAGCGCCCAGTAGGTCTTCTTGGTTTCCCGCGCCCGGAACGCCTCGGAGAGCTTCATGGCGGCCAGCCTGGTGCGGGCGACGACCAGCACGCCCGACGTATCGCGGTCGAGCCGATGCACCAGCCGCGGCTTCTCGCCCTTCTGGTTGCGCCAGGCTTCCAGCATGTCGTCGACATTGCGCGTGACGCCGGAGCCGCCCTGAACGGCGAGGCCCGCCGGCTTGTTGAAGACGAAGACCTTAGGGTCCTCATGGATCAGCATCTTGGCGAGTACATCGGCGTCGCCCTGGTTGCGGATCGAGTGACCCGTCAGCGCGCTCTCGCCCTTCTTGTCCACCTCGAGCGGCGGTACACGCACCATCTGGCCCGGCTCGACACGGGTGTCGGCCTTGACCCGGCCGCCATCGACGCGGATCTGGCCGGAGCGCAGCAGTTTCTGCAGATGGCCGAAGCCAAGACCCGGGAAATGCGTTTTGAACCAGCGATCGAGCCGCATGCCCGCCTCGCCGGCCTCCACCGTGATCTGTTCAACGCCTGCCATGTTTTTTCGCTTGTCCGTTTCCCGAGCAGGGCTCTTGGCCCGCGCTTGGCGCGGCAATAGCACTAATGCATGCCGCCCAAAACCATAAAGCACGCCAAGGCGTGCTTTATGGCAGGCTTCTTACAAACCAAAGACCCAAAAACAGGGCGACAATGGCGACAATGACACTGGCCAGTGCGTAACCGAACGCGGGCAGCGTGGCCCCCCGCTCCCACAACAGCCCCATCGCGAAGGAGCCGATGATGTTGATCGCCATCGTGCCCCGGGGGTAGTTGGGGGCGACGAGGCGCAGAGCGCCCATACTGGTCAAATGGCGGATGCCGGCACGGATGCTGCCGCCGACAACAACAAGAGGCCAGATTGAACGTAGCCGTTGCTGCCGGTGCGAGGGTGCCGGCGTCAATCCCCTGAATCCGGTGCCCCTGAATCCGGTGCCCCTGAATCCGGTGCCCCTGAATCCGGTGCCCTTGGAGCCGGTGACGCTTCGGGATACCACGGACAGTCGACCGCGTCAGGAAACGCGCTTCCCAGGTTGCGCGATATCGGGCGATCATCGCCAGATCGCGGTTCACCAGACAGGCGTTGTCCAGTCCGGATATTCCTTCCGGAATTCGCCGTACAGCGCGTTGAGTTCCTGCTGCGTGACGGGGCGAATCTGCTCATACAGATAGCCGGTAACGGCGCCGGACAATTGGTACCGCGCAACGCGCTTGTAGGCGGCACCGATGCCTTGCCCGTCAAGAATATATTGGTTCGGAAGCGTGACGCAAATCTGCGCGCCTGGTTGCAGATGAGTAACCGGCGGGTCGGTCACAATCACAAATCTGGATTGCAATGCGTCCGGCCGAAACCCATCACGACTGTCCACCTGGCAAATCCAGCCGACATGAGGAACGAGGTCCCGATCCATCCCGAACAACAGCGCATCGCTCATCACAGCTCCCGAGGCAAAAACCGAAAAGCGATCCTCTGGTCCCAATCTGCTGGTCAGATCATCGATCATGCGCCTGTATTCGGGGAGATTGTCGAGATGGAGCGGGAGCGTGGCCTCTCGCGCAAAAACGAAATCGACCGGAGACAGGAGTTGACGACCCGTCGGGAAAAATGTGCCCAAGAAAGCGAGTCCAGCGACGACCGCCATGCCGGCGGTCCACCATCGCGATTTCAAGGCGGGTACGGAAACGATCGCGACGATGGCCTGGGCGTATGCGGGAAAAAGCCAAAGAAACATCGGCAGTGAATGATGGCGGTCCGGATCCTGCGTCCGGGTGAAAATCAAAAATGTGAGCATCGAGACGATGGCGCAGAATAGGGAGAACCTGTTGCGGCGGACAATGGAGATGTAAAGCCCGGCAATGATCAGCAGCCAATTTACATAGCTGAGCCGGCTCCCCATTTCACCGAGCTGGGTGACAAAGGTCGTCTTGTATCCGCTGTAGAGGTCGCCGTAGCTCGTTCCCACAATTCTGGCGATCAGCGGCAGTTGAAAGCTCAATGCGGTTGCGGCGATAACGAAGGTCGCGCACAGGCCACCCCCTACCGCCGCACGGAACGCCGGAAGGTCTCGGTCCCTTGCGATCCGCAGCAAACCCAGGAACGCCGCGGAAAGGGCAACCCCGATAGCGGCGTAGGCGTACCAGCGACGCAGCGTGAACGCCAACCATAGGCTCGCGCCGACGGATATTCCGCTCACCACCGGTTCGCGGGTCAGGAATTTGGACTTCCACAGGAAATAGGTTGCCGCGGTGAGAGCGAGGCAACCGGCAACATCAGGCATTCCACGAAGTGTCGGCGCCCAGAACGGCGTGTAGAGCAAGGCCGCGATCCAGACGGCTGGCCAGCTTCGAGAAGGTGCTTCGGAAACCGCCTCGAGATAACTTATCCTGCCTATGAAGAGAGCCGCTGGAGCCAGGTAGACCGACACTATTCCAGCAACGAAGGAAAGCCTCGAACCACCGAAGACGATGTGAAAGGGCATCAACGGCACCAGGATCGCCACACCATAATCTTCCGTGGCGATGGAGGTGGCCAACTGGCTCAGCCAGTCCAAGGGGTTCTCGACCAGGAGCGCCCCCTGCCGGTTGAACACATTGAAATAAGCAGCGTTGTCCCAATAATAGACTGGTTCTTCAAGCTTTATGTACGCGGCGCTGATGGCAATGCCTAGCATCACGGTGCATATGTAGGCTCCCGTCCAGAATCCGAAGACTTTGTTCTTTGACACTTGGATCCGCCAAGGAAGGAAGAGGGACAGAACTGCCGACGGCAGAATCGAGACGCCCTGACGCAGCCGTAGCCATTCGGGCAAATGCGAATCCTGCTACACAGTTCATATAATGAATTGTCGGTAGCCCAAAGAGGTCGAGGTCTGAACCAACGCAACGCTAAAGCTGCCCGTCTTGGAGGAGCATAGCCTGGCGGCCCTCAATACACCGGCGCCGGCAGCGGCTCTTGTCTTGACGCAATTCCCTGCGGAAAGTCGTCTGCATTTCATGGAATTGCGCCAAATTCCATGGTGGGATGCTGCCGGCTTCGCCGACAGCACCAATAGATATTCAACTCAGGTGGTTTCGACCTTCTTTGGCTTTGTGGAGCCAATCATTTTCCAGTTCTTGTAGAACATCGAATTGATGCGCTCGACGCTCACCGAGACGACCGCGAGCATGCCTGCGATCAGGCGAGGCACCGGGGACGGCCTGATAATATCCATGAAAACGCAGTAGCGGCGGCCATCATACTCGTTGACCGAGCGATGCAGCAGCGTGTCGTCGAAAATGAACTGCGGATTGTCGTACCAGTAGTTCTTGACGTTGCCGCATTCGACGAAAATCTCAGCTTTCACCGGGATCAGATTGTAGAGGATGCGTAGGCTGAGCCGCAGCGGCCCGAAATGCCAGGAGGTCGATTCGCGCTTGCTGAAGACGGAAACGGCAATCGTCTTGATGTATTTGAAATCCTTATTGAATTCCTCAACGTTGTCTATCCTGTGTTTGCCATACCACTGGTAGACATACATGCCGCGCCGGCCGGCGCCGAAATTGGCGTCGATATCGGCGATGATCTCATCCTTGCGCGCCTTGAAGACATCAAGGACCTCGTTGACTTCACGCTGATAGTCGGCGGGAAACTGCTCCAGCTTCCACACGCCCGGATTTCTGTAGCACAGAAGATCGACCAACAGGTTGAAGGGTGAAAGCAACCAGGTGAAGAGCCCGTTGCCAAGGAAGTAGCCGCTGAACAGCGCCAGATCCTTCCTGTCGTTGCGCAGCACGTCGATCAGGCCACAGACGATGAAGATCGTCGTCAGGATCGGGATGAAATAGAAGCCAAGGGCAAGAAGCGGGATGGCAATGGCGAACTTGCGAAGGGATTTGCGAAGGTTTTTTGTCATTTTTCTACGCGCGAAGCGCGATCCTGTTGCGAATGAGGTGCCCAAATCATGGCAACGGCCACCGCCCGACCGTGCGCCTTGATAAGGTCTTTTGGATCACCGCACAACGGCCATGGTAGCTGGCCGGGCTGGCTGCCTGGTGAAGCCTGCCGGGCTGTCAATGCACTTCCGGCAAGCCAAGCTCGTCCCATTTGTCCCTGGCCACGGGATCGCCGACCAGGAATTCAAAGCCAATGACACTTTCGCCGTCCTGCGCAAGCTGGCATTTGAACTTCAAACTGTACCAGTTTCTACGGCTGCGAAAAGCCGCACCGTCAGCGGCGATCGTCGTGTCGGTGATCTTTTCCTCGGCGGTTGCGTAGGGGACCACCTGCTCTGGCCGGAAATCCGCGCGCCATTGGCGGATCTGATCCATGGCCTCCAGATTGCAAAGCTGCACCATGCGCTCGTCGGATGCGAAGGTCTCGAGATCGGCGCGCGCCTGCTTGCTACGCGGATCGGCCAGGGTCTTGGCCGACAGCATCCGCGTCGGACGAATCATGGCAGGCGCGACGGGCGGTTGAGTTTTGGGCGGGTTCGAAGCAGGTGGTGGCTCTGCCGCCCGCGCCTCCGGTACCGCTGGAGCCGCAGGGGCCGGCGGCGGTTTCGTCGATGCCTCGAACTGTTCAGGCGTCAGGATGTCGACCGACACCCGCTCGTCCTCCAGCCCGGTCGGCCGCTTCGGCAACGGCATCAATGCCAGTGTCGCGGCGAACAGTATATGGAGGACGACCGAAGTTGAAATGCCCCAGGGCGAAGCCTCGTCCCGAAGCGTGACGACCACCGGGCCACGCAAACCGGTTATTCCCGCTCTTTGCGCAGCTTTGCCCAGTAGTCGAGCCGCTTTCTAATATCGCGCTCGAAACCACGCTCGGGCGGATCGTAGAAGGTTTGTCGACCCATCTTCTCGGGAAAATAGTCCTGGCCTGAAAAGGCGTCCGGCTCATCATGGTCGTATCGGTAGCCGGCGCCGTAATCCTCCTCTTTCATCAGCTTGGTCGGCGCGTTGAGGATGTGCTTCGGCGGCAGCAGCGAGCCATGTTCCTTCGCGGCCCGCGTAGCTGCCTTGAAAGCCGTATAGACGGCGTTGGATTTCGGCGCGGTAGCGAGATAGACAGTGGCCTCGGCGAAAGCGAGTTCGCCCTCCGGAGAGCCGAGATAGTCATAGGCATCCTTGGCGGCGTTGGCGACGACCAGTGCCTGCGGATCGGCCAGCCCGATGTCCTCCATCGCCATGCGCACCAGCCGGCGGCCGAGATAGAGCGGATCCTCGCCGGCATCGAACATGCGCGCGAGATAGTAGAGTGCGGCATCCGGATCCGAGCCGCGCACCGACTTGTGCAGCGCCGAGATCAGATTGTAGTGGCCGTCCTGGCCCTTGTCGTAGATCGGCGCGCGGCGCTGCACGATGCGCTGCAGCCCCTCGGGATCGAATATCTCGCCAGGCTTGGCCGCGCGCCAGACTTCCTCGGCAAGCGTCAGCGATGCGCGTCCGTCGCCATCGCTCATGCGGATCAGCATCGCTCGCGCCTCGTCATCGAGCGGCAGCGCCCTGCCCTCGGTCTCCTCCGCCCGCGTCATCAGCATGGCGATGCTGTCTTCGCCGAGCGAATGAAAGACCATGACCCGCGCGCGCGACAACAAGGCCGCGTTGAGTTCGAAGGACGGGTTTTCAGTCGTGGCGCCGACCAGGACAACCGTTCCATCCTCCATGACGGGAAGAAAAGAATCCTGCTGGGCTCGGTTGAAGCGATGAATCTCGTCGACGAAAAGGAGGGTTTGGCGGCCGTTGGCGCGGCGCAGCTTGGCCGCCTCGAACACCTTCTTCAGATCGGCGACGCCGGAAAAGACGGCGGATATCTGCTCGAACGCAAGGCTGGTCTCGCCGGCAAGCAATCGCGCCACCGTGGTCTTGCCGGTGCCGGGCGGCCCCCAGAAGATCATCGAGCCCAGCGAACCGGAGCCGATCAGCCGGGTCAGCGCGCCGTCGGGACCCGTCAGATGCTCCTGGCCGACGACCTCGCCAAGGTTCTTCGGACGCAACCTGTCGGCCAGCGGCCGCCCGGGCGACACCTTTTCCGGTTCGTCAACGCTGAACAGATCGGCCATGCACTTCTTTTAGGTTTGGAGCGCGATCCTTCAGGGGATCGAACTCAGTAACGCAACACCTGGCGTAGTATCTGCCCGCCGCGCTCGACGGTAAAGCGCCACCAGCGCGTATCCTGCTGGGCGACCTGTGCCAGGACAGCTGCCGTATCGATAGTCGTGCCGTTGACCTCGCGCACGATGTCGCCCGGCTGGAAGCCGAAATCGGCGGCCGGCGAATCACGGTTGATGTCGATCACGGTCACGCCCTTGAGATCGGTCCGCAGGCCGAGCTTCTGGGCAAGCCGCGGCGACAGTTCCGAGACCTTGGCGCCCGAGAACGGGCTGCGGCCATGCAATGTCACTTCCGAGGCTTTTGCACCCTCCGGCGCACGCTCCAGCGCGATATCCATCGCCGCCTGCTGGCCCTTGGTCAGGATCGCGAAATTCGCCTTGGTGCCGATCGACAGCGTCGCCATGCGATAGTCCAGCGCCTCGATGCTCTCGACCGGCTTGCCGTTGATCTGCAGCACGACATCGCCGGGCTTCAGCCCTGCCTTGCCGGCGGGACCCGACGCGTCGACCGAGGAGACCAGCGCCCCGGTCGGCTTTTCCATGCCGAGCGATTCGGCGATCTGCGGTGTCACCGCTTCGAACTCGGCGCCGATATAGGGGCGTTCGAAGAAATCGAGACCGGCCTTGGCGGCATCGGCAAAAGCCCGCACCATGTTGGCGGGGATGGCAAAGCCGATACCGATCGAGCCGCCGCTGCGGCTGTAGATGGCGGTGTTGATGCCGACGAGCTGGCCGCCCATGTTGATCAGCGCACCGCCGGAATTGCCGGGATTGATAGCGGCGTCGGTCTGGATGAAATAGCCCGAATCCGAGACGCCGATATGGCTGCGCGCAAGCGCGGAAACGATGCCGCTGGTGGTGGTCTGGCCAACGCCGAAGGGATTGCCGATGGCCAGCACCAGGTCGCCCACCTCGAGCGCGTCGGAATCGCCGATGGCGATCACCGGGAACGGTTTGTCGGACTCGATCTTGAGCACGGCAAGGTCGAGCGTCTCGTCCTTCAGCATCACCTTGCTGGTGAACTCGCGGCCGTCGGCGGTCGCCACCTTGACCTCGTCGGCGTCCTTGATGACATGGAAATTGGTGACGATGACACCGCTCGGATCGACCAGCACGCCCGACCCCAGCGAAGACTGCGCGCGCGGCTGGGCACGGCCGAAAAACTCCTCGAAGAAGGGGTCGCCTTCAAAGGGTGACGTCACCTTGGCCGTCTGCGAGGCATAGACATTGACCACGGCAGGCGCCGTCTGCTTGACCAGCGGCGCGAAGGAAAGCTGGACCTCCTCGCGGCCGAACGGCACGCGCTTGTCCGGGCCGGAAGTGGCATTCTCGCCTTCGACGCCATGCAGCAAGTCGGTCAGCACATCGGAGAGCCCGGGATCGGCTGGCTTGGCGGCGTCCTCGGCCAGCGCCTGCCGGACTGCCGGTGCGGCTGCGAACACCATGAAGGCGCAGAGCAGAACAAGGGACAGTCTTTTGGCGCGCATTGCGAATCCTCCAAGCGAGTTCGGGCGCATTGTCCCGACGAATGTGCAAAATGAAAGGCTAAGCCGCTGAAATCCGATTATTTTCGCGCCAATCAATAGTTTGGGTACGCTCTGGCGCGTGCAGAATATGAAAAAGGGGCCCGCGGGCCCCTTTTGAATTCAATCTAAAAGACGAAACCTTATGCGGCCGCGGCTTCGTCCGTGCCTTCCGCCTCGAGGCGGGCGCGGTCGCCGGCGCCCTTGGCGTCGGTGTCGCGGTCGACGAACTCGATGACCGCCATCGCGGCATTGTCGCCGTGACGGAAGCCCGCCTTCATGATGCGCAGGTAGCCGCCGTTGCGGGTGGCATAGCGCGGGGCGATGGTGTCGAACAGGCGCTTGACGACGCCTTCATTGCCGATCTGGGCGATCACCTGGCGGCGGGCGTGCAGGTCGCCGCGCTTGCCGAGCGTCACCAGCTTCTCGACGATCGGACGCAGGTCCTTCGCCTTCGGCAAGGTGGTGACGATCTGCTCGTGCTCGAGCAGCGACACCGCCAGGTTGGCGAACATCGACTTGCGGTGGCTTATGCTGCGGGCGAAGCGGCGGCCTTTGAAACCGTGGCGCATGGCTCTTTTCCTTCTTCAGTTGTTCAAGAGGCCACGGCCTCTGATGGTTTTCCGCACGACCGTCGGATCGAGCGGCTCGCGCCGCCGATCCTTGGAGTTCATGCTCAATATTGGTCTTCGTAACGCTTTGCGAGGTCTTCGATATTTTCCGGCGGCCAATCCGGCACTTCCATACCGAGGTGCAGGCCCATCGCCGCCAGCACTTCCTTGATCTCGTTCAGCGACTTGCGGCCGAAGTTCGGGGTGCGCAGCATCTCGGCTTCGGTCTTCTGGATGAGATCGCCGATGTAGACGATGTTGTCGTTCTTCAGGCAGTTGGCCGAACGCACCGAAAGCTCGAGCTCGTCGACCTTCTTGAGCAGCGCCGGGTTGAAGGCGAGTTCGGTGACGGCTTCGGCGGCGACTTCCTTCTGCGGCTCGTCGAAGTTGACGAACAGGCCAAGCTGGTCCTGCAGGATGCGGGCGGCGAAAGCCACCGCGTCCTCGCCTGAGATCGAACCGTCGGTCTCAATGGTCATGGTCAGCTTGTCATAGTCGAGAACCTGGCCCTCGCGGGTGTTCTCGACCTTGTAGGAGACCTTCTTCACCGGCGAATACAGGCTGTCGACCGGGATCAGGCCAATCGGCGCGTCTTCGGCTCGGTTGCGCTCGGCCGGCACGTAGCCCTTGCCGGTGTCGACGGTGAATTCCATGCGGATTTCAGCGCCTTCGTCCAGCGTGCAGATGACGTGGTCGGGGTTGAGGATCTCGACATCGCCAACCGTCTGGATGTCGCCGGCGAGAACCGCGCCCGGGCCCTGCTTGCGCACGACCATGCGCTTGGGGCCATCGCCTTCCATGCGGATGGCGATTTCCTTGATGTTGAGGACGATGTCGGTCACGTCCTCGCGCACACCGGCGATGGACGAGAATTCATGCAGAACGCCGTCGATCTGCACGGCGGTGACGGCCGCACCGCGCAGCGAAGACAGAAGCACGCGGCGCAGCGCGTTGCCGAGGGTGAGGCCAAAGCCGCGCTCGAGCGGCTCGGCGACCAGCGTGGTCAGCGTCTTCTTCTTCGACGAGAACTCGATCTTGTTCGGCTTGATCAGTTCCTGCCAATTTTTCTGGATCATGATGCTTTCCTTCCGTTGACCCGCCACTATCCAATCGTGGCGGGCGACCTGGAATACCGTGGAGGAACGCTCTGGGCGCTCACGCGGCGTTCGATAAATTGCTTAGACGCGGCGCTTCTTGCGCGGGCGGCAGCCATTGTGCGGGATCGGCGTCACATCACGGATCGAGGTGATGGTGAAGCCGGCCGCCTGCAGGGCGCGCAGCGCCGATTCGCGACCGGAGCCTGGTCCGCAGACCTCGACTTCGAGCATGCGCATGCCGTGTTCCTGGGCCTTCTTGGCAACGTCCTCGGCAGCCATCTGGGCGGCGAACGGGGTCGACTTGCGCGAACCCTTGAAGCCCTGGGCACCGGCCGACGACCAGGCGATCGAATTGCCCTGCGCGTCGGTGATGGTGATCATCGTGTTGTTGAAGGTCGAATTGACGTGGGCAACGCCCGACGAGATGTTCTTGCGTTCGCGGCGGCGAACACGTGCGGCTTCCTTGGCCATGGTAGTCCTTTCAATTGATCTCTACACCGCCGTAATGCCAGCGGCTCCACCTGGAAAAGTGAGCAGTGAATTAGTGAGTAGTGACAGTGCAGGCGTCAACGCCGCAATCCACTACCCACTACCAGCTACTCACTCTCTTACTTCTTCTTGCCCGCGATCGATTTGGCCGGGCCCTTGCGGGTACGAGCATTGGTATGGGTGCGCTGGCCGCGAACCGGCAGCGAGCGGCGATGACGCAGGCCGCGGTAGCAGCCGAGATCCATCAGGCGCTTGATGTTCATCGACACTTCGCGGCGCAGGTCGCCTTCGACCTGGTAATCGCGGTCGATGGTCTCGCGGATCTGCAGCACTTCCGCGTCGGTCAGCTGGTTGACGCGGCGCTCGGCCGGGATGCCGACCTTGTCGACGATCTCCTGGGCGAACTTCTTGCCAATGCCGTGAATGTACTGAAGCGCGATGACGACGCGCTTGTTGGTCGGAATGTTGACGCCGGCTATACGAGCCATGTTCTTCTCTTCTCCATATGGGCCGGCCAACCCTCGAAAACAAGGCAGGTCCGGCGCTGTCCACATTGCCCCGCGTCCGGTGGAGGCCGGCCCTTGCGGGAGTTTCCAGTTCAAAGCGACTACCTTGCCCTTGCGGACAAGCAAAGTGCGCATCTGACAGGAAGACGGGCCGCCATACCGCAGCGAACCGTCTCCGTCAAGCTCAATCTTTAAATTCCCTTACCGCGCCTTTGTAGCCGCCGCGAGCACGGCTTCGATCTCGGCGGTTACCGCGTCGATACTGGCCATGCCGTCCACAGTCTTGAGCTTGCCCTTGGCGTAATAGTAGCCGGTCAGCGGAGCGGTCTTCTTGTAGTATTCCCGCAGGCGCTCTTCGAACACGGCCGGATTGTCGTCCTTGCGCACCGGCTGGCCGGCCGCCTTGGCATCATCGGCGCGCTTGACGATCCGGCCGACCAGGGCCCTGTCGTCGACGACGAGTTCGACAACCGTGTCGAGGCCGATGCCACGCTCCGAGAGCATCGATTCAACCGCATCGGCCTGCACCAGCGTACGCGGGTAGCCGTCGAGGATAAACCCCCTGGCACAGTCGGCCTGATCGATACGCTCGGCGACGATGGCGTTGACGATGGCGTCGGAGACCAGCTCGCCGGCATCCATCACCGCCTTGGCACGCTTGCCGACCTCGGTACCCGCCTGGACGGCAGCACGCAGCATGTCACCCGTCGAGAGCTGGGGTATGCCGTGTTTTTCTACCAGTCTTTGTGCTTGTGTCCCCTTGCCCGCCCCCGGCGGCCCAAGCAAAATCAACCTCATCTGGCTTTCTTCCCCCCGCGCAGCTTCGACTTCTTGATCAGCCCTTCATACTGGTGCGCGATCAGGTGACCCTGAATCTGCGCAACCGTATCGAGCGTGACACTGACCACGATCAGAAGCGATGTGCCACCGAGGTAGAATGGTACGCCAGTCGCCGAGATCAGGAACTCCGGCAGCAGGCACACCAGCACCAGATAGATGGCGCCGACGACGGTGATGCGGGTGAGAACGTAATCGATGTAATCGGCGGTGCGCTCGCCCGGCCGGTAGCCCGGGATGAAGCCCGAATGCTTCTTGAGCTGGTCGGCGGTGTCCTTCGGGTTGAAGACAATCGCAGTGTAGAAGAAGGCGAAGAACACGATCATCGCCGCGTAGAATGCCATGTAGAGCGGCTGGCCGTGGCCGAGCGAGGCCAGGATGGTGCTGGCCCAGGCCGGCATGTTGGTCGCCTGCGAGAAACCGGCGACGGTCGCCGGCAGCAAGAGCAGCGACGACGCGAAGATCGGCGGGATGACGCCCGACGTGTTGAGCTTGAGCGGCAGGTGCGAGGTATCGCCCTGGAACATGCGATTGCCGACTTGGCGCTTCGGATACTGGATCAGCAGGCGGCGCTGAGCCCGCTCGAAGAAGACGATGAGCGCGATGACGACAATGGCCAGCACGATGATCGCCAGGATCAGGCCGGTCGACAGCGCGCCGGTGCGGCCGAGTTCCAGTGTCCCCGATATGGCGCGCGGCAGGCCGGCGACGATGCCGGAGAAGATGATCAGCGAAATGCCGTTGCCGATGCCGCGCGCGGTGATCTGTTCGCCGAGCCACATCAGGAACATGGTGCCGCCGACCAGCGTGACGACGGTCGAGAGACGGAAGAACATCCCGGGATCATTGACGATGCCGTTGCCGTTCTCCAGTCCCACCGAAATACCATAGGCCTGCACGAGCGCCAGGAGCACGGTGCCGTAGCGCGTGTATTGGTTGATGACCTTGCGGCCCTGTTCGCCTTCCTTCTTCAGCGCTTCCAGCGAGGGAATGACCGAGGTCATCAGCTGCATGATGATGGAGGCGGAGATATAGGGCATGATGCCGAGCGCGAAGATCGCCATGCGCTGCACGGCACCGCCGGCGAACATGTTGAACATGCCGAGCACGCCCTTGCTCTGCGAGGAGAAGGCATGGGCGAAGGCGTCGGGATTGATCCCGGGAAGCGGGATGTAGGTGCCGAGACGGTAGACGAGCAACGCGCCGATGGTGAACCAGATGCGTTTCTTCAGGTCCTCCGCCTTGGCGAAGGCCGAGAAATTCAGATTCGAGGCTAGTTGTTCAGCAGCCGAAGCCATGCCTGATTCTCCGCTTGGTAACGCTTGATGGCCCGTGGGGTCAGGCGGTGCGTTTCACCGAAGCTCACGAGATAAGCTCCGGGCTGTAAACATGCAAGCGGCCGCGTTGACGCGGCCGCTAAATTGAGCAGATCAAAGCGCGATCGAAAGCAAAAACGAATGCCACTCTTGCCGACCGCGCTTCAAATTGCCGTTACTCGGCAGCTGCCTTTTCCGGCAGCTTGACCGAACCGCCGGCCTTTTCGATCTTCTCGATCGCGGCCTTGGAGGCGCCAGCGACGTCGAAGGCGAGCTTGGCCTTGAGTTCGCCATCGGACAGCACGCGCACGCCATCCTTGACGCGACGGATGACGCCGGCGGCGACAAGCGCCTCGGCCGTCACGGTCGCCTTGACGTCAAGCTTCTTGGCATCGACGGCTTCCTGGATGCGGGCCAGCGACACGACAACGAAGCTCTTGGCGAAAATGTTGTTGAAGCCACGCTTCGGCAGGCGCCGATAGAGCGGCATCTGGCCACCCTCGAAGCCGTTGACGGCAACGCCGGAGCGCGCCTTCTGGCCCTTGACGCCGCGACCGGCGGTCTTGCCCGAACCGGAGCCTATACCGCGGCCGAGACGCTTCTTGGAGTGCGTCGCGCCGTCCTTGTCACGCAGATCGTTGAGTTTCATCTTGCTTCTCCTGCGCTCTGGCTCAGCCCTCGTCCACGACGCGGACGAGATGCTGGACGGCAGCGATCATGCCGCGCACGGAGGGCGTATCTTCCAGCGTGCGCTGCTTGTGCATCTTGTTGAGGCCGAGGCCGACCAGCGTCGCGCGCTGTTCCTTCGGACGGCGGATCGGCGAGCCGATCTGCTCAACGGTGATGGTCTTGGTTGCTTTCTTGGCCATGGTCAAAATCCCTGGTCAGATCGACTATTCTTCAGCCGCAACGGCGGTGCCGCGGCGGGCCTGAAGGGTCGAATACTTGATGCCGCGCGCGGCAGCCACATCCTTGGGATGCATCTGGCTCTTCAGCGCGTCGAAGGTGGCGCGAACCATGTTGTAGGGGTTCGACGAACCCATCGACTTGGCGACCACGTCATGCATGCCGAGCGTCTCGAAGACGGCGCGCATCGGGCCGCCGGCGATGATGCCGGTACCCTGCTTGGCGGCGCGCAGCAGCACGCGGCCCGCACCCCAGCGTCCTTCGACGTCGTGATGCAGCGTGCGGCCCGAGCGCAGCGGCACGAAGATCATGTCGCGCTTGGCCGATTCGGTCGCCTTGCGGATGGCTTCCGGCACTTCGCGCGCCTTGCCGTGACCGAAGCCGACACGGCCCTTCTGGTCGCCGACGACGACGAGTGCGGCGAAGCCGAAGCGGCGGCCACCCTTGACGACCTTGGCGACGCGATTGATGTGGACGAGCTTGTCCACCATGCCATCGTCGCGCTCTTCACGCTCGCGGCCGCGGCCGCCTTCCCTACGTTCCTGTGCCATATCCTGTTCCTTGTTCTTTTCCGGAAGCACGGGTTGCTGATTGCTGACGCCACTTTTGGGTCGTCAGCGGTGAACTTCTCCTTTGCATGATCTTGTCCGAAAAGTCTGCAACTTTTCGGGATCATGCATTAGAAGCTGAGACCGCCTTCGCGAGCTGCCTCGGCCAGCGCCTTGACGCGGCCGTGATAGATGTACGGGCCACGATCGAAGACGACTTCCTTGATGCCGGCCTTGGTGGCGCGCTCGGCGATCAGCTTGCCGATCGCGGCGGCGGCGGCGGTGTCGGCGCCGGTCTTGAGCGAACCCTTGAGGTCCTTCTCGAGCGTCGAGGCGGCAGCGATGGTGTGCCCCTTGGCGTCGTCGATCACCTGGACGTAGATGTTCTTCGACGTGCGGTGCACCGAAAGACGCGGACGCTCGCCGGCGACTTTCTTGATCTGGCGGCGGACGCGTTGCGCACGGCGCTGGATGGCTTCCTTGGTACCCATGATGTCTTCCTTGCCTTCAAAAAACGGGGGCCGCCATATGCGGTAGGCGAAACGCCTCCCGCGACCGCTCCCCGCGGCGTTACACTTCCGTGGCTTGGTCCTGTCCGAAAAGCCTGCGACTTTTCAGGGCCAAGCCGACTACTTCTTCTTGCCTTCCTTGCGGACGATCTTCTCGCCGGCGTAACGGACACCCTTGCCCTTGTAAGGCTCGGGACCACGGTATTCGCGGATCTCCGCGGCAACCTGGCCGACCTGCTGCTTGTCGATGCCGGCCACGGTGATTTCGGTCGGCTTCGGCACGGTGATCGTGATGCCGGCAGGCGTCTCGTAGACGACATCATGGCTGAAGCCAAGGGCCAGCTGCAGGTTCTTACCCTGCAAGGCAGCGCGATAGCCGACGCCGGTGATCTCGAGCTTCTTCTCGAAACCGTCCTTGACACCCTGCAGGATGTTGACGATCTGCGTGCGCGACATGCCCCACTTGGAGCGGGCTGTCTTGGTCTGGTCGCGCGGCTGGACAGCGATCTCGCTGCCTTCCATCTTGACCAGCACTTCGTCATTCACCACGAACTTCAGCTCGCCCTTGGGGCCCTTCGCCGTCACGGTCTGGCCGTTGACGGTCGCGGTCACGCCCTGCGGCAGCGAAACGGGTTTCTTTCCAATACGAGACATTTTGTTGTCCTCGTCACTTCTCTTGTTTCAGGTCTCTGTCTTCGGAACGATCCGCAGACCGGATTCCAATTTGCGGTGAGCTGCCAGATCAAAAGATCTGGCAGAGGATCTCGCCGCCGACGTTCTGCTCGCGTGCTTCGTGGTCGGCCATCACGCCCTTCGGTGTCGAAAGGATGGCGATGCCGAGGCCGTTGGCGACGTGCGGGATCGACTTGGCCGAAACGTAAACGCGGCGGCCGGGCTTCGAAACGCGGGCTATTTCGCGCACTACCGGAGCACCGTCGAAATACTTCAGCTCGATTTCGATTTCGGACTTGCCGTTGTCGAAGTCGGTCTGGCTGTAATCGCGGATATAGCCTTCAGCCTTCAGCACGTCGAGGACGCGGGTGCGCAGACGCGAGGCCGGCGTCGAGACACTCGACTTCTTGCGGCCATAGGCGTTGCGGATGCGGGTCAGCATATCGCCGAGAGGATCGCTCAATGACATGTTATGTCCTCCTTACCAGCTCGACTTGACCAGGCCCGGGATCTGGCCGTTATTGCCGAGATCCCGAAGCGCGATGCGCGATACTTTGAGCTTGCGATAGTAGGCGCGCGGACGGCCGGTGACTTCGCAGCGGTTGCGGATGCGGATCTTGGCCGAGTTGCGCGGCAGGGCAGCAAGCTTCAGCTGAGCGCGGAAGCGCTCTTCCATCGGCTTGGACTGATCCATGATGATCGCCTTCAGCGCGGCGCGCTTGGGACCGTACTGGTCGGCAAGCTTGCGGCGCCTGTTGTTCTTCTCGACTGAGCTGGTCTTTGCCATTTCAGATTTTTCCTTTTCTCGCTGCCGTTACTGGCGGAAGGGGAAGTTGAAAGCCTTGAGCAAAGCCCTGGCTTCGTCATCCGTCTTCGCAGTCGTACAAACGATGACGTCCATGCCCCAGATCTGATCAACCTTGTCGTAGTTGATCTCCGGAAACACGATGTGTTCCTTGATGCCCATGGCGTAGTTGCCACGGCCATCGAAGCTCTTGGGGTTCAGTCCGCGGAAGTCGCGGACGCGCGGCAGCGCGATGTTCACGAGGCGGTCGAGGAACTCGTACATACGTTCCTTGCGCAGCGTGACTTTGGCGCCGATCGGCATGTTCTCGCGGACCTTGAAGCCAGCGATCGAATTGCGAGCGCGGGTGACGACGGCCTTCTGGCCGGCGATCATCGCCAGGTCCTCGGCCGCGACCGAAGGCTTCTTCGAATCGGCGGTCGCTTCGCCGACACCCATGTTCAGCACGATCTTGTCGAGGCGCGGAACCTGCATGTCGTTGTCGTAGCCGAACTGCTCCTGCAGCGCCTTGCGAATGGTCTCGTTATAGACTTGCTTGAGGCGCGGCGTGTTGTTGGCAGTCGCCTGCTTGGTTTGAGCCTTAGCCATTGATGACTTCTCCCGAGCGCTTGGCGACGCGCACCTTCTTGCCGTCCTTCTGGAAGATGAAACCGACGCGGGTCGGCTTGCCATCCTTCGGGTCGGCCAGCGCGATGTTCGACAGCTGGATCGGCGCTTCCTTGGTGATGATCCCGCCCTCTTGGGACTGGGACTGCTTCTGGTGACGACGGATCATGTTGACGCCGCGCACCAGCGCGGTGTCATCTTTCGGCTGAACCGAGAGGACTTCGCCCGAACGGCCCTTGTCCTTGCCGGCCAGCACGACGACCTTGTCGCCTTTTCTAATCTTTTGCATTGGTCCGGCTCCTTACAGCACTTCAGGCGCGAGCGAGATGATCTTCATGTGGTTCTTGGCGCGGAGTTCGCGCGGAACCGGTCCGAAGATACGCGTGCCGATCGGCTCTTTCTTGTTGTCGACGAGAACGGCCGCGTTCTTGTCGAAACGGATCACGCTGCCGTCCGGGCGGCGGATGTCCTTGGCCGTGCGAACCACGACCGCCTTCATCACATCGCCCTTCTTAACGCGGCCGCGCGGAATGGCTTCCTTGATCGACACCACGATGATGTCGCCCACGGAAGCGTATTTCCGCTTCGAGCCGCCCAGCACCTTGATGCACATGACACGACGCGCGCCGGAATTATCCGCCACGTCGAGGTTTGTTTGCATCTGAATCATGACTGGCCGCCTTCTTCTTTTCTAACGGGACGGGCTCGAAGCCCCTCCCCGGTCTGTCCAAAATTCGTTGTTTACGCCCAGAGGTCAGGCTTGGTCCGAGGACACGACGATCCAGCGCTTGTCCTTGGAAATCGGCTTCGATTCCTGGATGAACACCTGGTCGCCGACCTTGTGGGCGTTGTTCTCGTCGTGCGCCTTGTACTTCTTGGTCATGCGCACGGTCTTCTTCATCACGGGATGCGTGAAGCGCCGTTCGACCTTGACGACAACCGTCTTCTCGTTCTTGTCGCTGACGACGGTGCCCTGCAGAATGCGCTTTGGCATGGTTTTCGTCCTTAAGCCTTCTTGGCCGCGGACTTTTCCGCAGCGATGGTCTTGATACGCGCAATGTCCTTGCGAACCTGCCTCACGCGCGCGGTCTTCTCGAGCTGGCCGGTGGCCTTCTGGAAGCGCAGGTTGAACTGCTCCTTCTTCAGGCTGGCCAGGTCGTCGGTCAGCTGGTCCTGGGTCTTGGTCCGGATGTCTTCGGCTTTCATGATCAGCCCGTCCTTATTCTGCGATGCGCTGTACGAAGCGCGTCCTGACCGAGAGCTTGGCCGCGCCGAGACGCAGCGCCTCACGGGCGGTTTCTTCATTGACGCCGTCGATCTCGAACATGATGCGACCCGGCTTGACGCGCGCCGCCCAGTAGTCGACCGCGCCCTTGCCCTTACCCATGCGGACTTCGGTCGGCTTCGAGGTGACCGGCACATCCGGGAAAATACGGATCCAGACACGGCCAGCGCGCTTCATTTCGCGAGTGATCGCGCGGCGGGCCGCCTCGATCTCACGCGCGGTGACGCGGTTCGGCTCAAGCGCCTTCAGCCCGAAACCACCGAAATCCAGGTTGGTGCCGCCCTTTGCGGTACCATGGATACGGCCCTTGAACTGCTTGCGGAACTTTGTGCGCTTTGGCTGCAGCATCGTTCTAACTCCAAATTCCTAAATGTCTCAGGCGTTTTCGCGACGACGACCGCGTTCGCGATCACCACCACCGCCATGCGCAGCATCACCCTCGGTCGCACGACGCTCCGAAGCCATCGGATCGTGCTCGAGGATCTCGCCCTTGAATACCCAGACCTTGACGCCGCAAATGCCGTAGGCCGTATTCGCCTCTGCCGTGCCGTAGTCGACATCGGCGCGCAGCGTATGCAGCGGCACGCGACCTTCACGATACCATTCCATGCGCGCGATCTCGGCGCCGCCAAGACGGCCGGCGCAGTTGATGCGGATGCCTTCGGCACCGAGGCGCATGGCCGACTGCACTGCGCGCTTCATGGCGCGGCGGAACGCGATGCGGCGCTCGAGCTGCTGGGCGATCGACTGGGCGACCAGGGTCGCGTCGATTTCCGGCTTGCGCACTTCGACGATGTTGAGGTGCGTCTCGGACTTCGTCATCTCCATCAGCTTCTTGCGAAGCTTCTCGATGTCGGCGCCCTTCTTGCCGATGATCAGACCCGGGCGTGCGGCATGGATGGTGACGCGGCACTTCTTGTGCGGACGCTCGATCACGACCTTCGAGATCGCGGCCTGCTTGAGCTCCTTCTCAAGATACTTGCGGATCTTGATGTCCTCATGCAGCAGCTTGCCGTACTCGCCGGTGTTCGCGAACCAGCGCGAATCCCAGGTGCGGTTGATGCCGAGGCGAAGACCGATCGGATTGACTTTCTGGCCCATTATGCGGCCTCCCCTTTTTCTTCGACTTCACGAACGACGATCGTGAGGTGCGAGAACGGCTTCTCGATACGGCTGGCGCGACCACGGCCACGAGCGTGGAACCGCTTCATGACGATCGACTTGCCGACATAGGCTTCCGCCACGATCAGTGCATCGACGTCGAGGTCGTGGTTGTTTTCCGCGTTGGCGATTGCCGATTCCAGCGTCTTCTTGACCGTGCCGGAAATCCGCTTGGCCGAGAATTCGAGATCGGAAAGCGCTGTCGCGACCTTCTTGCCGCGGATCAGCGCGGCAACCAGGTTCAGCTTCTGCGGGCTGATACGGATCGTGCGCAACACGGCGCGCGCTTCGTTGTCAGCAAGCCTGCGCGGAGCTTTGGCCTTGCCCATGATTATTTCCTCTTCGCCTTCTTATCCGCGCCGTGACCGTAATAGGTCCGCGTCGGAGCGAATTCACCGAACTTGTGACCGACCATGTCCTCGTTCACCGCGACGGGAACATGCTTCTGGCCGTTGTAGACACCGAAGGTGAAGCCGACGAACTGCGGCAGGATGGTGGAGCGACGGCTCCACATCTTGATCACCTCATTGCGACCACCTTCACGAACCTTGTCCACCTTCTTGAGAAGGTAGCCGTCGATGAAGGGGCCTTTCCAAATAGAACGAGTCACTTGGCGTTACCTCTTCTTAGCTCTTGCGCTGATGGCGCGAGCGCAGGATGAACTTGTCGGTCGCCTTGTTGGACCGCGTCTTCTTGCCTTTGGTCGGCTTGCCCCACGGGCTGACCGGATGACGGCCACCAGAGGTGCGGCCTTCGCCGCCGCCATGCGGGTGGTCGACCGGGTTCATGGTCACGCCGCGATTGTGCGGACGCTTGCCACGCCAAACCGTGCGGCCGGCCTTGCCGTCGTTGATGTTGCCGTGGTCCGGATTGGACACAGCACCGACGGTGGCCATGCAGGAGCCGTGAACGACACGCTGCTCGCCCGAGTTGAGGCGCAGGATCGCCATACCCTGGTCGCGGCCGACCAGCTGGCCGTAACCACCTGCCGACCGGGCGACCTGGGCGCCTTTGCCCGGCTTCAACTCGATGTTGTGGACGATGGTGCCAACCGGCATCGAGGCCAGCGGCATCGCATTGCCCGGCTTCACGTCGACCGCTTCGCCGGCCACGATCTTGTCGCCGGGAGCCAGACGCTGCGGAGCGATGATGTAGGACAGCTCACCGTCATCATACTTGATCAGCGCGATGAAGGCGGTGCGGTTCGGATCATATTCGATGCGCTCGACCGTGCCGACAACGTCGAACTTGCGGCGCTTGAAGTCGATGATGCGGTACGAACGCTTGTGACCGCCGCCGATGAAGCGGGCCGTGATGCGGCCGTGATTGTTGCGGCCGCCCGACTTGGTCAGGCCTTCGGTCAGGCCCTTGACAGGCTTGCCCTTGTAGAGGCCCGAGCGGTCGACGATGACCAGCTGGCGGGTGCTCGGCGTTATCGGGTTGAATTTCTTAAGTGCCATTGTCCTGTCCTCGCGGCCTTGCTCAGAGACCCGTCGCGACGTCGATCGACTGGCCGTCGGCCAGCGTCACGATCGCCTTCTTGACGTCGCTCTGGCGGCCGATCGTGCCGCGGAAGCGCTTGATCTTGCCCTTGCGGACAAGCGTGTTCACGGCCATCACCTTGACGCCGAACAGCGCTTCGACGGCGGCCTTGATTTCTGGCTTCGACGCCTTCTTGGCGACGTTGAAGACGACCTGGTTCTGCTCGGAGGCCATGGTCGACTTTTCGGTGATCGCCGGCGAGACGATCACGTCGTAGTGACGGAGGTCGGTCATTTAAAGCGCTCCTCGAGAGCCTCGACGGCGGCCTTCGAAAGGACCAGCGTGCCGCGGCGCAGAATGTCGTAGACGTTGATGCCCTGGATGGGCAGCACGTCGATGTTGGGGATGTTGGTGGCTGCCAGCTTGAAGTTCTTGTCAAGCTCGGCGCCGCCAATCACCAAGGCGTTGGTCAGGCCCAGCGTCGCGAAATTCGCGATCAGCGCCTTCGTCTTGGCCTCGGTCAGCTTCAACTCGTCGATGATGATGATCGACGCGCTCTTGGCCTTGGCCGAGAGAGCATGCTTGAGGCCAAGCGCACGAACCTTTTTGGGCAGTTCGTGCTCATGGCTGCGAACGACCGGGCCGTGGGCCTTGCCGCCGCCGCGGAACTGCGGAGCGCGTGCCGAGTGGTGACGGGCGCGGCCCGTACCCTTCTGCTTGTACATCTTGGCGCCGGTGCGCGCGATTTCGGCGCGGCCCTTGGCCTTGTGCGTGCCCTGCTGCTTCTTGGCAAGCTGCCAGCGCACGACGCGCTGCAGGATGTCCTCGCGCGGATCAAGGCCGAAAATTCCGTCGGAAAGTTCCACCTTGCCGGCGTCTTTACCGCCGAGCGTTGTGATCTTGAGATCCATTATTCCGCTCCCTCTGTGGCCGGAGCCTCGTTCTTCGCAGCTGCCGCAACAGCGCGGATCGCGGCGGGCTTCGGCGCATTGGCCGGCAGCGCCACCTTGGCCGCGTCGCGGACCAGGATCCAGGCGCCCTTCGATCCGGGAACCGCACCGCGGATCAGGATCAGGCCGCGGTCGGCGTCGGTCGAGACGATCTCGACATTCTGTGTGGTGACGCGGGTGTCGCCCATGTGGCCAGCCATATGCTTGCCCTTGAACACCTTGCCCGGGTCCTGGCGCTGGCCAGTCGAACCGTGCGTACGGTGCGAGACCGAGTTACCGTGCGTCGCGCGGCCACCACCCATGTGGTGGCGCTTGATGACGCCCTGGAAACCCTTGCCGATCGTCGTGCCCGTCACATCGACCTTCTGGCCGGCGACAAAGTGCTCGACCGTGATCTCGGCGCCAACGTCGATCATGTTGTCGGCGGAGACGCGGAACTCGGCAACCTTCGCCTTCGGCTCGACGGAAGCGGTCGCGAAATGGCCGCGCATCGCCTTCGACGTGTTCTTCACCTTGGCGAGGCCAACGCCGAGCTGAACGGCGGTGTAGCCATTCTTCTCCTGCGTGCGCTGTGCCACGACCTGGCAGTTCTCCATCTGGAGAACGGTGACGGGAACATGTTCCCCGGCATCATTATAGATGCGGGTCATTCCCACCTTCTTTGCAATCACACCTGAACGCATCGGTTCAATTCCTTTAGAGTTCCGGGCCAGGGACACCGCCCCTTACCGCGCTCTCATTCCCTTAGAGCTTGATCTCGACGTCGACGCCGGCGGCCAGATCGAGCTTCATCAAAGCATCGACGGTCTGCGGGGTCGGATCGACGATGTCGAGCAGACGCTTGTGCGTGCGCATCTCGAACTGCTCGCGGCTCTTCTTGTCGACGTGAGGCGACCGGTTGACCGTGAACTTTTCGATCCGCGTCGGCAGCGGAATGGGGCCGCGGACGTTTGCACCAGTGCGCTTGGCCGTCGACACGATTTCCTTCGTCGAGGCGTCGAGCACGCGGTGGTCAAACGCCTTCAGGCGGATGCGGATATTCTGTCCGTTCATGCGTCACTTCCTTGTTCTGGCGCGGCGCGGGCAACTCCGGCGCCCGCGACAGATCGGTTTAAGTCCAAATTACTCTTTGATGGTGACGACGATGCCGGCACCGACGGTGCGGCCGCCTTCACGGATGGCGAAGCGCAGCTTCTCTTCCATGGCGATCGGCACGATCAGCTCGACATCGACCGTGATGTTGTCGCCAGGCATCACCATCTCGGTGCCTTCCGGCAGCGACACGATGCCGGTCACGTCGGTCGTGCGGAAGTAGAACTGCGGACGGTAGTTGGTGAAGAACGGCGTGTGACGGCCACCTTCGTCCTTGGTCAGGATGTAGGCTTCGGCCACGAACTTCTTGTGCGGCTTCACCGTGCCGGGCTTGGCCAGAACCTGGCCGCGCTCGACACCTTCACGGTCGACACCGCGCAGCAGCGCGCCGATGTTGTCGCCAGCCTGGCCCTGATCGAGCAGCTTGCGGAACATTTCCACGCCTGTGCAGGTCGTCTTGGTCGTCGGACGGATGCCGATGATTTCCAGCTCCTCGCCGACCTTGACCACGCCGCGCTCGACGCGGCCGGTCACGACCGTGCCACGGCCCGAGATCGAGAACACGTCCTCGATCGGCATCAGGAACGGCTTGTCGAGCGGACGAACCGGCGTCGGGATGTAGGCGTCGACCTGAGCCATCAGCTCGCGGATCGCGTCCTCGCCGATCGTCTTGTTCGAATCCTCGAGCGCTGCCAGCGCCGAACCCTTGACGATCGGAATGTCGTCGCCGGGGAATTCGTTCTTCGACAAAAGCTCGCGAACCTCGAGCTCGACCAGTTCGAGCAACTCGGCGTCGTCGACCTGGTCGACCTTGTTCAGGAACACCACGATCGACGGCACGCCGACCTGACGGGCAAGCAGGATGTGCTCGCGGGTCTGCGGCATCGGGCCGTCGGCGGCCGACACCACCAGTATCGCGCCGTCCATCTGCGCGGCACCGGTGATCATGTTCTTCACATAGTCGGCGTGGCCGGGGCAGTCGACATGCGCGTAGTGGCGGTTGGCCGTCTCGTATTCGACGTGAGCCGTCGAGATCGTGATGCCGCGCGCCTTCTCTTCCGGCGCCGCGTCGATCTGGTCATAGCGCTTGTATTCGCCAAAATACTTGGTGATCGCAGCCGTCAGCGACGTCTTGCCATGGTCAACGTGACCAATCGTGCCGATGTTCACATGAGGCTTAGTGCGCTCGAATTTACCTTTTGCCATGTGATGTCTCCATTTCCTGCTCGCCCATGCGGGCTTTGAATTGCGTTACCGCGGCAGCTCTTTCGAGTTACGCGTATTTCTTCTGGACTTCCTGAGCGACCGCGGTCGGGACCGGCTCGTAGTGATCGAACTGCATCGTGTAGGCCGCGCGGCCCTGGCTCATCGAGCGCAGGTTGTCGACGTACTTGAACATGTTGGCGAGCGGCACCATCGCGTTGATGACGACGGCCACGCCGCGCGCTTCCTGGCCCTGGATCTGGCCACGACGGCCGTTCAGATCGCCAATGACGCTGCCGACGTAGTCTTCCGGCGTCACCACCTCGACCTTCATGATCGGCTCGAGCAGCTGCACGCCGAGCTTGGGTGCAGCCTCACGGAAGCATGCGCGGGATGCGATTTCGAAGGCGAGCACCGAGGAGTCGACGTCATGGTAGGCGCCGTCGATGAGCGTCGCCCTGACGCCGATCATCGGGAAGCCGGCGAACGGACCAGCGCCCATGACGCTCTGGATACCCTTTTCGACGCCCGGGATGTATTCCTTCGGCACCGCGCCGCCGACGATCTTGGACTCGAACACGAAGTCCTCGCTCTCGGAATTCGGCTCGAACACAACCTTGACGCGCGCGAACTGGCCGGTACCGCCGGTCTGCTTCTTGTGGGTGTAGTCCTGCTCGTGCTTGCGGGTGATCGTCTCGCGATAAGCCACCTGCGGCGCGCCGACATTGGCTTCGACCTTGAACTCGCGACGCATGCGGTCGACGATGATGTCGAGGTGCAGCTCGCCCATGCCGGAGATGATGGTCTGGCCGCTTTCCTCGTCGGTCTTGACGCGGAAGGACGGATCCTCGGCAGCCAGGCGGTGAAGGGCGAGGCCCATCTTTTCCTGGTCGTTCTTGGTCTTCGGCTCGATGGCGATCTGGATGACCGGATCGGGGAATTCCATGCGCTCGAGGATGACCGGGTGCAGCGGATCGCACAGCGTGTCGCCGGTGGTCGTGTCCTTCAGGCCAGCCAGAGCGACGATGTCGCCGGCGAAAGCTTCTTCGACGTCGGCGCGCGAATTCGCATGCATCTGCAGCATGCGACCGATGCGCTCCTTCTTGCCCTTCACAGTGTTGTCGACAGAGACGCCCTTGGAGAGCTTGCCCGAATAGATGCGGGCAAAGGTCAGCGAACCGACGAACGGGTCGTTCATGATCTTGAAGGCGAGCATCGACAGCGGCTCGTTGTCGTCCGCATGACGCTCGATCTCGGCGTCGGTCTTGGCATCGACACCCTTGATGGCCGGAACGTCGGCCGGCGACGGCAGGTATTCGACAACGGCGTCGAGCAGCGGCTGCACGCCCTTGTTCTTGAAGGCCGAGCCGCAGAACATCGGGTAGAACTTGACCGCTATCGTGCCCTTGCGGATCAGCGAACGGATCTCGTCATTCGACGGCATCTTGCCTTCGAGGTAGTTCTCGAGCGCCGTCTCGTCCATTTCGACGGCGGCCTCGATCATCTTCTCGCGATATTCCTCGGCACGCGCCTTGAGGTCGGCCGGGATCTCGACGACGTCCCAGGCAGCGCCGAGCGTCTCGTCGCGCCAGACAAGTGCGTTCATCTCGACGAGGTCGACGACACCCTTGAATTCGGTCTCGGCGCCGATCGGCAGTTGCATGACGACAGCCTGCGCACCAAGGCGCGAACCGATCATCTCGACCGAGCGGTAGAAGTCGGCGCCGATCTTGTCCATCTTGTTGCAGAAGATCATGCGCGGCACGCGGTACTTGTCGGCCTGGCGCCAGACGGTTTCCGTCTGCGGCTCGACACCTGCATTGGCGTCGAGCAGCGCGATGGCGCCGTCGAGCACACGCAGCGAACGCTCGACCTCGATGGTGAAGTCGACGTGTCCGGGGGTGTCGATGATGTTGAAGCGGTGCATCTTGCCATCACGACCCTTCCAGAAGGTCGTGGTCGCGGCGGACGTGATGGTGATGCCGCGCTCCTGCTCCTGCTCCATCCAGTCCATGGTGGCAGCGCCGTCGTGCACTTCGCCGATCTTGTGCGACTTGCCCGTGTAATAGAGGACGCGCTCGGTGGTCGTCGTCTTGCCGGCGTCAATATGCGCCATGATACCGAAATTGCGGTAGTCTTCGATTTTGTATTCGCGGGCCATCGTAGCTGCCTCTCAGTCCTGTTCGCGCTTTACCAGCGGTAGTGTGCGAAAGCGCGGTTGGCTTCAGCCATCTTGTGGGTGTCTTCACGCTTCTTCACGGCGGTGCCGCGGTTGTTGGCCGCGTCCATCAGCTCGCCGGAGAGGCGGTCGACCATGGTGGTCTCGTTGCGGTTGCGGGCCGCGGCGATCAGCCAGCGGATCGCCAGCGCCTGGCGGCGCTCGGGACGAACGTCGACCGGAACCTGGTAGGTGGCGCCGCCGACGCGACGCGAACGCACTTCCACATGCGGCGCGACATTGTCGAGCGCCTGGTGGAAGACGGTGACCGGCTCCTGCTTGGTCTTCGACTGGACCTGGTCCAACGCGCCGTAGACGATGGTCTCGGCAACCGACTTCTTGCCGTCATACATGACGGCGTTCATGAACTTGGTGACGATCAGATCGCCGAACTTGGGATCCGGGTTGATCTCACGCTTTTCTGCACTGTGACGACGCGACATGGCTTTTGTCTCTCAATCTCGTAGCCTTGCGCCGGAAAGCGCCAAGGCCGGAAAATCTTACTTCGGACGCTTGGCACCGTACTTCGAACGGCGCTGCTTGCGGTTCTTCACGCCCTGCGTGTCGAGCACGCCGCGGATGATGTGGTAGCGCACGCCCGGAAGATCCTTGACGCGGCCGCCGCGGATCATGACCACGGAGTGTTCCTGAAGGTTGTGACCTTCGCCGGGGATGTAACCGATCACTTCAAAACCATTGGTCAGGCGGATCTTGGCCACCTTGCGCAGCGCCGAGTTCGGCTTCTTCGGCGTCGTCGTATAGACGCGCGTGCAGACGCCCCGCTTCTGCGGGTTCTGCTGCATGGCCGGGACCTTGTTGCGCTTCACCGGCGCAATGCGCGGCTTGCGGATCAGCTGGTTGACGGTAGGCATTAAACCCTCTTGTCTCTCAATTCCGTGTCTCGTGCCGGTCAAGGCTCGCTCAAAGCGTCATTTCCATACGCAAATTCGGGCCACAAACCGCGCCTCGCGGTCTTGCCCGAACAAATCGCAGAGGAAGCGGAAACCGCTTCGTGCACGCCGGAAATGTCTTTTCGCTCGTAAAACGAACCCTGTTTGAGGCAAACTCCAAAGCGTGTCGCTTCGGAAGGGAGAGCCTCACATCGGTTCTGACTGGGCGGCTTCTACTCGTAAGCCCGCGAACCGTCAACCCCGCAGCGGCAAATATTGCATCGAAGCCGGGGCTTGGCAGCCATGCGAAAACCGCATGTAATTTTCTTTCGCCGTTTTGCAAGGCCGAGGAAGAAAGTGACCGGCCTTTGGTTGTTGCGGGGCCTTGCTTCGTGCGAAAATGGCCGCATGAACACAGACAATCCCTCGCCGCGGAGGAATCGGCCCGTGAACGACAATGAAGAACGCCCGGTCACCATCATCACCGGCCGGGTGTGGAAGAAGAAAGGCGGCACGCCGGAAGGCGTGCATGTCATGCTGGTGGCGCCCGATGACGATTCGGCCGTCCGCCGCGCGCTCGAATCGCTCGCGGCGGAAGGCTACGCCGAAGCCGAACTCGACCAGATCGGCGACATGGAGGGCGAGCCCGACGATGAGCCGCATCTTTCGGCCTTCCAGGGCGCACTCGAAGGCGAAGTGTCGATCGTGACCTTCGACGTGCCGATCTGATCGCAGGCGTGATGCCCCTCGCCTGCCCTGCGCCATGGTGCCGATTCGTTCGGATAGCTGGCATGGTCGACGCTTGCCCGTCATGGCCGATCTGCTAAGAGACGCGCAGTCGTCCAAACCCGGCGGAGCCTCATGTCCTCATCCATCTCGCCCATAAGAATCGGCATTGTCGGCGTCGGCAAGATCGTCCGCGACCAACACCTTCCGGCACTGGCCAAGGATCGGGACTACCAGCTGATCGCGGCGGCCAGCCGGCACGGCAAGGTCGACGGCATCGCGAATTTCCCCGATATAGAGACAATGCTTGGCGCGGTTCCCGAACTCGACGCGGTGTCGCTGTGCATGCCGCCGCAGTTCCGCTACGATTCCGCGCGCAAGGCGATCGAGGCCGGAAAGCACGTCTTCCTGGAAAAACCGCCTGGTGCCACGGTCAGCGAGGTCGAGGACCTGAAGGCGTTCGCGACGAAACAAGGCGTCTCGCTGTTCGCCAGTTGGCATTCGCGCTACGCGCCGGCGGTGGAAGCGGCGCGGACATTCCTGGCTTCGACCAAAATCAAATCGGCGGCGATCGTCTGGAAGGAAGATGTGCGCCGCTGGCACCCGAACCAGGACTGGATCTGGCAGCCTGGCGGTTTCGGCGTCTTCGATCCCGGCATCAACGCGCTGTCGATCGCAACCTACATCCTGCCGGCCATGTACATCACCTCGGCCGTGCTCGATTTTCCGGAGAACCGTGATGCACCGATCGCGGCCCAGGTCGTCTTCCGCGCGGCGAACGGATCCGATGTGACGATGGATCTCGACTGGTTGCAGACCGGACCGCAGAGCTGGGACATCCTGGCCGACACGGATGCTGGACAGATGGTGCTCTCGGGTGGCGGCTCGAAGCTCGCCGTCGATGGCAATATCGGACACGAGGAGCCGGAAGCGGAATATCCGATGCTCTATCGGCGATTTGCCGAGATCGTCCACGCCCGAACGTCGGATGTGGACCTGGCGCCACTCCAGCACGTGGCCGACGCGTTCATGCTGGGCAAGCGCAATGTGGTGGAAGCGTTTTTCGACTGAAGGTCACCGGGTGCCCCCTGGCCTCAGTCGACGATCGCGATGGCAAAGCCGTCATAACCCTTGGCGCCGACGGTCTGGATGGCGGTGCCGTCCAGGCGTTTGTCGCCGCCGATGAAGGAAAACGCCGCGCGTGCGCCTTCGACATTGGCATCGCGGCCATCCTCATCCAGCACGGCGCCGTCACGGATGACGTTGTCGCAGACGATGACCGTTCCGGAGCGCGACAGCCGCAAGGCCCAGGACAGATAGTTCGGGTTGTTCGGCTTGTCGGCATCGATGAAGACGAGATCGAACGGGCCGGCATTCTCGCCACCGAGTGCGGCGAGCGATTGGAGCGCTGAACCGACGCGCAATTCCACGCGGTCCGCGACATCGGCCCGCTCGAAATTCGAACGCGCGACGCTGGCATGATGCGGATCGAGTTCGAGCGTCACGACCTTGCCCTGGGCGGGCAGACCCCGCGCCATCCAGATGGTCGAATAGCCGCCCAGCGTGCCGATCTCGAGCACCTTTTTCGCGCCGCTGATGCGCACCAGCAGCGAGAGCAGTTTTCCTTGCGCCGCCGAGACGTCGATCGCCGGCAGGCCCTCGTCGCGGTTGGCCGCCAGAACCGCGTCGAGAACGGGATCCGCCTCGAACAGCGAGGAAACGATGTAGTTGTCGACAGCCGTCCAGGTCTTCGTGTTCATCTGCTTTCCTCCGATCTTGAAAACGAAAAAGCCGCCGGGTTGCCCCGACGGCTTCTGTTGCCTGAGATTTTTGCCGTCCCGCTTACTGCGCGGCGGTCGTCATGTCCGCCAGCATCGGCTCGGCGACTTCCACACCGGAGGCCTTGCGGCGCTCGTCGATGATGAGTTCGTCGCGCGAGGTGGCGATGCGCCGGATCTGGCTCATCGTGCCGCCGGTACCGGCCGGGATCAGCCGGCCGACGATGACGTTTTCCTTCAAGCCCTGCAGCATGTCGGTCTTGCCGGCAACCGCGGCTTCCGTCAGCACCCTGGTCGTCTCCTGGAAGGAGGCGGCCGAGATGAAGGACGGCGTCTGCAGCGATGCCTTGGTGATGCCGAGCAGCACCGGCTGGCCTTCGGCCGGCTTCTTGCCGTCCTCGACCAGACGCTCGTTGACCTCTTCCAGTTCGATCACGTCGACGTGGTCGCCCGGGATGTAGGTCGAGTCACCCTGCACCGTGATCTCGACCTTCTGCAGCATCTGGCGAACGATCACCTCGATGTGCTTGTCGTTGATCGACACGCCCTGCAGGCGGTAGACTTCCTGGATCTCGTTGACGAGGTAGGAAGCAAGTGCCTCCACGCCCTTGATCGCCAGGATGTCGTGCGGCGCCGGATTGCCGTCGAGGATGTAGTCGCCCTTCTCGATGACGTCGCCGTCCTGGAGATGGAACGGCTTGCCCTTCGGGATCAGGTACTCGACCGGCTCGAGCGTCGAGTCGTGCGGCTCGATGATGATGCGGCGCTTGTTCTTGTAGTCGCGGCCGAAGCGGATCGTGCCATCGATCTCGGCGATGATGGCGTGATCCTTCGGACGACGTGCCTCGAACAGTTCGGCAACACGCGGCAGACCGCCGGTGATGTCCTTGGTCTTGGCGCTTTCCATCGGGATACGCGCCAAGACGTCGCCGGGGCGAACCTGGGCACCCGGCTCGACCGAGAGAATGGCCTCGACCGAGAGCAGGAAGCGGGCATCGCCGCCCTTCGACAGCTTGCCGACCTTGCCCTTGGAGTCCAGGATGGCAATCGCGGGCTTGAGGTCGTTGCCGCGCGGCGTCGAACGCCAGTCGATGACCTCACGCTTGGTGATGCCGGTCGACTCGTCGGCCGTTTCCTGAACGGAAATGCCGTCGACCAGATCCTCATACGACACCTTGCCCTCGATTTCAGTGAGGACAGGACGGGTATAGGGATCCCACTCGGCGATACGCTGACCGCGCTTCACCTTGTCGCCATCGTCCACGAAGATACGTGAACCATAGGTGACACGGTGCGTCGCGCGCTCCTTGCCGGCTTCGTCGAGGATCAGCACCGCCATGTTGCGGCCCATGACCATCTGCTGGCCGTCCGAGTTGCGCACCACGTTGCGGTTGCGGATCTCGACCTTGCCCTCATAGGAGGCTTCAAGGAACGAGCTATCCACCACCTGCGCGGTACCGCCCATGTGGAAGGTACGCATGGTGAGCTGCGTGCCCGGCTCGCCGATCGACTGCGCCGCGATGACGCCGACGGCTTCGCCCTGGTTGACCGGGGTGCCGCGGGCCAGATCGCGTCCGTAGCAGACCGCGCAGACGCCGATCCTGACTTCGCAGGTCAGGGCCGAGCGGATGCGGACCGACTGCACGCCGGCCTTTTCGATCTGCTCGACGTCACGCTCGTCCATCAGCGTTCCGGCCTTGACCAGAACCTCGCCCGACACCGGATGGGTGATGTCGTCGAGCGATGTACGGCCCAGCACGCGCTGGCCGACCGAAGCGACGACCTGACCGGCATCGACGATCGGCTGCATGGTGAGGCCCTTGTCGGTGCCGCAATCCACGGAGTTGACGATGCAGTCCTGCGCCACGTCGACCAGACGACGGGTGAGGTAACCCGAGTTCGCCGTCTTCAAGGCGGTGTCGGCCAGACCCTTGCGGGCGCCGTGGGTCGAGTTGAAGTACTCGAGCACGGTCAGGCCTTCCTTGAAGTTCGAGATGATCGGCGTCTCGATGATTTCACCCGACGGCTTGGCCATCAGGCCGCGCATGCCGGCGAGCTGGCGCATCTGGGTGGGCGAGCCACGCGCACCGGAGTGCGACATCATGTAGATCGAGTTCATCGGCTTCTGACGGCCATTGTCCTCGAACTCGACCGCCTTGATGCGGGCCATCATTTCGTCGGCGACCTTTTCCGAGCACTTGGCCCAGGCGTCGACGACCTTGTTGTACTTCTCGCCCTGTGTGATCAGGCCGTCATTGTACTGCTGCTCGTATTCCTTGGCCAAGGCCTCGGTGTCCGACACCAACTTGATCTTGGTGTCCGGGATCAGCATGTCGTCCTTGCCGAACGAGATGCCGGCACGGCACGCATGAGCAAAGCCGAGCGCCATGATGCGATCGCAGAAAATGACCGTCTCCTTCTGACCGCAATGGCGGTAGACGGTGTCGATCATCTTGGAGATGTTCTTCTTGGTCATCTCCTGGTTGGCGGTCTCGTAAGGCACATTGACGTTCTTCGGCAGAAGCTCGCCGATGATCATGCGGCCAGGCGTGGTGTCATGGATCTTCGACACGACCTTGCCTTCGGCGTCGACCGTGCGGAAGCGGCCCTTGATCTTGGCGTGCAAGGTCACAGCCTTGGTCTCGAGCGCGTGCTGGAGTTCGCCCATGTCGGCAAACACCATGCCCTCGCCCGGCTCGTTCTGGTTGACGATCGAGAGGTAGTAGAGACCCAGAACCATGTCCTGCGACGGCACTATGATCGGCGCGCCGGAGGCCGGGTGCAGGATGTTGTTGGTCGACATCATCAGCACGCGGGCTTCCAACTGCGCTTCCAGCGACAGCGGCACGTGAACGGCCATCTGGTCGCCGTCGAAGTCGGCGTTGAAGGCCGTGCAGACCAGCGGGTGAAGCTGGATCGCCTTGCCTTCGATCAGGATCGGCTCGAACGCCTGGATGCCGAGGCGGTGCAGCGTCGGCGCGCGGTTCAAGAGAACCGGATGCTCGCGGATGACCTCGTCGAGGATATCCCAGACTTCCGGACGCTCCTTCTCGACCAGCTTCTTCGCCTGCTTGACTGTCGAGGAGTAACCCTTGGCGTCGAGGCGGGCGTAGATGAAGGGCTTGAACAGTTCGAGCGCCATCTTCTTCGGCAGGCCGCACTGATGCAGCTTGAGCTCCGGACCGGTGACGATGACCGAGCGGCCGGAATAGTCGACGCGCTTGCCGAGCAGGTTCTGACGGAACCGGCCCTGCTTGCCCTTGAGCATGTCGGACAGCGACTTCAGCGGACGCTTGTTGGCGCCGGTGATGACGCGGCCGCGACGGCCGTTGTCGAACAGCGCATCGACGGCTTCCTGCAGCATGCGCTTTTCATTGCGCACGATGATGCCAGGCGCCCGCAGCTCGATCAGCCGCTTCAGGCGGTTGTTGCGGTTGATCACGCGACGATAGAGATCGTTCAGGTCCGATGTCGCGAAGCGTCCACCATCCAGGGGAACCAGCGGGCGCAGGTCCGGCGGGATCACCGGAACGACCTTCATGATCATCCATTCCGGACGATTGCCGGACTCCATGAAGTTCTCGACGACCTTGAGCCGCTTCAGATACTTCTTCTGCTTCAGCTCGGACGTGGTCGAAGCCAGTTCCGAACGCAGGTCGCCCGCGATCTTCTCCAGGTCCATGCCCGCCAGAAGGTCATGAATGGCCTCGGCGCCGATCATGGCGGTGAAGGAATCCTCGCCATATTCGTCGACGGCGATCATGTACTCTTCCTCGCTGAGCAACTGGTGCTCCTTCAGCGCGGTGAGGCCAGGTTCGGTGACGATGTAGTTCTCGAAGTAGAGGACGCGCTCGATGTCCTTCAGCGTCATGTCGAGCAGCGTGCCGATGCGCGAGGGCAGCGACTTCAGGAACCAGATATGGGCGACGGGTGCCGCCAGCTCGATATGGCCCATGCGCTCGCGGCGAACGCGCGACAGCGTGACTTCGACGCCGCACTTCTCGCAGATGACGCCCTTGTACTTCATGCGCTTGTACTTGCCGCACAGGCATTCATAGTCCTTGATCGGGCCAAAAATGCGCGCGCAGAACAGACCGTCACGCTCCGGCTTGAAGGTGCGGTAGTTGATGGTCTCCGGCTTCTTGATCTCGCCGAACGACCAGGACAGAATCTTCTCAGGGCTGGCAAGCGAAATCCGGATGGAATCGAACACCTGCGCAGGCGCCTGCGGATTGAAGAGATTCATGACCTCTTGGTTCATGCCGTTCTCCTTTTCGGGGTCCTCGAAAACCCCTTGCATCTAACGCGGGCCGAATGCCCGCTGAGTGGTCGGCCCACCGGCCGTCGAATTTCGTGGACGCGCCGCGGCATTCCGCGACGCGCCATAGCCTTTACTCGGCTGCGTCCGGCAGTCGAACCGGAGCTTCGTCGAGCTTGGTGTTCTCCAGCTCGACATTGAGGCCAAGCGACCGCATTTCCTTGACGAGCACGTTGAAGCTCTCGGGAATGCCTGCCTCGAACGTGTCGTCGCCACGCACGATCGCCTCGTAGACCTTGGTGCGGCCGGCGACGTCGTCCGACTTCACCGTCAGCATCTCCTGCAGCGTGTAGGCGGCGCCGTAGGCTTCCAGCGCCCAGACCTCCATTTCGCCGAAGCGCTGGCCACCGAACTGCGCCTTGCCGCCCAGCGGCTGCTGGGTGACGAGCGAGTACGGGCCGATCGAACGCGCGTGGATCTTGTCGTCCACCAAGTGGTGAAGCTTGAGCATGTAGATATAGCCCATCGTCACCTTGCGATCGAACGGCTCGCCGGTGCGGCCGTCATAGAGCTGCGACTGACCGCTGGTGTGCAGGCCCGCCTGCTCCAGCATGATGTTGATGTCAGCCTCATGCGCGCCGTCGAACACCGGGGTCGCGATGGAGACGCCGCGGCGCATCTGCTCGCTGAGGCGAACGATGCTCTCGTCGTCATATTCGCGGACCGGCTCGTTGCGGTCGTTGGACGGCATGAAGCTTTCCAACGTCTTGCGCAGCGGCTTGATGTCGCCGGCAGCCTTATACGTGTCGATCAGCTCGCCGATCTTCCTGCCCATGCCGGCACAAGCCCAGCCCAGATGCGTTTCCAGGATCTGGCCGACATTCATGCGGCTCGGCACACCCAGCGGGTTGAGCACGATATCGGCATGCGTGCCGTCCTCGAGGAAAGGCATGTCCTCGACCGGAACGATGCGCGACACGACACCCTTGTTGCCGTGACGGCCGGCCATCTTGTCGCCGGGCTGCATCTTGCGCTTCACCGCCACGAAGACCTTGACCATCTTCATGACGCCCGGAGGCATTTCGTCGCCGCGCTGCACCTTCTCGACCTTGTCCATGAAGCGCTGTTCGAGCGCCTTCTTGGAGTCGTCGTACTGGCCACGCAGGGCTTCCAGTTCGCTCTGGAGCTTTTCGTTCTCCACCGCAAACTGCCACCACTGCGAACGCGGATACTCGTCGAGCGTGTCCTTGGACAGCGTCGAGCCCTTCTTGAAGCCCTTCGGTCCAGCGATCGCTTCCTTGCCGACGAGAACGTCGGAAAGACGCGCATAGACGTTGCGATCCAGGATCGCCTGCTCGTCGTCACGGTCCTTGGCGAGGCGTTCGATCTCCTCGCGCTCGATCGCCATGGCGCGCTCGTCCTTCTCCACACCGTGGCGGTTGAACACGCGCACCTCGACGACCGTGCCGAAGGTACCCGGAGGCATGCGCATCGAAGTGTCGCGCACGTCGGAAGCCTTTTCACCGAAGATGGCGCGCAGAAGCTTCTCTTCCGGCGTCATCGGGCTTTCGCCCTTCGGCGTGATCTTGCCGACCAGGATATCGCCGGGCTGAACTTCCGCACCGATGTAGACGATGCCGGCTTCGTCGAGGTTCTTCAGCGCTTCTTCCGAGACGTTCGGGATGTCGCGCGTGATTTCCTCCGGACCGAGCTTGGTGTCGCGGGCCATGACCTCGAACTCCTCGATGTGGATCGAGGTGAAGACGTCGTCGGCAACGATACGCTCGGAGAGCAGGATCGAATCCTCGTAGTTGTAGCCGTTCCACGGCATGAACGCGACCAGCACGTTGCGGCCGAGCGCCAGATCACCGAGCTCGGTCGACGGACCGTCGGCGATGATGTCGCCCTTGTTGACCCGGTCGCCCATGCGCACCAGCGGACGCTGATTGATGCAGGTGTTCTGGTTCGAACGCTGGAACTTCATCAGCCGGTAGATGTCGACGCCGGATTTGCCCGGGTCGAGATCCTCGGTGGCGCGGATAACGATACGCGTCGCGTCCACCTGGTCGACGATGCCGCCGCGGCGGGCGCCGATGGCGGCGCCCGAGTCACGGGCGACGATCGGCTCCATGCCGGTGCCGACGAACGGCGCCTCGGCGCGCACCAGCGGCACGGCCTGACGCTGCATGTTCGAGCCCATCAGAGCGCGGTTGGCGTCGTCGTTCTCGAGGAACGGGATGAGCGCCGCGGCAACAGACACCATCTGCTTGGGCGACACGTCCATCAGGTCGACGTTTTCGCGCGGCGCCATCATCACTTCGCCAGCGCTGCGGCAAATGACGAACTCGTCGACGAAGCCGCCGTTCTTGTCGAGCTCGGCGTTGGCCTGCGCGACATGGTGCTTGGCCTCTTCCATCGCCGAGAGATAGACGACGTCATTGGTCAGCTTGCCGTCGACGATCTTGCGGTACGGGCTTTCGATGAAGCCGTACTTGTTGACGCGCGCGAAGGTCGCCAGCGAGTTGATCAGACCGATATTCGGGCCTTCCGGTGTCTCGATCGGGCAGATGCGGCCGTAATGCGTCGGGTGCACGTCGCGCACCTCGAAGCCGGCACGCTCGCGGGTCAGACCGCCCGGTCCAAGCGCGGAGAGACGACGCTTGTGGGTGATCTCCGACAGCGGATTGGTCTGGTCCATGAACTGCGACAGCTGCGAGGAACCGAAGAACTCGCGCACGGCGGCGGCCGCCGGCTTGGCGTTGATCAGGTCCTGCGGCATGACCGTGTCGATCTCGATCGAGGACATGCGTTCCTTGATCGCCCGCTCCATGCGAAGCAGGCCGACGCGGTACTGGTTCTCCATCAGTTCGCCGACCGAACGCACGCGGCGGTTGCCGAGATTGTCGATGTCGTCGATCTCGCCCTTGCCGTCACGCAGTTCGACCAGCGTCCTGACCACGGCCAGGATGTCGTCCTTGCGCAGCACGCGCACGGTGTCCTCGGCCTTGAGCTCGAGGCGCATGTTCATCTTGACGCGGCCGACGGCGGACAGGTCGTAGCGCTCGCTGTCGAAGAACAGCGAGTTGAACATGGCTTCGGCGGTCTCGAGCGTCGGCGGCTCGCCCGGGCGCATGACACGGTAGATGTCGAACAGCGCGTCCTGGCGGCTCTCGTTCTTGTCGACGGCGAGCGTGTTGCGGATATAGGCGCCGACATTGACATGGTCGATGTCGAGGACCTGGATCTCCTGCTCGCCAGTGCCGAGCAGCACCTTGAGCGTCTTGTCGTCGATC
Organism: Mesorhizobium sp. B2-1-8; assembly: GCF_006442545.2. Lineage (NCBI taxonomy): Bacteria > Pseudomonadati > Pseudomonadota > Alphaproteobacteria > Hyphomicrobiales > Phyllobacteriaceae > Mesorhizobium > Mesorhizobium sp. B2-1-8. The sequence goes on from NZ_CP083952.1 coordinate 4,228,672, forward strand.
TCGTCGCCGGCCTCGAGGAAAATCTCGCCGGTGGCGTAGTTGACGATGTCCTCAGCCAGGTAGTTGCCCAGCAGATCCTCGTCGGTCGCCTTGATCGCCTTGAGACCCTTCTCGCCGAGCTGACGCGCCTGGCGGGCGGTGATCTTCTTGCCCGCCTCTACGACGATCTCGCCGGTGTCGGCGTCGACCAGGTCGCCGACGGCCTTGAGGCCGCGGAAACGCTCGACGTTGAACGGAATGCGCCAGTGGTCGCCGGCGCGCTTGTAGGTGATCTTGTTGTAGAAGGTCGACAGGATCTCCTCGCCGTCCATGCCGAGCGCCATCAGCAGCGACGTCACGGGGATCTTGCGGCGGCGATCGATGCGGGCGTGCACGACGTCCTTGGAATCGAACTCGATGTCGAGCCACGAGCCACGGTAGGGGATGACGCGGGCGGCAAACAGAAGCTTGCCCGACGAGTGCGACTTGCCCTTGTCGTGGTCGAAGAAGACGCCCGGCGAGCGGTGCATCTGCGAGACGATGACGCGCTCGGTGCCGTTGACGATGAAGGTGCCGTTCAAGGTCATGAGCGGCATGTCGCCCATATAGACGTCCTGCTCCTTGATGTCCTTGATCGACTTGGCACCGGTATCCTCGTCGATATCGAACACGATGAGGCGCAGCGTCACCTTCAGCGGCGCGGCATAAGTCAGGTCGCGCTGGCGGCATTCGTCAACGTCGAATTTCGGTCCTTCGAACTCGTACTTCACGAACTCCAGCATGGAGGAGCCGGAAAAATCGGAGATCGGGAAGACCGACTTGAAAACAGCCTGCAGCCCTTCGTCCGGACGTCCGCCCTTGGGCTCGTCCACCATCAGGAACTGGTCATAGGATGCCTTCTGAACCTCGATGAGGTTCGGCATCTCCGCAACTTCCGGGATCTTTCCGAAGAACTTGCGTACGCGTCTGCGGCCATTGAAAGTCTGGGTCTGGGCCATCGTCGCTCCTTAGCTCTAAACTCGGGACGAACCTCGCCGCGGTTCGTCTTGCATACTTAGCCACCTGGGCGGCGGCTCTCTGTCTGTTCTCCGGCCGCCTTTCCAATTGCTTGGCGGCTACCGGCTAAAACGGGAGAAAACCCGTTTCCTGAAGGCCGGTTTACGGCCCTCAGGAAAGAGGTTTTCGTACATCTCGCGTCACGCAGCCTCCCTGGTCACCCAAGGGAGTGGCGGGCGGCGCGAGGCCGCCCGCCGCTTGATACGCTTACTTCAGGTCGACCTTGGCGCCGGCTGCTTCCAGCTGGGCCTTGAACTTGTCGGCGTCGGCCTTGGAAACGCCTTCCTTGACCGGCTTCGGAGCCGCTTCGACCAGGTCCTTGGCTTCCTTGAGGCCAAGGCCGGTGATGGCGCGGACTTCCTTGATGACGTTGATCTTCTGAGCGCCGGCGTCGGTGAGGACGACGTCGAATTCCGTCTTTTCCTCGACGGGGGCAGCAGCAGCGGCAGCGCCGCCAGCAGCGGCAACCGCGACCGGAGCGGCAGCCGAAACGCCCCACTTTTCTTCCAGAAGCTTCGACAGCTCAGCCGCCTCGAGGACGGTCAGCTTCGAAAGGTCGTCTACGATCTTTGCGAGATCAGCCATTGTTGTATTCCTTCGTTAGGTTCGAACGTGTGTTTTTGATAGCGAGGAACGGCCTCATGCCGCCTCGTCCTTCCGGGCGTAAGCGCCGATGACGCGCGCGACCGAGGCCGCTGGCGCATTGACGATCTGGGCGATCCGGGTTGCCGGCGTGGCGATCATGCCAACCAGCCTGGCGCGCAGCTCATCCAGCGACGGAAGTGTGGCGAGTGCCTTCACACCGTCGGCGTTGAGCGAGGTGGTGCCCATTGCGCCGCCGAGAATGACGAGCTTGTCATTCCCCTTGGCGAAATCGGACGCGACCTTCGGCGCCGCAATCGGATCCTCCGAATAGGCGATCAGCGTCTGTCCCTTGAACAGGTCGATGATCGATGCGGAGTCCGTGCCCTGAAGAGCGATCTTGGCGAGACGGTTCTTCGCGACTTTAACGGTGCCACCGGCGGCGCGCATTTTCGACCGAAGGTCGTTCATTTGCGCGACGGTGATACCGGCATAGTGGGCCACGACGACTGAACCTGCGCCCGAAAACGCATCATTCAGGCCCGTGACGAGTTCGCGTTTTTCCGCTCTGTCCACTGCCTATCTCCAGTTGACCCCAGTCCTGTTGATGGGAACATTCCCATTTTCGAGGACAGGCGTCGGGTTGCCTTTTGCCGGCCGGGCCATCCAGTAACGGATCTCCCGAACGACGCTCGAGGATCCTGCCCCCTTTCGCCACATCGACGGACAAGCCGGCGATGCGCAGACAAAAGGCAAACACGGTTCGAACCTTTCATTGGAGCTTGTTGCTCCGTTGTCCGGTTTTCACCCGTCTCATGCAGGCCCACATGAATTAAGGCCCTCCTCTTGAATCAAGACTCGGGCCGCCCGCAATCTCGGACAGGATGTCCGGAAGCCTTCCGGCTTCCGGTACCGGGCCCAGGATAAATCCAAGGCCCGGAATTCAGTCACGGACCGGCCTTCGAGGGGCCGATCCAAATGGTCCAATCAGGACGCGGCGAGCGTCGAGACGTCGAGCTTGAGGCCCGGGCCCATCGTCGAGGTGACAGACACCTTCTTGACGTAGTTGCCCTTGGCGCCAGTCGGCTTTGCCTTGGTCACCGCATCGGCGAAGGCACGGATGTTCTCTTCCAGCGCCTTGACGTCGAACGAGACCTTGCCGACGCCGGCATGAACGATGCCGGCCTTTTCGACGCGGAACTCGACCGCGCCGCCCTTCGAGGCCTTGACGGCCGCGGCGACGTCGGTGGTGACGGTGCCGACCTTCGGGTTCGGCATCATGCCGCGCGGGCCGAGCACCTTACCGAGACGGCCGACGAGCGGCATCATGTCCGGCGTGGCGATGCAGCGATCGAAATCGATCGTGCCCTTCTGGACGATGTCGACCAGATCCTCGGCACCGACGATGTCGGCGCCGGCGGCCTTGGCCTCTTCAGCTTTGTCGCCACGGGCGAACACGGCGACGCGGACCGAGCGGCCGGTGCCGTTCGGCAGGTTGACCACGCCGCGGACCATCTGGTCGGCATGACGCGGGTCGACGCCGAGGTTCATGGCGACTTCGATGGTCTCGTCGAACTTGACCGAGGAACGATCCTTGAGCAGCTTCAGCGCATCACCGAGCGCGTAAGCCTTGTTGGGATCGATGCCTTCACGGGTCTTCGATACACGCTTTGCAATCTTTGCCATGATCTTAGCCCACCACTTCCAGACCCATCGAGCGGGCGGAGCCCTCGACCATACGCATGGCCGCTTCGACGTCGTTCGCGTTCAGATCCTTCATCTTGGCGGTCGCGATTTCGCGAACCTTGTCGCGCGAAACGGTACCAGCCTTGACCTTGCCCGGTTCCTTCGAGCCCGACTTCAGGTTCGCGGCCTTCTTCAGGAAGTAGCTCACCGGTGGCGTCTTCATGACGAAGGTGAACGACTTGTCCTGGTAATAGGTGATGACGACCGGAACCGGCGATCCCTTTTCCATTTCCTGGGTCTGCGCGTTGAACGCCTTGCAGAACTCCATGATGTTGATGCCACGCTGACCAAGCGCCGGGCCGATCGGGGGCGACGGCGTAGCCGATCCCGCGGAGACCTGGAGCTTGAGCTGGCCTGCAATTTTCTTAGCCATCTCTTTTCCTGCCTTTGTCTATGCCGGCCCCACGATCTGGGAAACACCGGCGGTTGCAGTCTGGTGGTGCGGTTCTTGCGGCCGGCTAAAGCCGCCTTCGCCTCCCACCGTTCTCGAGGCCGCGCGCTGCCGCACCGCCTCCCCTGATCGCCAGACCGGCATCAGGGATTCGGATCAGCCCTTTTCGACCTGTCCGAATTCCAGATCGACAGGCACGGCGCGCCCGAAGATCGAAACTTCCACCTTGAGCCGCGCCCGCTCCTCGTCCACTTCCTGGACGAAACCGTTGAACGACGCGAAGGGACCATCCGAAACACGGATCGCCTCGCCGATCTCGAAGGTGACCGAGGGCTTCGGCCGCTCGACGCCTTCCTGCACCTGGTTCAGGATGCGCTGCGCTTCCGCCTCGGTGATCGGCACCGGCTTGGAATCTCCAAGGAAACCGGTGACCTTCGGCGTGTTCTTGACCAGCGAGAACACGGCGTCGGTCAAGTTGGCCTTCAGAAGCACATAGCCCGGGAAGAACTTGCGCTCGGCGTCGACCTTGCGGCCGCGACGAACCTCGACGACCTTCTCGGTCGGCACCACGATCTGCTCGATATCGGCAGACAGGCCCTTCTGCTTGGCCTTGTTCTCGATGTCCTCGGCGACCTTCTTCTCGAAGTTCGAATAGGCGTGGACGATGTACCAGCGCGTAGCCATTTTTACGACTTCTCCGTAATCGCCGGACTTAACGTCCAATGCCCAGAATCTGCTCGACCGCGAGGCCCATGAGCTGATCGGCGGTGAAGAAGAAGATCATCGCGATCACAGCGAAGGCCAGGACCATGATCGTCGAGATCATCGTCTCGCGGCGAGACGGCCAAGTCACCTTGGCTGTCTCCGCGCGAACCTGCTGGAGAAAGACGAAAGGATTTGTGGTTTTCGAAGCCATATGCCGCCTGTGTTCAAGACCCGTTGGCCGGGCCCCCTGGATGATCCCGCTGGCCGGGACGTGCCGCCTGAGCCCAATCTCGCGCCGAATCAGCGCAATCATTTCGCCCATGCAAATCAGACGCGTAAAGCCGGCTTCCCAGCTTCACGCGTCGCGTGTCTGTTTCGTCTACATAAAACCGATTCTTGATCCACGCAAGTGGCAAGTGCCCGCTTTATGACCAAACGCCGCCTCGGAACCATCCAGTCGTTCCGTCCCGGCTATGGCGCCTTTATGCCCCAATCGGCCCAATATGGCAAGCGGGTCGCCGATTTTCAAAGGCCGCCCGAAAAAAATCGTTGTACTGCCATCTTGGAAAAATGGCACGGGCAGCAGGGCTCGAACCTACGACCTGCGGTTTTGGAGACCGCCGCTCTACCAACTGAGCTATGCCCGTACACGCGCGCCTCGGCGCAGCAGGGGCTTCCTAAAAGCTTCCGCACGCTCTGTAAAGAGCGGTTTGCAGCAAACATGCCTTAACCCCTGCGCCAGAAATCGGGATAGTCGACGACCAGCCTACTTTGCGTCCGGCACCCGGTACGGCCCGCCAGGCACGCCCCAGTCCCAGGCCGGCATCGGTTCGGTCTCGGGATCGCAGGTCTCGCCGAGATTGGAATTCATCTTGGCCAGCCGCGATCCCCATTCGACATAGCCCATGAAGGCTGAACGGAATTCGGGATCGTCCGGCAGGCCGACCTCATCCGCCGCGTCGGCGAGAAGATTGATCCAGCGGCGGCGCTGCTCCTCGGTAAAATGCTTGCCCAGGTGGTGCATGACCATTTCGCGGTGGCCGCCAAATTCCTCGCTGTAGGTTTTCGGTCCGCCGAAGACCTCGCCGATGAAGGCCGCGACGTGGGCGGGGTGATCCGGCGACATGTGCTTGAACACCGGGCCAACGACCGGATCTCGTGCCACCTTGTCGTAGAAGGTTTGCGTCAGCCGGTTCAGTGCCTCGCTGCCGCCGGCCCATTCGTAGAGTGTCGGAACGTCCTGGCTCATTTCGCTTCCTCTGTCCGGCCCCCGAAACGATGGTGACGATGACGATAGCGGAAATACCGAGGACGGCTCAACCTGCCTCGATGGCCAGTCCGGACGCGCTACAGCTTCGCGTGCGCGTCGGCCTCGGCGTTGGCTGACGGCATGACCCGGCAGTTGTCCGGCTTCGGCGCCGACTTGCAGATGGTGGCGCCGGTCAACTCGTCCGCGGACTGGCGCCCGGTCGCCAACCCGAATTTCAGCATTGTGTCCTGATCGAGCTGTCGTTGGCTCGTGGAGAGTTGCATGGCCGCAAACAGGCCGGGCCCGATCGTCATCTCCTTGAGATAGGCCTTGATCTTCTGCGGCTGCTCAAGCGAGCCCACGCTGAGGCGTACATCCGGCCCGACGAGGCGCCTGGCGCCGGCAGCAACCATGATCGGGCAGGCAGAAGCGCATTCGGCCCCTGAATCGATGGTGAGACCGGTGTGGACGCCATCCTTGGCCAGGCAATTCGCCGAGGGTTCACAGTCGACGAAATCGGTGCGGGCGACGACCACGTCGAGCTTGCGTTCGCGGATCAGCCTGCCGGCGGCAAGCGCGCCCTCGACGTCGCCGCCTTGCGAACTGATCACGATCGGCAGCCTCCGCCCGCCCGCGGCATCGAGTGCAGCGCGCAGCCACTCTGGCGTGTCGCCGGTGATCGTGCCTTCCGCCGATATCCATTCCGGACAGTCGGGATTGCAAAGCGGGTTGCTGCCGCGCACGATGATGAAGCGCATTTCCGAGCCCTTGGGCGGCTCGGTCCCGGTCGGTTGAGGAGGAGTGTTGGCCTCGATGGTCGGGACGTCGGCCCGCCTCGCGTCCTTGTTACCCGGCATCTCCCGGCAGTTCGCCGGCACTGGATTTGCCTCGCAGACGGTTCCGGCGGTGAAGAGATCGACGGAATCAAGGGAGGTGACGAGATTCATCCCGAGCATGTCTTCCAGAACCAGCTGATGGATTTCGCTGGCCGGCGTGTTCTTCATCGTTTCAAGCACACCATCGCCTATCCCCATCTCCTTCAGATAGGCCGAGAGCCGCTCCTCAACCGCCTTGCTCATTTCGTAGGTCTTGTAGCTGCCTGCGTCCTTCCGGCTGATCACTTTGGTGCTAATGATCTTCTTCTTGCCGTTCACGATCCGGTAGGTGGTCCGGTACAGCAACTTCTCCCGCTGGTAGGTGGTGGTGATCTGGTGGACGCCGAGATAGGCGAAATCCCCGACCACGCGCCGGATACCGCCAGAAAACATCAGCGGGCAGGCCGAATTGCACATGGCGCCACTGTCATAAGCCATGCCGAGATAGTCGACACCCTTGCCCACATTGCAGTCCCTGATCTCCGGCGCGCAACCGGAAAGCGCCGTCGTGCCGACGGCTATATCGAGCTTGTTCTCGCGGATCATCTGACCTAGCGCCAGCGCAGCGTCGACATTGCCGCCGGGAGAGTTGACGACGACTGGCAGTTGTCGGCCTTTGAGCATCCTGAGCGCGCGCTTGAACAGCGCCGGCGTGTCCGCCTCTATGGTGCCTTCCGCCGAAATCCATTCCGGGCAATTTGGTTCGCAACCGGGGGCGCTGCTGCGCACGACGACAAAACGCATCGACGGAATCATGTCCGATGTCTCGTCTCCGGCATGCGCTGCAAAGGAGACCAGCCCCGTGGCGACCGCAAGCGCGATGCTGACCAGCGCTCGCCACCACCATGCCTTCCCGTCGAAACGGCGCCTTGGAACCACTGTTGGCAAAGCCCCCTCTATGCAATCCATACTAGTTGCAGCCATGGCGCTTGCAACAGCTTTGAACCAACCCTCGCAATACTTGCGCTGCCAAGCGCACGAAACGAAAAAGGGCGGCCCGAAGACCACCCTTTTCTTATCGAACCGGCAGCAGCCGGTCTCGATTATTCTTTGATGGTGACGACGATGCCGGCACCGACGGTGCGGCCGCCTTCACGAATGGCGAAGCGCAGCTTCTCTTCCATGGCGATCGGCACGATCAGCTCGACATCGACCGTGATGTTGTCGCCAGGCATCACCATCTCGGTGCCTTCCGGCAGCGACACGATGCCGGTCACGTCGGTCGTGCGGAAGTAGAACTGCGGACGGTAGTTGGTGAAGAACGGCGTGTGACGGCCACCTTCGTCCTTGGTCAGGATGTAGGCTTCGGCCACGAACTTCTTGTGCGGCTTCACCGTGCCGGGCTTGGCCAGAACCTGGCCGCGCTCGACACCTTCACGGTCGACACCGCGCAGCAGCGCGCCGATGTTGTCGCCAGCCTGGCCCTGATCGAGCAGCTTGCGGAACATTTCCACGCCTGTGCAGGTCGTCTTGGTCGTCGGACGGATGCCGATGATTTCCAGCTCCTCGCCGACCTTGACCACGCCGCGCTCGACGCGGCCGGTCACGACCGTGCCACGGCCCGAGATCGAGAACACGTCCTCGATCGGCATCAGGAACGGCTTGTCGAGCGGACGAACCGGCGTCGGGATGTAGGCGTCGACCTGAGCCATCAGCTCGCGGATCGCGTCCTCGCCGATCGTCTTGTTCGAATCCTCGAGCGCTGCCAGCGCCGAACCCTTGACGATCGGAATGTCGTCGCCGGGGAATTCGTTCTTCGACAGCAATTCGCGAACCTCGAGCTCGACCAGTTCGAGCAGCTCGGCGTCGTCGACCTGGTCGACCTTGTTCAGGAACACCACGATCGACGGCACGCCGACCTGACGGGCAAGCAGGATGTGCTCGCGGGTCTGCGGCATCGGGCCGTCGGCGGCCGACACCACCAGGATCGCGCCGTCCATCTGCGCGGCACCGGTGATCATGTTCTTCACATAGTCGGCGTGGCCGGGGCAGTCGACATGCGCGTAGTGGCGGTTGGCCGTCTCGTATTCGACGTGAGCCGTCGAGATCGTGATGCCGCGCGCGCTTCTCTTCCGGCGCCGCGTCGATCTGGTCATAGCGCTTGTATTCGCCAAAATACTTGGTGATCGCAGCCGTCAGCGACGTCTTGCCATGGTCAACGTGACCAATCGTGCCGATGTTCACATGAGGCTTAGTGCGCTCGAATTTACCTTTTGCCATAGTCTCTTTCCTTGGACGGCCTGGACCTTCAGTTCAGTCGAATGCGGGGCGATTAACGAGAAAGGCCAAAAAACACAAGCGTCTTTTGGCCAAGCGCCATCTCACTCGGCCAGAACCCATGATCCGATTGCGGGGATATGGCGTTGATATAGGGACCCGCCATTGAAAATGGAATGGGCGAAACCCTGGCGGAACGACGGGAGGATTCCGCAAGCCCGGGCATCCGTCACTGTCGGATTTGTTGCGGTTCATGGCCCATTGCGGCGGCGATCCGCGTCTGATTTCCTGCGCCGATGCATTTCATCCCGACTGCCATTCGCGGCCCGCTGTTCATGATCGTCTCGACCGGGTCATATCTGGTCAACGACACGATGATGAAGCTCGCCACTGCCGGTTTGCCCTCCTACGAAGTGCTCTTCCTGCGTGGTGCCGCGGCAGCGCTATGGGGCTTTCCGCTGTTGTTTGCGCTCGGCTACGGCAAGCAGGTCCCGCTGATCTTCGACAAGCGGGTGCTGGGCAGAAACCTGCTCGAGCTGGCGGCGATCCTCTGTTATGTCGTCGCGCTCGCCAACATGCAGATCGCCGATTCCACCGCGCTGGGGCAGATAACACCGCTGCTGATGCTGGTCGGATCCTCGATCCTGTTCGGTGAGCGTATCGGCGGCCAGCGCATGGCGCTGATCGGGCTGGGCTTCATCGGCGCGCTGATGGTGGCGCAGCCGACCATGCAAGGCATTTCGGTCTACGCCTTGCTGGCGCTCGGCAACGCGACATTCGCCGCCGCCCGCGATCTGGCGGGCCGCAAGATCACCGCCGAAGTGCCAGGAATGATCGTGGCGATCTCGGCGGTCGTCGTGGTCCTGATCGGCGCCGGCGCCGCGCATCTGGTTTCCGAGCACTGGGTGGCGCCGGAGGCGCACCACCTGCTGCTGATGGCGGGAGCCGGTTTCTTCCTGATCTTCGGCCACTTCTTCATCTTCATGGCCTATCGCGTCGGGCCGACCGGAGCGGTAGCGCCGTTCTACTACTGCTTCACGGTCTGGGCCGTCATTTCGGGCCTGCTGGTGTTCGGGCAATTCCCCAATGCACTGGCGGTCTGCGGCATCCTGCTGGTCGTCTGCAGCGGGCTGACCATCGTGTCGCTGGATCAGCGCAAGCGTCGCCTGGCCGTGGTCGCCTGATCCGCGGCGGCGCACCGGCATTGTAGATTCCAAAGCCGTGGGCGCAGGCAGCACCGACGGCGGATTACCGCAATTCAGGATTCGGCAGAGCTGGTAATCTGCCGATCACGTCTAAATCGTCCGCTTGCCGCTGAACTGATGGTAGGCCCAGAGGACAACGACCGCGCCGACCACGGCGACGATCAGGCTGTAGATATTGAGGCCTGTGACGCCCGAAGCACCGAAGGCGCTGAAGATCAGGCCCCCGACAATGGCGCCGACGATGCCGAGCACGATATCCATGATCATGCCCTGACCGGTCTTGTTGACGATCTTGCTGCCGATGAAGCCGGCGATGACGCCGAGAATGATCCAGCTGATGATACCCATTTTTTCCTCTCCATCCCTCCGCCAACCGGACATTTTCATATGATTGTCAAAAGCTCAAGCCAGCTTGAAATTCCGCCCGAATGCGCCATTGTTGGCGACGGGCTGGGCTTGGTTGAAATGGAGGATCCACTATGGGACTTTTTGACAACGCCGTTCCCGGCGGCAACATCACCAAACCGCTGATGATCGCGCTCGGTGCGCTGCTGGTCGGAAAGATGCTGAGCGGCAGAAGTGCCGAACAGCCGGACCAGCCTCAAGCTCCCGCGCCGGCCGATCCCACACCCGTCGGAACCGCCTCGGGTGACGGCGGCCTGCTCGGCGGACTGGGCGGCCTGCTCGACAAGCTTAGGAATGCCGGCCATGGCAATGTCGCGGACTCCTGGGTCGGCACAGGGCAGAACCAGTCGATCAATGCCAATGAGCTGGGCAACGCGATCGGACCGCAGGTCATTCGCGAGATCGCCCAACGGACAGGGCTCGACGAGCAGGAACTGCTCAAACAGCTATCCGCGGCCCTGCCCGGCATCGTCGACAAGCTGACGCCGAACGGCCAAGTGCCGCAGCAGCACCAGGTCGCGTCAGCGTTCAACAGCTAGAGCAATTCCAGGAAAAGTGCGTAGCGGTTTTCCGTCCGGAATTGCGTGAAAACAAAGAGTTAGAGCGGTTCGGCGATCCTATCAAACGCTGAACCGCTCTAGCGCGGCGCACACCAATGCCTGAAACACTGCGCGCCTGCCGCGCAGTGTTTCGGCTTACCCATGTGTAGCTGAAAATCTGGAGCGGGTAGCGGGAATCGAACCCGCACCAAGAGCTTGGAAGGCTCATGTGATACCATTTCACCATACCCGCGCACGCAGGCCCTAGCTATTCGACAAGGTTCCCAAGGTCAAGAAGCCTCTCGCGATCCAAACCGATATTGCAGGCCAGGCTCGACGTCATTGTCCGATCAACGTCAAGCCAAACAGAACGACTAACCACAAGCCTGTCGCTGCTACCGCCAGCCGGGGCAAGATGCCCTCGCTGGTCAATTGCATGAACAAAATGGCGATGATCGCGGCCTTGGCCGCGGCGATCGCCAGGTTGAGCGCCGAATTCAACCCACTGAGGTCGAGGAACGACGAGCCGACCGTCAAAGCCAGCAAGGCCAGGAGCCCGAGATAGGCGAATGTAAGCTTGCGCATGTGGTTCATCGGTTGATCAGATAGAGAACGGGAAACAGGAAGACCCAGACGATATCGACGAAATGCCAGTAAAGCCCGATTGCCTGGACACGATGAGCGCGGCTGGCCTCCGCCGTGCGTGGCCACAGCAGGAGCATGCCGGCAATCACGGCGATGCCGCATATCAGGTGCAGCGCATGCAGCGAAGTCATGGCGAAATAGAGCGCGAAGAAGAACTCGGCATGGGCCGGATCTGGGCCTGGGAAGTTGAACGGCGCGCCAAGGACCGGCGCCAGGCCCTCCTCGAATTCCCTGCCGTACTCGATGGCCTTGACGAACAGAAAGACAATTCCAAGCAGGGCCGTGCAGATCAACGCCCAGACGGCCGGGCGCCAACGCCGGCTGGCCGTGAACATGTGAGCAAGCGCCATTGCGAAGCTGCTGGTCAAAAGAACGGCCGTATTCAGCGTGCCGAGCGGCAGCGATAGATGTTGTGATGCGGCGGCGAATGCGGGTCCGTAGCTCGACCGTGCGAAGAAAAACACCAGCAGGATCGCGCCGAACAGCATCGCCTCGGAACCGATGAACACCCACATGCCGAACGTGTCGGCAGCCTTCTCGCGGGCCTTTGTATCGAAGGCGACACTTTCGGTACTCATCAGGCTTCGTCCTTGTGGGGACTGAATGTCTCGTGCTGCAACCCTTTCATCGCATAGTCATAAGCGGGCCGGCTGACGCTCGGCATGGTGTCGAAATTGTGCGGCGGAGGTGGTGAAGCCGTCTGCCATTCGAGCCCGGTCGCGCTCCACGGGTTGGCGGGCGCTCGCGCACCTCGAAACATCGACCAGCCGAGATAGAACAACGGCATCAGGTAGCCCACCGCCAGTACCACCGCGCCGGCGGACGACAGGACATGCCAGAACTGAAATTCGGGCGGATAGGTGTGATATCGCCTCGGCATGCCGAGAAAACCGAGCACGAATTGTGGAAAGAAAGTCAGGTTGAAACCGAGGAAGGTGACAGTCGCGGCGATGCGTCCCCAGGTCTCGGAATACATGCGGCCGGTCAGTTTCGGCCACCAGAAATGCAGCCCCGCCATGTAGGCCGTCACCATGCCGCCGACCATGATGTAGTGGAAATGCGCCACGACGAAGTAGGTGTCGTGGACATGGACATCGATGGCGAGCGCCGCCAGGAACAGCCCAGCCAGCCCCCCGAAAGTGAACAGCGCCAGGAAGAACAACGCATAGAGCATCGGCGTCTCGAAGCTTATTTCGCCCTTGCGCAGCGTCAGGCTCCAGTTGAACACTTTTATCGCCGAAGGGATGGCGACGCAGAACGACAGGAACGAGAACAGTACGCCCGCATAGGCCGATTGGCCGGAGACGAACATGTGGTGGCCCCAGACGAGGAAGCCGAACACCGCGATCGCCATCGAGGACAAGGCAACGGCCTTGTAGCCGAACAACGGCCGGCGGCTGAAGCAGGGCAGCACCTCCGAAACGACGCCCATGCCGGGTAGGATCATGATGTACACGGCCGGATGCGAATAGAACCAGAACAGATGCTGGAACAGCAGCGGGTCGCCGCCGAGCGCCGGGTTGAAGATGCCGATGCCGAAGACCCGCTCGAGCACGATCAGGAGCAGCGAGGCGGCCAGTACGGGCGTTGCCAGCACCATCACCAGCGCGGTGGCGTACATCGTCCAGACAAAGATCGGCAGCCGGAACCAGGTCAGCCCCGGCGCGCGCAGCGTATGGATGGTGACGATGAAATTGATGCCGGTCATGATCGTCGAGAAACCGACGATGAAGACGCCAAGGGCCGCCATCGACACGAAACCATTCGCATAAAGCGTCGAGAGCGGCGTGTAGAAGGTCCAGCCCGTGTCGACGCCGCCGGCGAGCACCGAGGCCAGGGCAAAGGCACTGCCGAGGATGAACACATACCAGCTGGCGAGGTTGAGACGCGGAAAGGCGAGATCGCGCGCGCCGATCATCAATGGCAAAAGGAAATTGCCTAACGTCCCCGGGATCGACGGCACCAGGAAGAACCACACCATGATGATGCCGTGCAGGGAGAACAGTCGGTTGTAGGTGTCGTCGGAGACGAGGTCGCCGGCAGGCGTGGCAAGCTCCACGCGCATCAGCACGGCAAAGGCGCCGCCGAGGAAGAAGAAAGCCGTGAGCGACACCAGATAGAGCCAGGCGACGCGCTTGTGGTCGGTGGTCAACAGCCATGCCGCGGGACCGGCGCCCTCGCCAAGATAGCTCGAAGGCCTCAGCGCTTCGGTGCTCATTGGATCGCCTCGTTCTTGGTCGCCGCCCGCGGTGAAAGCGATTTGAGATAAGCGAGCAGCATCTGCATCTCGCCCTCGTCGACAATTCCATCGAAGCTCGGCATCACCGGATCGTAGCCGGCGGCGATTTCCTTCTTCGGGTCGAGGATGGAATCGCGCAGATAGCGTTCGTCGGCGATGACGGTCTGCTGGTTGTCCAACGCCACCGGCCGTCCGAAGACCCCGGCGAGATCCGGCGCCCTCACCTTGCTGGACTTCTCATGGCAACCGGAACAGCCGAGCGCCCGAAACAGTTTTTCACCATCTGCCGCGAGCGTGTCACCCTTGCCCTGGTTTTCCAGCCACGCCGCATAATCTTCCGGCGGCATCACCGTTACCCAACCGCCCATTTCCGAATGCTGGGTGCCGCAATATTGCGCGCAGAACAGATGATAGCGCCCGGGCTCCTCGGCGATGAACCAGACATGCGTGGTGCGGCCCGGCACGGCGTCCTGCTTGACCCGGAAAGCCGGTACGAAGAAGGAGTGGATGACATCCTGCGATGCCAACGAGACGATCACCGCCTTGCCGACCGGCACATGCAGCTCGTTGATCTCGCGTTGGCCGCCGGGATGACGGAACTCCCACATCCACTGCTTGCCGAGGCCGGCGATTTCGAGCGCATCGAGTGGCGGATGTTCGCGACGCAGGAACAGCACGGCGCCCCACCCGAAGATGACGAAGGCGATCAGCAGGCTCGCTACTGTCCAGGCCACCTCCAGGGGCAGGCTGCGCGCGCGCTCGCCGGTTCGTTCGGCCCTGGAGCCGGCGCGATATTTGATGGCATAGAAGACGACGAGGCTCGCCAGGAAGATCCCCAAGGCCGCGGTGAACGCCAGCAAGGCGTAGAACAACGTGTCGACGCTGCCGGCAATCGACGATGCCTCGGGCGGCGTGAAGGGAATGCCGAAGCTCAAACCCGCCTCCCCCGCGTCAGCATGAAAAGGCTGGCGCCGAGCACCAGCAGCATTGCCAGTCCCGCTATCTTCAGAACTGCCTGTATCGTCGAGGTGTACTGCCCTTTCGAGGTATCGAAGCCGGCGCAGAGCAGGAAGACATGGTCGGCGATCGATCCCAGCCGCCCTGCCGACGCCTCGACCAGAGCGAGCCTGAGATCGCGCGGCTCGAAGGTCAGCGCTGGCAGCACCTGCGCGATCCGCCCTTGCGGCGTCAGCGCGATGACGGCGATCGGATGGACGTATTGGGCGATGCGGTCACGCCGGTCGAAGGTGATGCCGGCCTCCGATGCAAGGAAGGCACCCGCGCCATCGGCGCTGGTCAGAAAACGCCAGGCCGACAAGCCGGCCTGACCGGCGGACCCCGCGACCTCGCTCCGGACGGAGGCCGCATCTCCGGCGGTTTCCGAAGGATCTATCGAGACGAAAAGCGCGTGATAGGTCGAAGGATCCAGGCCGGTCTTGTTCAGATCCGAGGCCACGGCCTGCTGTGTCACGCCACAAAGGTTGGGACATTTGTCATAGCCGAAGATGACGAGCGCCGGCCGACCGTCGAGAATGCCCGATAACGGCGCCTGCTTGCCGGAGCTGTCTTGAAAAACCCGGTCGAGATCGAGTTGGGCGCCGATTTGCGGATCGAAAGAGGGTCGCGCCGCGGCACTGGCGGCAGTTGGAAGAAGCAGCAAGAGTATCAGCAGCCCCAAGCGCGTCATGGGCTCGCTCCCGTGGCCGGTGCGGCTTGGCTCGGCTGGCGCGCCTTGTCGTTTGGCTGCGCGGTGAATGATCCGGCGTGGCAATTGCTGGCCTGGGGCGCGCGTGGAACCTGGCTTTCGAGCAAGGCGCAATCCTTACCTGCCGAAGCGGCCGCGCCCGCCCAGTCCGGCAGACCTTGCGCCGCAACCAGCTTCATCGCGTCTTCGATTGGAATGCGCGCTATGCCGGCACCGCGGTCAACCCAGGCAAGCTTGCCGAGTTCCTCCTCTTCCTGTTTGCGGAATGCCGCGAGGTCGGCTCCCGGCAAGTGCTGTAGTGCGGGACCTGCTTGGCTGGCTTTCTCGGTATTCACCAAGGGCCGGTATGGCGCCGTATCGAAAATCAGCTTCAGCGCCAGCGCCGCAAGCGCCAGAAAGACCAGCAGGGCGATCCCAAAGAGCAGCAGGGTGCGTGGCCAGACATCACGCGTTTCGGGATGCAAGGCCTTAGCCACGGAGCAGCCTCCTGCGCCACATAGCGATCCGATCCGGCCTCGCCCAGAGATAGAGGAAACACGCACACCACGCGCCACCCGCCCCTGCGAACGCCGCAAGGTCCGGCCAGGACAATTGCGCGCCGGCTGCCGACAGCGACGGGCGAACGCGCCAGACGACGTCGAGGAAATGTCCGGCAAGAACGGCCGCGCCGAGCCCCAGCAGGCCGCGATGGCTGCGTTTGACCGAGCGCATGAGGAAAGCGAAGAACGGCAAGACGAATTGCAGCGCGATCAACAACCAGAGCAGATATTGCCAGCCGTCCTGGCCACGAAGCACGTACCAGTGGATTTCTTCCGGCAGGTCGCCGGCCCAGACGATCAGCCACTGCATGAAGGAGAGGTAGGCCCACATCAGCATGAAGCCGAACAGCATGTTGGCGACGTCTTCGCCAAGCGCGACGTCCTCCTCGCCACCCGGCATCGTCTCGATCGCGCGGCCGGCGGCCAACACGACCAGAGCCGATGCGCACGCGCCAACGACTTCGGCCGCCGCTTCGAGCATCGCGTAGATGGTCGACGTGAACTCCGGCCTGATCGATAGCATCCAGTCGATCGCAAGCACTGTTACGGCCAGGCCGTGGACGATGAGTCCGATCGCATAGCCGGTGGTGGTCCCCTGTCTCGATCTGTCGCCATCAGGCTCTGTCCAGCCGATGACGAGCCAAGCGAGCACCAGCCACGCCAGTGCGCACGCCAGGAAACGACCGATGAACAACGGCACGTTGAGATAGGCAAGTTTTTGCCGCACAGCTTCCGGCAGCATCGCAGGGTCCGCTCCCGCCCAGGGAAAGACCAGATCGAGCCGCGCAAGGATCGGCAGGAACAACAGCAACGCCACCGGCAGCGTCGCGACGATGGCGCGCAAGGGCGGACGCAGCACGTCGCCCCAGCGACCGCCGGTCAGGCCATGGACCATCAGGACAGTCATCGCGCCAAGCGGCAATCCGACAAGGAACAGGCACATCGTCAGCCAACCGGCAAACGTCGTGCGCGGATCGAGGAAAAGTCCGACGCCGCAAAGCAGAAGCCCTGCGGCGGCCACCACGGCCAACGGCGCAAAATATCCATCGGGCCATGCGAGACCTCTCATCGCGCGGCCTCCGCGTCGAGTTTCGCGCGAAGGGTCTCCGGCAGCGCATCGGCGGGTGCATGGCGTGAATACTGCAAGGCCCTGATATAGGCGACGATCGCCCAGCGATCGGTCGGTGGCACCCGCGCGGCATAGGAGTACATCGCGCCATAGCCATTGGTGATCACATCGTAGAAATGGCGATCGGTTGCCTTGCGCAGCGCGTCCTGATGATAGCTCGGCGGCGCCGGGAAACCACGCTGGACCACCATGCCGTGACCGTCGCCGGTGCGGCCATGACAGGGAGAGCAGAAGATGTCGAAGCGTTGCTGCCCGCGCTGGAGCAGCGCCATGGTGACCGGGTACGGAAATTTGTCCGGCGTTGCCGCGATGTCGGCGTCGCGCGCCACGGCGCCTTCGACCGGCGTCCGGGCCGACATGCCGTCGGCGAATTGCTTGCTGGCGTCGAGCGGGTTGTAACGCGGTTGGTCGGCCATGTCCTGTTTGCAGCCGGCGAGCAGCAGGAGGAATGGCACAAGTAGCGTGCGCCGTTTCATGCCTCCACCTCCTCGACCGTCTCCGCGCCAAGCCGCGTCAGCTGTCCCTTGGTGACGCCCTTGCGGTATTTCGGATCGGCCGCTTCGACGAGCAGGTAGAACTTGCCGCCCCGCGCATAAGTGAAGGTCTTGGCATTGAAGACTGGATGGTAGTATCGCGGCAAACCGTTCGCCCAGAGCATGCCCACGAACCCGGCCAGGGCGGCGCCCAGGATGGCTGCCTCGAAGGCGATCACCGTAAAAGGCGGCCAGGAATGCAGCGGCCGGCCGCCGACATTGACGGGGTAGTCGATCTCGACCGAATAGAGTATCAGTGCGTAGACCAGCAGGCCGCCGGCAATGCCGCCCGCCAGCACGGCCCATGGCAGCCGAGTCCTTGGCATGCCCAAAATCCCGGCAAGGCCGCGCACCTCGAAGGGCGAGAACGCGTCCATGCGCCGGTAACCCTTGTCGCGCATCGTCCGTGCCGCTTGCGTCAGCGCATCGGGATCGGCGAATACCGCGATGACGCCATGCAGGCTCATGCGGCCCCGCTTTTCTCTTCGACCAGTTCCTCGACCTCGAAGATGGTGATCGCCGGCAGGATGCGGATGAACAGGAAGACCAGCGCGAAGAAGGTGCCGATCGAGCCGAACAGGATGCCGAAATCGAGCCAGGTCAGCGACTGTTCGCCCCAGGACGATGGCAGGTAATCGCGGCTCGGACCAGTCACCACGATGACGTAGCGCTCCAGCCACATGCCGATGTTGATGACGAGCGCGATCGAAAACAAAATCGGCATATTGAGCCGCACGCGGCGCTGCCAGAGCAGCTGCAGCGCGATGCAATTGCAAAACAGCATGATCCAGAACAATGGCGCGTAAGGACCAACGGCGCGCTGGACCATTATGGCGCGCTCATAAGGCTGCCCGGAATACCAGGCGAAGAATGCTTCCGACGCGTAGCCGTAGATGACGATCATGCCGGCCGCGATCATCAGCTTGGCGGCGTTCTCCATGTGGCGCAACGTGATCAGGTCTTCGACCGCGAAGGCCCAGCGCAAGGGAATGGCGATGGTCAGCACCATGGCAAATCCGGAGAGCAGCGCGCCGGCGACGAAGTATGGCGGGAAGATCGTCGAGTGATAACCCGGTGCGATGGCAAAGGTGAAGTCGAGCGCGACGATCGAATGCACCGACACGACGAGCGGCGTGGCGAGCGCTGCCATCAGGAAATAGACGGTCCGATAGCGCGCCCAGTGGAAGGCCGAGCCGCGCCAGCCAAGCGCCAGGATGCCGTAGAAGAGTTGCGCGGCGCGTGATCTGGCGCGGTCGCGCAGCACGCCGAGATCCGGCAGCAGGCCCATGTACCAGAACAGCAGCGAGACGGTGGCGTAAGTGGCGATCGCGGAAAAGTCCCATACCAGCGGACTGCGCCATTGCGGCCAGTGCATTTGCGTGTTGGGCAAAGGCAGCAGCCAGTAGAAGAACCATGGCCGGCCGAGATGCAGGATCGGGTAGAGCCCGGCCATTGCCACGGCAAACAGCGTCATGGCTTCGGCGAAGCGGTTGATCGAGGCGCGCCAGGGCTGGCGCAGCAAAAGCAGCACCGCCGAGATCAGCGTGCCGGCATGGCCGATGCCGATCCACCAGACGAAGCTGGAGATCATCGTGCCCCAGGCAACGGGGATGTTGATGCCGTATGCGCCGACGCCGACCGAGATCAGATAGGTGATGGAATAGAGGAAAAGCAGTACCAAGGCGAAGCAGACGAAGAACGCGGCCCAAAAGAAGCGCGGCAGCCTGCCTTGCAGGACGATCGCGCTGATGCGGCCGCTGATCTCGGGGAAATCATGGTGGCCGCGCAGCACCGGTGCTCGCGGCTGGGCTTTTTCGGCTCTGGCGCCGACCGCTTCAGCCATCGCCGGTCTCCGCACCAGGTTTGCCGGCGATCCCGGCGTTCGGATTGCTGATCTTGCCGAGATAGGTTGTGCGCGGCCGCGTGTTCAGCTCTTCGAGAAGCGCATAGCTATGCGGCGCGGCTTTCTCGCGCGATACGTGAGAATCCTTCTTTTTTAGATCCCCGAAGGTGATGGCCTGCGTCGGGCACGCCTGCTGGCAGGCGGTGACAACTTCGCCGTCGCCGATCTCACGGTTCTCGATCTGCGCGCGAATGCGCTTTTCGGCAATGCGCTGGACGCAATAGGTGCATTTTTCCATGACGCCGCGCGAACGCACGGTGACGTCAGGGTTCTGCACGGCCTGCCGTGGCCCCGCGCTGTCCTTGTCGAATTCCTGGTATTCGAGGAAATTGAAGCGACGCACCTTGTAGGGGCAGTTCTGCGAACAGTAGCGCGTGCCGATGCAGCGGTTGTAGACCTGCGCGTTCAGGCCGTCATGGGTGTGGACCGTCGCGTTGACCGGACAGACGACCTCGCACGGCGCCTTCTCGCAATGCATGCAGGGCACCGGTTGGAAGAAGATGTCGGGGTCGTCGACAGCGCCGGCATAGTAGCGGTCGATGCGCAGCCAATGCATCTCGTGACCGAGGGCGGCTTCATCCGGTCCGACGGTTGCGATGTTGTTCTCGGCCTGGCAAGCCGATACGCAAGCCATACAGCCGATGCAGGCCGAGAGGTCGATCGACATGCCCCAGGCTTCCTGGTCGTATTTCCAATCGGGGTACAGCGATTCCATCGGCGCCGGCGGCACGCCTTCACGGACGAAATGCGGATTTTGCCTGAAGGCGTCGAGCGTCGCGTGTCGCACGATCGCCCTGCCCTCCATCGCCTGATGGTGCTGGGTCGTCACCACCCGCGCCGAACTGTCGCGCGCGGTCAACGCGACGCTATCCGCAAACCATGGAGCGCCGGTGGTGCGCAAGGCAAAGGCGTCGTAACCAGCGGACAGCGCCGCGACCGAACCGACCTTGCGGCCAAAGCCAAGCGACAGCGTCACCGTGTCGTCGGGCTGTCCGGGCATGATCCAGGCCGGCGCGTCGATATCCTTGCCGCTTCGCGCCAGATTGACCATTTGCCCGTTTTCTAGTCCCAAGCGCTGCGCGGTCGCCGGTGAGATCAGTGCCGCATTGCCCCAGACAAGCTTGCTCAGTGGGCGGGGCAGTTCCTGCAGCCACGATGAATTGGCGTGACGGCCATCGCGCAGCCAAGGATCGGCCATGAAGCGGATGTCCAGCCGATCGGCAACGGAGGCATGCGGCGTGGGACCGCCGATATCCGCCGGCATCGAGACGGCGACAGGAGCAGTGACGGTATTCGGCACGACACCATCGCGCAGTGCCTTTCGCCAAGCCGGCTCGTCCATGGCCGTCCATGTCCGACGCACCAGGGCTTGCATAT
Source organism: Mesorhizobium sp. B2-1-8 (assembly GCF_006442545.2). Taxonomy (NCBI): domain Bacteria; kingdom Pseudomonadati; phylum Pseudomonadota; class Alphaproteobacteria; order Hyphomicrobiales; family Phyllobacteriaceae; genus Mesorhizobium; species Mesorhizobium sp. B2-1-8. Next base: position 4,249,691 of record NZ_CP083952.1, read on the forward strand.
CGGCATCGAACTCACCGCCGAGCGCCGCCAGCAGTTGATGCAGGCTCTTGCCGCCGAACAGAGGTTGGATCAGCGGCTGCACGATCGAGGCCGTGCCATCATAGGCGCGGATGTCGCTCCAACTCTCCAATTCGTGCGCGGCGGGAATGTGCCACTGCGCTAGAAATGCGGTCTCGTCGCGATAGAGCCCCCAGTGGAAGAGAAGCTTCAGCTTCAAAAAGGCCTTGCGTACATCGACGTCCGACGGCGCCGTATGCAAGGGATTGGGACCGAGCACCATGGCGCTGTCGACCGATCCGGTCGCGATGGCCTGGCAAAGCGCGGCAAGATCGCCGTCGATCGGCATGGTGTCCGGCGGCTCGATGAAGTCCAGCGTATTGCCGATGGCTCCAAGTCTGGCATTCATGGCAAAGGCAACGGCATGGACAAACGGCGTGTGATGCGCGCCAGGCATCACCAGTGCGTTGCGGCCGGCGCTGCGGAGATCGTCGACAAGCGCGTTGATCCATTCCGGGCCGAAGGGTGACAAGCTGGCCGCATGCAGGTCGCCTTCCAGGGCAGCCTTGATTGCGACGGCAACGCCCTCGACGGCACTCGGTCTGACAGCACGGCGATGATCCGCCGCCGCACCCGTGATTGTGGGTGTCGACTCGACGACGTAGAGACGGCTCATCGTGTCCGTCGATTGACGCACGCGCCGCCGCCAGGCGAAATCGCGGGCGTAGGCCAGACGCCCCGGCCCTTCGCCGAGGAAATCGGCATCAAGGCTGACGATCACATCGGCGCGGTCTAGATGGTAGATCGGCGTCAGCGGCCTGCCGAACAGCTTGGCCGTTGCCTGCTCGTTCGCGCTGGCTGCAAGCGGATCGTGCTTGAAGACGCGAAGTTTGGGATAGCGCTGCCTGAGCGATCCGATCTGCGCCTTGGTCGTCGGCGACGTTGTTGCCTCGATCAGCAGTGCCAAACCTTGCCCGCCCGAAGCGGCCAATCCGCCGGCAAGCTTCGCCATGTCCTTGAGAAAGTCGCCGTAACCCGCCGGCTCGCCTTGCCTGAGCGGCGTACGCGACCGTTCGGGATCGAACAGCGACAGCACCGCCGCCTGCATGATCGCATCGGTAGCGCCGCGCGAGGCCGGATGATCCGGATTGCCCTCAACCTTGGTCGGCCGGCCTTCATGGCTCTCGACAACCGCGCCGATACCGTAACCATCGCTGGAGAGTGCGGTCGCATAGTAGAGCGGCTTGCCTGGAATGATGTCTTCCGGCTGGCGCACGTAAGGCACGATGCGCTCCGCTTCGCTGCAGGCGGTCAGACCGGCCAGCGAAAGCGACGCGCCCATCAGCTTCAACAAGGTGCGCCGGTCGAGACTGAACGGCAGGCGTTCGGCGATCGCTGGAAATTCCGCCTCGACGAAGCGCCGGAACTCCGCCGTTTCGGCCAGTTCGTCCAGGCTCCGCCACGGCTCGCGTCCCGTCGCGGCCCGCCGCAATGCCGCTAGATCCGTGGCTGGGAACGGCTTGATGTCAGCGATGGCAGACATAGCAATCCGTCATCGTCTCGGGGTGGATATCAAGGATGCTGATCAGGGAACGCCTGACCTCTTCGATGTCCTGCGGCGGTTTCCAGTGCAGCTGAAAGACATCCTGCGGCGGACGGAGATTGGGACCGGGATCGCGATGACAGCCCAGGCACCATTCCATCGACAGCGAATGCGCGCGCTGCATCAGCGGCATCTCATCGACGTCGCCGTGGCAGGTCTCGCAGGCGACGCCCTTGGCGATATGGATGGAGTGGTTGAAGTAGACGAAATCCGGCACGGAATTGACGCGCCGCCATTGCAGCGGCTGACCTGAGGCAAGGCTTGCACGCACCGGTGCCAGCATGTCGGCATCGGTGAAGAGTTGCGAATGGCAGGTCATGCACACCTCTGTCGCCGGTAGTCCCGCCGAAGCCGACGTCTCGACGCCATTGTGGCAATAGCGGCAGTCCAGTCCGATATCGCCGACATGGTGCTTGTGACTGAACGGGACTGCCTGTGCCACGGGCCGGCCCACGCCGGTGATGAACCCCGAACGCAAAAGTGCCGTGCCGCCCATGGCCGCGAAAATCGCGAAGAAACAAAGTCCCCACAACACGAAGCGGGCAATTCCATTGGCATTGCTGGAAAAGACCTGCGGCATCCCCTCGCCGATTTGCATGTTTTTTGGATCGAGCGCCTAACGGCGGGGACGTGCCAAAGGTTCCGTAGGCGCGGAATGCTCACAAAATGGTGACGTTCGGGCGCTGCCGAAAACAGCAGCAAACCGCAACCATGCGCAATGGCGGGCGTTCGACATGATCACGATAAATGCCACGTGGAAATGTCGACATGACACACGCCAATCCAAACCCCGCCACTCTCACCCGCTCAGGTCTCGCCTTCTGGTGGTCAATGTTCATAGGCGTATTGCTGGTGATACTTGGCTTGCTGATCGGCGCAGGCGGCGCCTGGCTGATCGCGCTGGGCGGGTCTTGGTACTACCTGCCTGCCGGAGTGGCGCTCCTGGTCGCCGGGATTTTGCTTTTGAGTGGCAATGCCGCAGGCGTCTGGCTTTACGCCCTAACCTGGATAGCGACGCTTGCCTGGGCCTATTGGGAAGTGGGCATGGACGGCTGGGGGCTGATGCCCCGCGTGCTCGCCCCGACAATTGTCCTAATTTTCGTTCTGCTGACCTTGCCGGCCTTCAGCGCTGACCGCGCGAAGCGCGTTCGCGACGCTGCGTACGCGACCACATCCGCTGGCGTTGTCATTGTCGGCTGCGCAATCGGGCTCCATCATTTCACGCTTGCGGCACAATCGCAGGAAGCGATCGCTCCTGCCACGCCGCCAGTTGGAGGCGCGGTGGAAACCGCCCCGCCGGCTCAGGCCGACACCGCGATCCACCAGGCTGGATCGAATTGGCCTGTCTACGGCGGCTCGGAGCTGGCGACGCGGTATTCGCCCCTCAAACAGATCACCGCCGGCAACGTGGCGAAGCTGACCAAGGTTTGGGATTTCCACACCGACGACATGCCAAGCAAGGCGGCGGCCGACAAATACTCTCCGGAAAACACACCGCTTGAGGTCGACGGTCATCTCTTTGCCTGTTCGGCCAAGGGTATCGTCATCTCCGCCAATGCGGCGACCGGCAAGGAGGAGTGGCGATATGATCCGAAAGTGTCCGACGACGCCATTCCGTACGGCGCCAGCTGCCGCGGTGTCGCCTATTACGCCGCTCAGGGAGCAAACGCCGAGCAGCCATGCGCGACACGCATCCTGTGGGGCACGCTCGATGCCAGGTTGATCGCCATCGATGCCAGGACCGGCAAGGCATGCGGTGATTTCGGCCAGCAAGGCGTCGTAGACCTCACCCAGGGGCTCGGCAAGACGGTTCCCGGCTGGTACTCGGTGACCGCGCCGCCGACCATCGTGCGCGGCATAGCCGTGCTTGGCGCCCAGGTGAAGGACGGACAGGCTGAAAATGCCCCGTCGGGCGTGGTGCGCGGCTATGACGTGATATCAGGCAAACTGGTCTGGGCGTGGGACATGGGCCATCCCGACCGCACCGGCGCGCCGCCCCAAGGCGCCACTTATACGCGCGGCACGCCCAATATGTGGACCGTCGCGGCCGCCGATCCTCAGCTCGGCTATGTCTATTTGCCGCTCGGCAACGCCTCGGTCGACTATTACGGCGTGGATCGCAAGGACTTCGAAAATCAATACAACTCCTCGATCGTGGCGATCGACGTCGCCACAGGCAAGCCGGCCTGGCATTTCCAGACCGTTCATCACGACCTTTGGGATTACGACCTCGGCTCGCAGCCGACGCTCGTCGACTTCCCGACAGCTGATGGAAAAGTCCCCGCAATCATCGTGCCGAGCAAACAGGGCCAGATATACGTGCTCGACCGTAAGACCGGAAAATCGCTCTTCCCGGTCGAGGAGCGGCCGGTTCCGTCGGGTGGTGTCGAACCCGAAAAGCTGTCCAAGACGCAGCCCTACTCCGGCTATGCGCATCTCGACCAGCCGGTGCTGACCGAGAAGGACATGTGGGGCATGAGCCCGCTCGACCAGCTCTACTGCCGCATCCAGTTCCGACAGGCCTCCTACCAGGGCGAATATACGCCGCCGACCGTGGACAAGCCTTTCATCGAATATCCCGGCTACAATGGCGGTTCCGACTGGGGCAGCATCGCTGTCGATACCGATGACGGCATCCTGATCGCCAACTACAATGACATGCCCAACTACAACCAGCTGCTGCCGCGGGAAAAAGCCGATCAGATCGGTTTCAAGTCGATCGAGCAGGGCGGCGGTTCGCAGAAGGCCAAGGACATGGGCGATCCGCAGATGGGATCGCCCTATGCCATCGCCGTCAACGCGGGTTGGCGACTCTCGACGGGACTTTTGTGTTCCGAACCGCCTTATGGCCACATCCGCGCCATCGACCTGAAAACTGGCAAGACGCTGTGGGACAAGCCGCTCGGCGAGGCGGTCAAGAACGGCCCATTGGGCATCCCGTCCATGCTGCCGATCGACATCGGCACGCCGAACAATGGTGGGCCGCTCGTGACCGCGGGCGGGCTGATCTTCATTGCCGCGGCGACGGATGACAAGCTGCGCGCCATCGACATCAAGACTGGCAAGGTGGTTTGGCAAACAGACTTGCCGGCAGGCGGCCAGACCACGCCGATGACCTATGAAGTCGGCGGCCGGCAGTACGTCGTGATCGCACCTGGCGGCCACCACTTCATGGAGACGAAGGTCGGCGACGAGGTCATTGCTTACGCATTGCCCGCGGGCTGAGCCGGTCCTCAGGGAGCCTGAGGGCCTGGCTTGAGATGCTCTCGGCACGGTCATCCCGCAGATACCACCTGGCCCCGACAGCTTGTTGGCAGAGGAAGCCGCAAGCGCGTAGTCGATGCCGTGCGCCGTCTATTCCGCCACTGCTCCGACATGAGGTGGCACGACAAGGTATCGGGCCGGCGCTATACCGCGCGCCACCGCGCCGTTTGCATCGCGCCAGCGAAGCCACCTTCCCGTCGCGGCCCTTGATCATCGGCTTATCAAATCGTCTATCCTGATCGGCAAGTCTCGAATGCGTTTGCCCGTGGCATGGTACACGGCGCTTGCCACGGCCGCCGCGGTCCCGACATTGCCTAGCTCCCCCAAGCCTTTGACGCCAGCCGGGTTGACGTCTAGGTCGACCTCGGGAACAAGGATGACGTCGACCTGTTTGATGTCGGCGTTGACCGGCACCAGATAGTCCTGCAGGTCACGATTGACGTAGCGGGCGTTGCGCCGGTCGATCTCCGTCGCCTCGTGAAGGGCTTGGCCGATACCCCAGATCATGCCGCCCATCAGTTGGCTGCGCGCGGTGCGCGTGTTCATGATACGGCCGGCGGCAAAGGCACCGACGATGCGCGGCACCCGGATCTCGCGCGTGTAGCTGTTGACGCGCACTTCGACGAATTCAGCGCCAAAGGCGTATTTCACGGACTCCTTGTCCTGATCGCCGCCGTGGAATTCCGCCTGCCCGGCATAGAGTTTCTTCAGTGCTTCCGGCGTCGAACCCCTTGGTGCAAACTCGGCGTACTCCTCTATCGCGCCGACCTGCATCACCTTGAAGACATCCGACAGCCTGGCGGATTTGCCGCCGATTGCCACGATCTTCTCTTGCTCCATGTCCAGCTTGGCATTGCCGGAACCAGCCAATGGGCCATCTCCGGCGACGGCTGCCGCGAAAAGTTTTCCGCGCACCGCGTCACAGGCCTTCAGAACCGCCGAGCAGACGCTCGCGGTCGAAATCGAGCCACCCGAGACCGGCGCGGGCGGCAGGGTGCTGTCGCCCATCTCGACACTGACCTTGTCCATCCCTATGCCGAGACGCTCGGCGGCCATCTGTCCGGCGACGGTGCGCACACCGGTGCCAATCTCGTGCGAACCGCACTGAACGCGAACCTGTCCATCGGCGGTCAAGCGAACTCGGGCCGCGCATGGCGCGCTGGCCGTTGGATAGATGGCTGTCGCGCATCCCAGGCCGACCAGCCAGTCGCCCTCGCGCATCGATCCGACCGCGGCGTCACGCTTCGACCAGCCAAAGGCTTCGGCGGCTTGGTCGTAGCATTTGACCAGCGACCGGCTAGAGAATGGCTTGCCTCCGATAGGCTCTTTTTCAGGCTCGTTGATGCGCCGAAACTCGACGGGATCCATGCCGAGCGCCACAGCCATTTCGTCCATGGCGTTCTCGAGCGCGTAGACGTACGGCGTCTCCGGCGGCGAGCGCATGTAGCCCGGTGTGTTGCGATCGGCATGGACGATAGAAACGTGAGTGAGCACGGAATCGTAGTTGTACATGCGACCGGTGGCTGACGTGCCGCCGACGACATAAGGGTCAGGGCGTGATGTAACCTCCCAGCCCTCGTGTCCGAACGCCGTGATGCGGCCGTCCTTGCCGGCGCCGATGCGGATTCGATGCCTGGTCTCGGCCCGGTAGGTCTGGGTGTTGAAAGCCTGCATGCGGCTGACGACGCAGCGTACCGGCCGTCCAACACGATGCGCGGCAACCGCGACAATTGCGGTGCGAGCCGTCATCGGTCCCTTGGAACCGAACGCGCCTCCGACATAAGGGCTGACAATCCGCACATTGGCAGGGTCGATCTTCAACTGCCGGGCAAGTTCGATTTTCCAGCCGGTGACATTCTGGCTTGGCTCATGGACGGTGAGTTGATCGCCTTGCCACATCGCCGTGGTCGAAAACAGTTCGATCGGATTGTGATGCTGGGTCGGCGTCGAATATTTTTGGTCGATCTTGACGGCTGCGGATGCATAGGCAGCGTCGAAGTCGCCGGCTTTGACATCCTCCTGCAACATCGGGCTCTTGCCGGCCGCCGGTTCCACCTTCACGCCTTCGGAATCGAAGCTGGCGCTTGGCGATTCGTCTTCGTAGTCGGCGCGGATCAACATCGACGCTTCCTCCGCCGCCTCGAATGTCTCGGCAACGACCAGGGCGATGATCTGGCCATCGTGGAAGATCGTCTTGTCGTGCAGGGGGGCGATGGAGCTTGCACCGGTGTTGCCAAATTTCGGCGTGTCTGTCTGATCCATGTCGCCATAGGTCACGATGTCCAGCACTCCTGGCACGGCCCTGGCGTCATCCGTATGGAGTTTGGAAACCTTGCCCCGAGCGATGCTGCTCGTGGCTAGAGCGCCATAAGCGACATTGGCCGTGGCGATGTCGGCCGGATAGCTGGCCTGCCCGGTAACCTTCAGCCTGCCGTCGATGCGGACGACCGGTTCGCCTTGGTTTTCTTTTGGAGCTGGAGCGGCTTGATTCATGGCTCAGACCTTCATGTCACGGGTCTCGAGCAGCGCTCGCACCAGCGTGCGCTTTCCGAGCGGTATCTTGAACGCGTTGTGTTCTCGTGGCTTGGCATCAGCGAATGCGGCTTCGGCAGCAGCCCTCGCGGCCTTGTCGTCGAGGGCATTGCCACGCAGCGCATCCTCCGCCGCCCTCGCGCGCCATGGCACCGTCGCGACGCCACCGAGTGCTATGCGCGCTTGCCTGACCGTGTCTCCGTCCATCTCCAGCGCCACCGCCGCCGAGGCCAGCGCAAATGCGTAGGATTCGCGATCGCGTATCTTCAGGTAGCGCGAGCGACGGCTCCATGCACCAAGCGGAACGTCGATGGCGACGATGACTTCATCGGCGGCCAGATCCGTCTCGATGTTGGGCGTGTCGCCGGGAAGCCGGTGCAGGCTGGCGAATGGGATCTTGCGCGGGCCACGCCGCCCCTCCACTTCGACGACCGCACCGAGTGCAATCAGCGCCTGCGCGAAATCACCGTGATAGGTCGCTATGCAGGCATCGCTGGTGCCGAGCACGGCATGCTGGCGGTTTATCCCTTCCATCGCCGCACAGCCGGAACCGGGCTCCCGCTTGTTGCACGGCCAGGAGGTTTCCCGAAAATACTCGCACCGCGTTCGTTGCAACACGTTGCCGGCAAGGCTGGCCATATTGCGAAGCTGGCCGCTAGCGGCGAATTTCAGGCTGTCGGCAAGGAGCGGGCAGCGGCGCCTGACGTCTTTGTTGTCGGCTGCCTCACCCATGCGAACCAGCGCACCGAAACGGATGGTGTCGTCGTCCGTTTTGATCTGCCGCAAAGCAGGCTCGGCAAGCTCGTTAAGGTCGAGCAGCCGCTCCGGCCGTGCGATACCCAGCTTCATGTAGTCGGCCAGATTGGTGCCGCCGGCGATGAACTGGGTGTCGGCCTGTGTTGGCGCACCATCGAGATGAGACGCCATGGCGATCGCCGCGGTGACGCTCGTTGGTCTTTCATAGAGGAAGGGACGCATCCTAGGCCCTCCTGATCTCGTCGCGCGCCTGGATGATCGCCGCGACGATGTTCGGATAGGCTGCGCACCGGCACAGATTGCCGCTCATATACTCCCGGATATCATCCTCCGAACCGGCATGGCCTTCGTCGATGCAACCGATGGCGGACATGATCTGGCCCGGCGTGCAGTAGCCACATTGAAAGGCATCATGGTCGACAAACGCCTGCTGCACCGGGTGCAGTTCGCCGTCGGCCGAAGCCAGGCCTTCGACAGTCGTGACCTCGCGGCCCTGGTTCATGACGGCAAAGCTCAGGCAGGATAGCACCCGCTTCCCATCGACAAGAACGGTGCAGGCACCGCACTGGCCGTGGTCGCAACCCTTCTTGGTGCCGGTCAGACCAACATGGTCACGCAGAGCGTCAAGCAGGCTCGTGCGATTGTCGAGTGCGAGAGTGTAGGCCTGCTTGTTGATCCGAAGCGAAATCGTCGACAGGTCACGAGGTTCGGCCGCTCTGGCAGGCGATGGCTCGGCGGCTTTTGTCGAGGTGGCCATGAGAGGCATTGCGGCTGCCGCCGTAACAGAACCCGTCATGAAGGTGCGTCTGCTCAGGCCGCTAGGGCTTGTGGGATTGGACATGGCTGGCTTTCCGCCTGGCTGGAGTCTCAAGCGGACGAAACTGTTCGCGGGAGGCAAAGTTCCCTCCTCACATCGCTGTGATCGTTTCCTTTGCAGGACGGCCATGCGGAACTTCAGCCGCAAGACCATGGTTGTCCTCGACAGGTTCCAAGGAAGGAGGCGATCATGAGCAATGATCGGAGCGATCGGCGAAGCGATCGGCTTGATGACGAAGGCCCTGTCTTTTCGGCTGAACAGGCGCGACAAGGTGAGATCATCCTGCGAACCCGCACACGCCGGATCATCTTCATCGCAGGGCTGGTCGGCATCGTGATCCTCATCACAGTGATCAGATTTGCCGTCGGTTGAATGGCTTTGGCTACGATCCCGACGAATGCCGCCGAGCCGGTTCGTCAGGAACTTTTGTGAAGAGCTGTCGTTGAATCGGTCGTTAAAGCGGTCGGCGCCTTCCCTGAAAGTTCTCCCCGTGGATGCAAAAACCGAGACTGAAGAACCAGACAAAGTCAGAGATGCGCGCGGCGTTTCGAGCAAGGCCGGACAGGATGCGTCGCCAAAACGCAGGGGCGATGTGGCGCAGCCTAACGCTCCGGAGCGCGAAGCGCGGGACAAGCAGGCGGATGAACAAAAGCCCAGCCTCCTAGGTTTCCCCCGGCGGCATCCTTACGTGGCCATTGCAATCTTGATCGTGATGTTGCTAGCCGCCGTGGCACTGATCATGTGGTGGCTGAATGCCCGCCAGTATGAATCGACCGACGACGCCTTTATCGACGCCCGCACGATAACTATCAGCGCCGAGATATCAGGACGGGTCACTGACCTTGCGGTGACCGACAACCAACCGGTCAAGGCGGGCGACGTCCTGTTGCGCATCGATGACAGCGACTATCGGGCCAGCCTTGAACAGGCCGATGCCGGCGTGGTTTCGGCGCAGGCCGACATTGTCGAACTAGGGGCTCAGATCGAAGCACAAAACGCAAAGATCGATGCGGCGCAGAAGCAGACGGCGGAGGCACAGGCCGCGCTCGATTTCGCCAAAGCCGAGGACCAGCGCAACCGTGAACTTCTGGCCAAGGGCACGGCTACCCAACAGCAGGCGCAGCAGGCCGCTTCGACGCTGCGCCAGGACCAGGCTGCTCTCGACAGCGCTCAAGCCAATGTAACAGCCGCCAGGAGCCAGGTCGCTGTTTTGCAGGCGCAGACCAAAAGCGCCGAAGCCAAGCTCAATCAGGCCAAGGCCAGCCAGGACCAGGCGAGGACCATGCTATCCCGCACAACCATCACCGCACCGGTCGCCGGGCGGGCAACCAGCATCTCGGTCGCCAACGGTACCTATACCCAGCCAGGCCAGGTGCTGATGATGTTTGTTCCGGACGAAGTCTGGGTGAAGGCCAACTTCAAGGAAACACAGCTCGATCTGATGCGGCCCGGACAGCCGGTCGACATCGAGATTGACGCCTATCCGGACAGATCTTTTCATGGCCGCGTCGACAGCATCCAGGCGGGCAGTGGCACCGCCTTCAGCCTGCTGCCGGCAGAAAACGCCACCGGCAACTTCGTCAAGGTGGTGCAGCGCGTGCCGGTGAAGATCGTCTTCGACAAACCGCCCGGCGTGCTGCTGGGTCCGGGCCTGTCGGTGGTGCCGACGGTCAAGGTGCGATGACTGGCGAAATCTCCAGCGCCCAAAGCGAAAGCCGGTCCGCCGCCGGCGGGCGCAATCCCTGGCTGATCGCCATCGTCGTCTCCATCGCCACCTTCATGCTGGTGCTGGACACTTCGATTGCCAACGTGGCCCTGCGCAACATCGCCGGCAGCCTGGCTGCCGGCATGGACGAGAGCACCTGGGTGATCACTACCTATCTGGTCGCGAATTCCGTGATCATCCCGGTCAGCGGCTGGTTGGCCAGCGTGATCGGGCGGAAGCGCTACTACATGCTTTGCGTGGCGACGTTCACCATCGCATCGCTGTTGTGCGGCCTCGCGCCCAATCTGGAAATGCTCATTTTCTTCAGGATCCTGCAGGGTCTCGGCGGCGGCGGCATGGCGCCGAGCGAACAATCCATCCTTGCCGATACCTTTCCGCCCGAGAAGCGTTCCCAGGCTTTTGCCCTTTATGGCATCGCCGTCATCGTCGCACCGACAGTCGGGCCGACCCTCGGCGGCTGGCTGACGGACCATTTCTCCTGGCACTGGATCTTCTTCATCAACGTGCCGTTCGGCATCATGTCGCTTGCCTTGGTGCAGTGGCTTCTCGTCGAGCCGGACGTGATCGAGCGCGAACGTCAGGAGCGGCTGAAGGGCGGCCTCAGAATAGATTGGGTCGGGTTCATCCTGGTCGCCACCGCTCTTGGCTGCCTGGAAATCTTCCTCGATGAGGGTCAGAGAAACGACTGGTTCGCATCGGGTTTCATCACGACTTTTGCAGTGATTTCGGCGATCTCGTTCCTGCTGCTCATCCCATGGGAGTTCAGTCACCGCGATCCGATCGTCGACGTGCGCCTGCTGTTCACCCGCCAGTTCGGCGCGTCGTTCCTGGTGATGATGGCTGTCGGAGCCGTGTTGTTCAGCACCACGCAGTTGATGCCGCAGCTGCAACAGACCGCCTTCGACTATACGGCCACCCTGTCGGGCCTTTCCATGATGCCCGGCGGCATCGCCATGCTGATCTTGATGCCGATTTCCGGATTTGCCGCCGGATTGGTGCAGCCCAAATATCTGATCATGATGGGCATGTCCGTTGTCGTGGTCGCCCTGTGGCACATGACGTCCCTCACCCCGGACGCCAGTTTCCGCTTCTTTGCCTTCGCGCGCATCTTCCTGATGATCGGCCTGCCGTTCCTGTTCATCCCCATTTCGACTGCGGCCTATGTCGGCCTCGCTCCGCAGAAGACCAACCAGGCGTCGGCGCTGATCAACGTCGCCCGTAACATCGGCGGGAGCATCGGCGTGTCATTGTCGAACACCGTGATCGCTCAAAACGCGCAGCTGCATCAATCGAACCTTGTCAGCCATACCGTGCAGTCGTCACCCGCCTATCAGCAGGTGCTGCGTCAGGTGACGGATCACTTTGTCGCCCAAGGCTCGGGCATGCTTCAGGCCAAGCAGCAAGCCATCGGCTGGCTTGGGCAGTTGATCGCGCGCCAGGCTTCGCTGCTCGCCTACATCGACGTTTTTCGCTACTGCGCCATCGCGACGGCACTTTTTGTTCCCCTCGCCTTGCTGCTGCGGTCTCCAAAACCTGACGGACGCCAGCCGAAATAGCCGGCCCGCCCCACCAACCTATTCCAGGACTTCCGCCGCCTGCTATTTTTCCCGGCAAGCATCGCAAGTCGCAAGCATTGAATGCTTGGCGAATGACCGGCAACGTCAGATCCAGTTCGAGAGAACCGTTTCCATCTCGACCGTCTCCACCTGCAGCGCGAACCGTTGGTGATAAACGGTCAACAGCGCGTCATGCGTTGCGTCGGATGAACTGCACAGCGCGTCCGTAACAAGAACCACGCGATAGCCGAAATCGATCGCTCCGAGCACCGTGGCCAGAACGCACACGTCGGTTTCGCCGCCGGTGATAACCAGCGTGTCGATGTCGCGTTCGTTCAGAAAGGCCCTGAGGTGACCTTCGAACCAAGGCGAGTATATGTGCTTGTCGATGACTGCCGCTGGCGGGCAGTAAGTGACCAACGCCGGCAACAGGTCGACCATGTCGGAACCAATATTTTCGATCGCCATCGAGGCCCAGCGCTCATAATAGCGCTTCCATGTGCCGACGCCCTGCCCCGGCTTTTGCGCCGGCAGGAAGCGCGTGAAGACGGTCTGTGGCGCTCGTCTTTCGACCAGCCTCTCGATTTGAGGAAGGACACGGGTGATCCAGGGGGTCGCCCACCGCGACGGCTCGGCAAACAGCTTTTGCATATCGACACAAACATGCATGCATCGGTGCCCCAACGGACCATATGCCAGGCCCGGCATCGACATCGAAGATAATCCTATTCCATGACATGGGGGGTGTGCCGTTGGTCCTCCACCGGGTCGACATCGATGCGCGCCTTTCCCGGATCGAAGGTGCCATGACCTGCAATGGCCAGCGCTGCCGTATCGGGCGTCTCGTATGCCCACATGAAGTCGTCGGCCGAGCTACCGACAGCATGGACCCGCCAGTAACTCGCGGTCCCCTTGAGCGGTGAGCTGCTTGTGGTGTTGGTCTTTTCGAAAAGGTCGAAATAGATGTCCTCGAAAGGGATAAAGAACGTCGGCTCCTGCCCCTCTTCCCTGACTACCTTCGCGTGCTCCGTGGCTGCGACCACAGCATCGGAAAATCGCACGGTCACCGTCCCGGCAAACGGCTCTATGGTCAGTGGGCGAAAGTCGTGTTCTGACGTTGCGGCTGAAGTTTGCATCCGAATTCTCCCTGACTATCGATTGATCGTTGGACTGCGTCTCGATCCATCGATGGAGACGAAATGCGCGGCGATGCATCAGGTTCCAGCTTGTGCGGTGAAGCCGAGCGGGCCGCCGAGCCAAGTGATTATCAGCTGCCGAAACTATCGAGAAAGCTCGCCAACAGCCTCGAAACCTCGTGTGGAGCCTCACGTGTCGGGAAGTGCCCGACCGCGTCCAGGACCACTCGTTTGTAGGGCGCCGTGAAATGCTCCTCCAGTCCTTCCGAGGATGCGGTCAGTACGACACGGTCGTCGCCACCATGAAGCGTCAAGGTCGGCACCGTGATGATCTTGACCGATGTTTGCCGGCGGGCCAGCTCCGCGTAGCGCGCATCGGGCTCCGCCTCACCCCAGCGAACCCGATAGGAATGCAACGTCACGTCCGGCCAATCCGGGTTGTCGAAGGATGCAGCCACTTCATCGAAAATGGCGTCGTCGAACCAGCCCAACGGGCTCCAGCTGTCCCATTGGAATCTGGCGAATTCCTTGCGGTTCTTTCGCACGAACTCAGCGCCGCGCGCTGTTGCCATGAACCATTGATACCAAAATGCTTTCGCCTGTTCAGGCGCCGGCGTTGCCGGTGTGCCGGGTTGCCAGCCAAGCGATAGCGCGGCACAGCAACTGATGCGATCGGGAAAGATCGAGGCCAGGAGGTAGGCGATCCGTGCTCCCCAGTCGTGACCGACGATAGCAAAGCGGCTGAGGCCAAGCGCGTCGGCAAAGTCCAGCACATCCTGCGCCATTGCGGCAATTTCGCCGGATCGCATGGTTTCTTTCGACAGGAACGATGTCTGCCCAAAACCTCGCAACCACGGCGAAAACGTCCGAAAGCCGGCCTCGTGGAGGACCGGCGAAATGCGCGCGTAAGTGGTCGCGTCGTCCGGCCAGCCATGCAGCAGGACGACCGGCGGACCGTCTTGCGGCCCACCACTGAGATAAGCGACGCGCAGCAGTGGCGTATCGCAAAATGAGACAAGGTTCATTTGCTCTCCGGCGCTGTAACCGGCTGGTCGCCGCCAGTCGTCGACTTGGGTCTGACATCCTGGTCAACCTGCGGATTCTTGTTGACGGAGTCGGTGTTGGCTTTCGTCGGTTGGGTGCTGTTATCACAGGCACCGAGCGCAAGAGCAGCAGCCAACACCAGAAGCGACAAGGATTTCTTCATCGAAACCTCCCCTGACTGATGGTCGACAACGAGGTTCCGCGAATTTGGTTGCCCGGGGCGCCCCCGATCAGCCATCCGCAAAAAGCGTTGCCGCAACGGCGATCGAGGTCAGGCTCGACATTGCAAGGCTTGCCCTGATGACGTGCGACATCTCCCAGATATTCCGGAAATCTCTCCAATCACCATCTTGCTTCCGAGCGAATATGGAGAAAAACGCCGCGCCCGATCTCGACATGGCGACGTCCTTCACCCAGAAATTATTGACGGGATGCGTGACCAGCCAATAGGTCGCGTGTTGCGCCGCCAGGAAAATCAGCGACGCGAGCGTCCACCAGAACCGAGTACTTGCAGAAGGCGTCAAATAGAGCAGGATGGCAAGCGCGAGGATGCCTCCGATTTCGGAAAAACCGCCAATCGTGAAGCCGGGATAGTAGATCGTCTGCACTGCCTTGTAGGTCGCCTCTTTCAGGCGCATTTTGCCCGGTAGCTCCAATGCATGTGCAAGCGAGAGCGCCGTTGCGATTGCGACCAGCAGGAGCGTGAAAACCATCAAAACGCGCATGCTCTTACTCCATTAACCGCGCTCTTTCGCAACCGGCATGGAGTGGCCGTTGGCCGCCGCCGTAGCCGGCGGAACGCAGAGAAGTCATCGTGCAGCCGTCCGGCTTTGCCACGAGCACAGGGACTGATCGACAAGACGGGTCAGGTGGGGTCGCACCGCGCGCGGTTGCGAATGCGAACAGGTGACGATCCTCACCTAAGCCGCCCCGCGCGCGTCAGAACATGATCCTTTGCCTCAACCACGTAAGAAACCTGTTGCCGCCAATTGTCGCGCGGACCCGAGCGGCAGCCCACCGTGCTTTCATGGTAGAGCCTACGTGACAATCGCAAACGATGTCATGCAGTTGCCAGTCGTTCAGTTCGAAGAAGCGCTTGGCCTCGCCATAAGTGTCATCCCGAAGACCCAACGCGCGCAGCATCGGGTCTTCGAAGGCAACAGTAATTGCCGACCCTTCGCCGCGTGCGATGGCGCGTGCCTCCGGATGCATATGTTCGGTGCCTGTAAACGCGCCAAGGCATCGCTCGGGATTCTGATCGAGAAGTTCAGCCCATCGCGCGATGCGCTCATCCCGTGTCATTTCCGAATATGGCGCCGAGGGTTCAATCCTGGCGACGGCCTGTAGTTGGTCGAGTGTCTGGTGTTTCATGGTCAGCTCCTGTCGTGAAGGGGAGGAGTGCCCACCCCTTCAAGGGAATTACCGCGCGGCGGTACTTCGACAAGAGCGCGAAACCGGAAGAATTCGGCCCCACCGAATGCGTCTGGGCCGGATCACAAATGCGCTGACCGCGTTCACTCAATGGCGCGCTTTTCCACAGGCTCTGCCGACGGAGGAGCGGTCCAATAGCGGCCTAGCACCCGGCGGTTGCCTTTATGGCATCCTACTTTTTGATAATGTTGCCGTCGCGCAGGTCGAATGCTTCGGCGTCGCGAGCCTGGCGGTAGAAATCGTCCTGCAATTCACCCCATTCGCCGAGGAAGGCACCGCAATTGCTGCAATAAATTGGCGTCGACTCCGTGGCGTCGTCGGGAATGTCCATCTGGATCGTCCCGCAAGCCTTGCAATCGAGTTTGTCGTCCAATTTGCGTGCCATTTTCCAATGATCGCGCATTTTCACACAGGAGCCAATTGTTGATTTCGTACGGAGCGGTGCCTGCGATCACCCTCAGCCTCATTCCGATCCGGTCCAAGATGGAGATCAAGCGATGGCACGATTGCGTTCGAGCGGCTCAGACGGCAACCTGACGTGCCAGATTGCCCGATAGCGCCGTGCACTTTCGGTCCGATATTTTTCGCATTCAGGGCTTCCGGACCGGCAGTGGTGGAGAGGGTTGGATTCGAACCAACGTAAGCTAAGCTAACGGATTTACAGTCCGTCCCCTTTAACCACTCGGGCACCTCTCCATTCTGCCGCCGGAGCCATGCAACGAGGCATTCGCGCCAGTTCGGACCCGAGTTGTGTCTTCTCCGAAACCAGCGAAGCGCCTTATGGCGGCAAGGCCAGTGGGTGTCAACCGCGCAGGAAGGGTTTTTCGACGTTGTTCGCCGGCTGCGGCGACAGGGCATATCCCTGACAGCAGGAGACCGCTATAGAAGCCGGCCATGAGCAACAATTCCAATACCCCGAAAGACACCCACTACGCCAAGCTGCGCCGCGCCTTTCGCGACGAGAAAAGCGGCGGCGCACCGGCGTTCAGGCAGCGCCAACCCGTGCCACCAGGCGAGAACGCCGGGGATGGCCTGGTGCGACTTTATGGCCTGCACACCGTGCGAGCGGCACTCGATAATCCGCGCCGCCGGATCAAGAAAATGCTGGTGACGCGCAATGCGGCCGAACGGCTCGAGATCGGCGATCTCGCCGCCCTGCCATTCAAGGCTGAACTGGTCGAACCCAGGGACATCGACAAAGTCACCGGCTCGGACGCGGTGCATCAGGGCGTGCTGATCGAGGCGGAGCCACTGAAGCCGAAGCGTCTCGACGCACTCGGCGACACCAGGCTGGTGCTGGTGCTCGACCAGGTCACCGACCCGCACAATGTCGGCGCCATCCTGCGCTCGGCGGTCGCTTTCGGCGCCGGGGCGCTGATTACCACGGCCCGCCATAGTCCGCAGGAATCCGGCGTGCTGGCGAAATCCGCCTCCGGCGCGCTGGAGCATATCGACCAGATCGAGGTGAGGAATCTCGCCAATGCGCTCGGCCAGTTGCACGAAGCCGGCTTCCAGACCATCGGGCTCGATTCGGACGGGCCGGCGGAACTCGAAACGAGTTTTGCTGGCGAGAAGATAGCCCTGGTCCTCGGCGCTGAAGGCAAGGGCCTGCGCCAGAAAACGCGCGAGACGGTGACGACGTTGGCCAGGCTCGACATGCCCGGCGCTATCCGCTCACTCAACGTGTCGAACGCAGCGGCGGTGAGCCTTTATGCAGCGCGGGCATTTCTGAAGCGTGGCTGATTGGAAGCGGCAAGCTTCCCGCCATGAATCAAAACGGGTTCCGGCGAACGCTTGCCGGAACCCGTTCCTGGGTTAAGACAAAAGTTTGCGGCTTGGGAACGTTATGCCGCCCTCTTCCGACCTATGCCGCTTTGCCTTTGCTTTCTTTTGCCTCCTTGCCGATCTCGAAATTCGCCATCCGCTCCAGCGCCCTCACCAGCGCCGAGTGATCCTCCTTGGCGCCACCGTTGGCGGCGCAGGAATTGAATAGCTGCTGGGTGGTCGATGTGTTGGGCAGCGACACGCCAAGCGCCTTTGCACCCTCCAGCGCCAGGTTCAAATCCTTCTGGTGCAGTTCGATGCGGAAACCCGGCGCGAAGGTGCGCTTGACCATGCGCTCGCCATGCACTTCGAGGATGCGTGACGCTGCCAGCCCGCCCATCAGCGCCTGCCTGACCTTGGCTGGATCGGCCCCGGCTTTCGATGCAAAAACAAGTGCTTCGGCGACGGCTTCAATGGTCAGCGCGACGACGATCTGATTGGCGACCTTGGTGGTCTGGCCGACACCGTTCGGCCCGACCAAGGTGATGTTCTTGCCCATCTTTTCGAAAACCGGTTTCGCACGCTCGAACGCCTGTTCCTCGCCTCCGACCATGATGGTGAGGGATGCGGCCTTGGCGCCGACCTCGCCGCCCGAAACCGGCGCATCGAGATAGTCGCAACCGAGATCGTTGATCCTTTTTGCGAATTCCTTTGTCTCGATCGGCGAGATCGAGCTCATGTCGATAACGAGTTTGCCCTTGGAAAGGCCAGAGGCGACGCCGTTCTCACCGAACAGCACCTCGGCCACCTGTGGGGTATCCGGCACCATGGTGATGATGATGTCGGCGGCCTTGGCCACGGCGGCATGGCCGGTAACCGTCTTCAGGCCCTTGGCGACGAGATCAGCCGGCGGCTTGGAGCGATGGTCGCTGGCGATGACGCTGTAGCCGGCGTCGAGCAGATGCCCCGCCATGGGCGCGCCCATGATGCCGAGGCCGATGAAGCCGATGGTTTCCATGTGGTTTCTCCTGCAAGTTCTTTCGAATTCATCAAAAGTTGGCGCCGCCCCTCATCCGCCTGCCGGCACCTTCTCCCCGTATAGTGACGGGGAGAAGGGACGCGCTTCAACGCTGACGATCCCCTCTCCCCGTTCTTCACGGGGAGAGGGTAAGGGTGAGGGGCAGCGCCGACGTTGACAATTTCCCAGCCGCTACGCCGCCGCGATTCCCTGCCCGGTCAGTTCCCTGAACCAACCCAGTCCGGCTTCCGTCCCCGCCTTCGGCTTGTATTCCGCCCCCACCCAGCCGGAATAACCAATCCGATCGATATGGTCGTAGAGGAAGGGATAGTTGATCTCGCCCGTCCCCGGCTCGTGACGGCCGGGATTGTCCGCAAGCTGGATATGCGCGATGCGGCCGAGGTTTGCCTCGATTTTACGGGCGAGATCCCCCTCCATGATCTGCATGTGATAGATGTCGTATTGCAGGAACAGGTTCTTCGAGCCGACGCGGTCGATCAGCGCCAGCGCCTGGTCGGAATAGTTCAGGAAGAAGCCGGGAATATCGCGCGTGTTGATCGGTTCGATCAGCAGCTTAATGCCGGCCTGCTCCAGCTTCTCCGCAGCGAAGGCGAGATTTTCGGCAAAGACATTTTCAAGCGTGTCCCGTGCAATGTCCTGCGGCTCGATCCCGGCCAGGCAGTTGACCTGCTGGCAGCCAAGCGCCTGCGCATAGGTGATCGCCTTGGCAATGCCCTGGCGGAATTCCGGCACGCGATCCGGCAGCACGGCGATGCCGCGCTCGCCCTTGGCCCAGTCGCCTGCGGGAAGGTTGAACAGCACTTGCGTCAGACCATTCTTCTTCAGCCTCGCGGCCACTACCTCGGGCGCGTGATCATAAGGGCCGATATATTCGACACCTTTGAAGCCGGCGCGGGCGGCGGCATCGAAGCGGTCGAGGAAATCATGCTCGCCAAAGAGCATCGACAGATTGGCTGAAAAACGTGGCATTCTTTTTCTCCCTGGAGCATCGACCCGATGCTCGAACAAAATTAGTCGAGCATCACGATGGCGGTCGGAGCGTCTTCCTGACGTTCGGCAAGGTCCTCGAATTCGGTGATCTTGTCGATCTCGGTGCCCATCGAGATGTTCGTGACCCGTTCGAGAATGAATTCGAGCACGACCGGAACCTGATGTTCCTTCATCAACCGCTCCGCTTGCTTGAAGGCGCCGGCGAATTCCTCCGGCTTGCGCACTCTGATCGCCTTGCAGCCCATCGCCTCGGCGACGGCGACGTGGTCGACGCCGTAGCCCGCCTCCGGATCACCGGTACGGTTGATGTTCTCGAAGGCCAGGCTGACCTCGTAATCCATCGAGAAGCCGCGCTGCGCCTGGCGGATCAGGCCGAGATAGGCGTTGTTCACGACGACGTGGATGTAGGGCAGCTTGTGCTGCGCGCCGACCGCCAGTTCCTCGATCATGAACTGGAAATCATAGTCGCCCGACAGCGCCACGATGGTGCGGTCTGGATCGGCGGCGCGCACGCCGAGTGCTGCCGGCAAGGTCCAGCCAAGCGGGCCGGCCTGGCCGCAATTGATCCAGTTGCGCGGCTTGTAGACATGCAGGAACTGCGCCCCGGCGATCTGCGACAGGCCGATGGTCGTGACATAGGTGACGTCGCGGCCAAACGCCTTGTTCATCTCCTCATAGACACGCTGCGGCTTCAGCGGCACCTGTTCGAAATGGGTCTTGCGCTTCATCGTCTTCTTGCGGCCCTGGCATTCCTTGGCCCAGCCCGACCAGTCGCGCAGCTTGCCCGCCATCTTCCACTCGGTGGCGACGTCGAGCAGCATCTTAAGCGCAGCGCCGGCATCGGAGACGACTCCGAGATCGGGCGCGAAGACACGGCCTATTTGAGTGGGCTCGATGTCGACATGGATGAATTTCTTGCCCTTGGTATAGACGTCGACCGAGCCGGTGTGA
The DNA here is from genome assembly GCF_006442545.2 of Mesorhizobium sp. B2-1-8. Classification (NCBI taxonomy): domain Bacteria; kingdom Pseudomonadati; phylum Pseudomonadota; class Alphaproteobacteria; order Hyphomicrobiales; family Phyllobacteriaceae; genus Mesorhizobium; species Mesorhizobium sp. B2-1-8. The sequence continues at coordinate 4,270,297 of NZ_CP083952.1, forward strand.
CGGTTGGCCCAGCGGTTGCCGATGCCGAAGACGAAATCGGCTTCCAACATGGTGGCATTGCCGTAGCGGTGCGAGGTCTGCAGCCCGCACATGCCGGCCATCAGCCGGTGGTCGTCGGGGATTGCGCCCCAGCCCATCAGCGTCGGGATGACCGGAACGCCCGTGATCTCGGCAAATTCGATCAGCAGGTCCGATGCGTCGGCGTTGATGATGCCGCCGCCGGCGACGATCAGCGGCTTCTCGGCCGCGTTGAGCATCGTCAGCGCCTTTTCCGCCTGGGCGTGTGTCATTGCCGGCTTGAACGGCGCCAGCGGCTCGTAGGCATCGATGTCGAACTCGATCTCGGCCAACTGGACGTCGACCGGCAGGTCGATCAGCACCGGACCCGGCCGCGACGACCGCATCAGATGGAACGCCTTCTGCAGCGCCATCGGCACCAGATAGGGCTCCATGACCGTCACCGCCCATTTGGCGACGGGCGCAGCGATGGCGGCGATGTCGACGGCCTGGAAATCCTCCTTGTTGAGGCGCGCACGCGGCGCCTGGCCGGTGATGCACAGGATCGGGATGGAATCGGCCGCGGCCGAATAGAGCCCGGTGATCATGTCGGTGCCGGCCGGCCCCGAAGTGCCGATGCAGAGACCGATATTGCCTGATTTCGCGCGGGTATAGCCTTCCGCCATATGCGAGGCGCCCTCGACGTGGCGGGCAAGGACATGGCGGATGGTGCCCCTCGCCTTCATCGCCGAATACAGGGGATTGATCGCCGCGCCCGGCACGCCGAAGGCGCAGGAAATGCCTTCCTTTTCGAGAACGAGAACAGCGGCATCGACAGCGCGCATCCTGGCCATTTCCAGCCTCCACGAGATGATTGTTGGATGGCTAAGGATGTCATCGACTCGGTGATTTTTCAATTTTTTCAGAATATTTTTTCATTTTTAGAAAACAAATGCTACCGCCTGAATTTATTTGGTTTTCCCTTTTCCAGTATTTGCGCCCGGAATTTCATGGAAAACTTTTTCATTGCTTTTTGGGAAAACGGGCCGACAATGCCGACCATGGAAACGACCGAAAAACGGCAACGTGGGCGCCCGCGTGCCTTCAATGGTCCGGCCGAAGCTTCCTCGGTACAGTCGCTCGACCGGGCCTTGCGCATTCTGGCCATTGTCGCGGACGGCAGCGGCCTGTCGCTGAGCGAGATATCGGCGCAAAGCGGGCTCGCCGCCTCCACCGCCTACCGCATGCTGACGACCCTCGAAAACCACGGCATGGTCGAGTTCGATACGTCTGACCAGCTCTGGTCGATCGGCGTCGAGACCTACCGCATGGGCGCGGCGTTCCTACGCCGCCGCAAGCTGGTCGACCGTGCCCGCATCGTCATGCAGGACCTGATGGAGAAGACCGGGGAGACTGCCAATCTCGGCGTCGCCGAGGACGACTGCGTAGTCTTCGTCAGCCAGGTCGAGACGCACCAGGCGATCCGCGCCTTCTTCCGGCCGGGCACGCGCAGTCCCTTCCATGCCTCGGGCATCGGCAAGGCGGTGCTGGCGCATCTCGAACCGGAGCGCGTCGGAGCCATCCTGCGCAAGGCGGGCCTGCAGCGCTATACTGACAGGACCCTTTCCGACATCTCCGCCCTCGCCCACGATCTGGCGGCCACCAAGCATCGCGGCTGGTCGGTCGACGACGAGGAGCGCCACCCCGGCATGCGTTGTGTCGCCGCCGCCATCTTCAACGAGTATGGCGAACCGATTGGCGGCGTTTCCGTGTCGGGGCCGACGGTACGGGTCACGCCCGACCGACTGGCGGAGATCGGCCCGCTGGTGCGCGATGCCGCAGCCGAAGTGACCAGGATGATAGGCGGCGTGGCGGTCAGTTGATCACGAAGCGCCTGCCTAGATGCTTGTAGCCGCCATGTCGAAGAAATCGACCACCATCGCCAGTCCGACATGGCGCACGCCGCTTGGGATTTGGCCGTCTTGCCTGGGTGCCCGAATGCATGCGAAAGGGCGCGAATGAGGACAATGGTTCAGCTTCTGCTTGCCGCTTCGCTTTGCGGATGCGTGGCGGCGACACCACGACCCGATACCGGCGGCCAACGGGTCAATCCAATTCCGATCTCACTCGCGCTGGAGGAGATCATCACGGCCGGTATCCGCCAGCGCCTGCCGAATCCGGCCTCCGCCAGGTTCGGAACCATGCTCGCCGGCGAGCGAACGCTCGATGGCCGCCAGGAGATCGTGGCCTGCGGCACAGTCAGCGCCAAGACCTTGTCCGGCGCCCAAGGCGGCGACAAGCCATTCATCGCCAAGGTCTACCCGGAAGCCGCAAGCAGCTTTGAACTGGTCGCGATGGGAGACGAGACGCAGGCTGCCCGGCTTCAAATTGGCGGGTCCTGCCGCGCGGCCGGTCTGCCGATCCTCGACACCGGCCCGAGGACGCACCTCTAGACGGGCGGTCTTCAAACGAGGAAGAGGGGCTGCCTCGCAACCCCTTTTTCCTGTTTGTCCACTTTCCTGTCGCTGGTCCTCAGAGCCGGCAGTAGTGGCTGTAGCCGTCATGGCCGATATAGGTGTCGGAGTCCGGATCGTAGCTCGCGTAACGCTCGAAGCAGCGACGGACGTGCCAGGAACCACCATCTTCATCGACATAGACCGTACGCGGCTGCTGCTGGGCAAGCAGGCTGCCGAGGACGAAACCGCCAACGCCGGCGGCGATGCCGATGCCGAGGTCGTGGTGATGCGAATGGGCCGCCGAGGGCTGGACGGTGCCGACCAAAGCGGTGGCGGCGACGGTGGACGCGATAAGGCCGGAAACGAGTGTGCGCTTGAACATGACGATCTCCTTGCTTCGTTGACCGAGGCGATCCATCCGCCTCTTGATCATCTGTCGCCGCGGCGTCGAAAAAGGTTCGACGGGGTTTTTATTTTTTCGAAGAATTTTCGAAGAAGCAGATAGCCGCAGCCTAAAAGGCTCGGCGCCCTCGCCGGTGTTGATCAACCAGACTCGTGCGCTTCAGGTACCTTTCGCCAATCAGGTCATCGTCCGTGACTGCGACAGGGAGGCCGCGTCAATGCAAAAGCAAAAAGGGCGGCCGAAGCCGCCCTTTCCTGGAACTGGTTTCTTCAGTCACGCGGCCAGGCCGCGCTCAGTAGACGATGATGTGGTGGTGGTGATGATGGTGATGGTGATGGCCGTAGACCCACCAGTAATCCGGGTAGTCCGGATAATCCTGGTAGTCGAGGTAGTCGTCGTAATGATCATGATGGTGATGCATGCCATGAGCCGACGAAGACTGTACGGTGCCGGCGAGCGCGCCGGTTGCAACGAAGATGGCGACGAGGGCGGAAACGAAACTGCGCTTGAACATGATGATCTCCTGGATCTTTGATCGAGGCGACCATTCGCCTCTGAAGATCAGTCGGCGCGGCCCGGCAAAAGGTTCGACAGATCCGGAGATTTTTTTGAAACACGGTTGGTGTGTAGTGAGCAGGCCATATCGGTTCGCGCCATGACCACTACTGACTATTCGCCACGGGCTCAGCCCAAGCCGGTGATATGGCGAAGCCAGAAGGCGAGCGCGATGAAGCCGATGATCGTCGTGACGCCCGTCCAGTCGACATTGGCCTTCTTCACGTCGCTGATGAGCTTCACCAGCAGCATCCACGCCACGATGACGATAGGGAGAATGATGACAAGCCTGATCATGCGACACTCCAGTCCGAAGCGATTGCACCTCGTCCTCATGTAGGAAGCGCGTTTGCGGATTTCAGCACGGACCATGGCGTCATCCACCACGACGGGGCCAAAAATGGAGTTTTGTCTTTACTGGCGCAACAAATATGCTAACCGAAGCGCCGTGCCCTTGTAGCTCAGCTGGTAGAGCAGCGGTTTTGTAAACCGAAGGTCGGCGGTTCGATTCCGTCCGGGGGCACCAGCAACATCAACAACTTAGCTAACGATTGCGTAACCATGTCTTGTGGCAGATGTCACCCTGGGTAACGTTTCGGGTGACAGAATCGTTATCCTAACGAAAAACCGTGGCCACCCAGCAGTCAGCCCTTCGTCCCCATCCTCTCCCGATCGAATCGGCCATAATCCGGGATGCAGGTGAAAAACGCCGGCCGCTGATCCCTTCCCGCCTGCTTGCACCGATCGCACCGAAACACCTTCACCAGGTCATTGTGCATGGCGCCGTGGTCGAGCCCCAGGCGGGCGCCTAGCGCCTGCAGGTCGAGCTGGGTGGAATGATTGCACATGGGATGACCGCAGGTGACGTAGAACGTCTCACGGCTGCGAATGGCGTCGGCGATGGTCTTGGACATCCTGTCTCGTTTTGGGACCAAAATGCTGGCATCTGTCTTGCATCGAAGAGATTGCCGGTTCCTCCACCGGCCTCCTGATGGGGATCAGGACGTAACTTTGCCGGGCTTGAGGCTTGGGGGCTTCGCCAGGCGATCTTTCTTCAAACGCAGCACCAGGTGCAGCTCGAATTAGAAATCGCCGCGCCGGGAATATGTTCCTATTGGCTGAGATTAGGCAACATCAAAAAAGGCCCGGAAGCCGAAGCCCACCAGTCTCAAAAAGAAAGACGCCCACCACGTTTTCCGCAGCGGGCGCTAGTTCGGGAGGAAATGAAAAACGCGTGCGGTCAAGGTTCCCCTTTACCCTCCATGACGATACGCTTCGCCTAGCTGGTTAATAAGCGCGCGCCAGTTGCAGCACCGCTTATCCAGGTTGCGTGACTTTTCCGCCACAGAAAGCCCGGCCACCTGCGCAGCCGGGCCACATTCCCGCAAATGAGGGAAAGTCAGAGGCCGCTGTAGCGCTCGTCTTCGGGCATGTCGCCGACGTCCTGCTCGCCGTCGTCAAGCGCCCAGCCGGCCGATCTCGTCATTGCGTGGTCTTGGTTCATGGCCATTGTCCAGCCAAGCGACGGCTCGCCCGTGCAGTCCTCGTTCATGCCGTCCTGATCGCCGAAGCCGCTGTCTTCCTGCTCTGTGTCCTCGTTCCAATGGCCTCCTATGGCGCCGCCATGGGCAGTCGAGGCGTCCAGCTCGTCGCCGCTGGGCTCGAGATCGCAGTCCACCTCCATCACGTCGAGCGCGGTGATCAGCGCCATGGACTGGTCAAGCAGTTCGTTGACACGGGCTTCGATCGCCTTGCGCCATGTGCGAGGGTCCATGCCCGAGGGCATCCCGAGCGGCTTCAGGGTTCCGACTGGCGCGTTCATGCCCACGCCTCCGGGCTGTCGATGTAGGCGATCCTGTCCCCTTTCCAATCGGTGATGTAGGCCCTGATCGTCGTCGAATCGACGCCGCTCTGCTGCATCTGCCAGACACGCTCGATCACAGTGTAGAACTGCTCTCGAAGGTTCTCGGCTATCTTGGGGGGCAGCTCGGCCAACCTCGCCTCGATGCTGGCCCACCGATCCGCGTGGCTGCGAAGCGGCTTTGTGGTGAGCGATATCACTGCCGGCAGGCCCTGAAGCGCTGTAGCGCCTGCCAGGGCGGGAAGAGCGGCAATTGCGCCGACGAGCATGGCACGGCGAGAAAAGCGCCCGGTGATCACGATGGCGCCTCGCTGTGGCCGCAAGGCATCGCTCCGTCGCCGCCGCCCGATATCTGGCAAGCGCCTCCTGCTGCACGCGCTCGCGCTCCAGCCTGAATTCTCCCGGCAGCGGCACCCAGCCCTTCGGCTTGAGCCGCATGCACCATTGCGGCCGACGATAGCCCCAATGCTCGATCGCGACGAGATCTGATCCGTCAAACCAGCATGAGACGTTCAGCTTGGCGAAGTGGAGGCACCGCGCCGCCCACCAGATTCGATCGATCTCAAGGTCGACGGCGCCCTCTTTCCACGGTGTCCACCCCTTGCCCGGCCGCTCTGTCAGCTCACAATCGCGCATGCCGCGGATGTTGCATAAGTTGCGATTTATCGGCAAGCCTCGGGCAAACTGCCATCGCGGCGCTGCGGAAGTTGACCGGCAGACGTTCCCGGTCCACCTTGAAGTGCATGGGGGGAAGGCTTTACGGGCTGGATGCTCTACGCGGGGTCGCGGCTTTAGCCGTGGCTACCTTCCATTTGGTGTTGACGTACGACCTCCCGCACGTTCCCATCGGCTTTTCGGTGGCCGTCGACCTGTTCTTCATCCTGTCCGGTTTCGTCATGACCAGGACCTACGAGCATCGCTTGCGGGACGGGCTGTCGACGCTTGGCTTCATCGGCCTACGATATCGCCGCCTATTCCTTCCGCTTGCCATCGGTTCGACCATCGGGCTCGCGGTAACGGCCGCCATGCTTGGCCCGTCGATCCCGATGGTGGTGTCCTATGCGCTGATCCTACTGTTTCTCCCAGCAGGCGGTCCAACGGCATTCGCCTTGAACGTCCCGACGTGGTCGCTGTTCGTGGAGATCATCGCCAACGCGCTTCATGGTGCGATCTTCGCGAGATTGTCCAATGCGCGGCTGCTCATACTGGCGGGGCTCTGCGGTGTTCTCGCCGCCGTCGACTTTGAAGGCCACCTGCACTGGGGAGCCGATATCGGGTCGATCCTGTGGCTTATCCCGCGTGAACTGACCTGTTACCTGGTCGGAATCTGGATGTTCCGCCGCTATGGCGACACCCCGCTCAGACATCATCCTGTTGCGGCGGTAGTCGCCTTGGCGATCCTGCTCAGTATCGGATCAAGCAATGCCAGCTTCGAAATCGCGGCGTTGCTCGCCTGCCCCTTCATCGTTCGGGCGTCTCTCGCCTTGCCGCGCGCACAATGGGCTGCCTGGGCCGGAGCATTGTCCTACCCGCTCTATGCCACGCATTATCCGGTCATACTCGTCGCGTTTTGGACCGGCCTTCATCCTGCCGTGGGCGCCGTGCTTGTGGCCCTCGTCGCGCTCGCGGTGACCCTGGTGTTCGAAATCCGGCGCGGCCGCTGACGATCAGCCAGGCGCTGCCCGGTTGAGCCCCGGCTGCCGCGCCGTGCTTGCATTTCCGCCAAAGCCGGATCATGCTGATAGGGCGGAGGAGGCCACCAGGCAGGTGGTTGAAAGGGTCAACAGCATGGAAGCCGTTTGTTACGTCCCCAGCGCATTCTTTTCGGTCTTCTTCGACCTCGCACTGGCGTTCATCGTCATGGGTCCATTCGCAGCTACGCGACTGCTTGTGTTGAGGATGCGCGAGAGGCCAGTCGAAGAGCAGCTTCAGTTCGCTTAGGCACCCTTACGCTTCCGTGCTCGCTACGAAAGAGGTATTTGCGCTATTGCTAATACAAGCACATGATAGCGCCGCCGGGAGGATCTCCGGCATGACCCGGCTGCTGTTGGATGATCCCCCAGATCCCCCTCCTGGTAGCCGGGTCGCCTCGAAGGCACCAATCTCACATTAGCAATCGCTTGACGAAGGCCTTGGCCGCGCCAGACTCATCGTATGGCAAAGGGCAGCTTCAACATCGGCGATGAGGTCGCCATCACCGCGAAGGTACGGGGTCGCGTGACAGAGGATCGCATCAGCGTGACGATCCCCTCCTACGATTTTCCGCACTCGATCTTCGACCGAACGACAAAGGTCGCGCACGGCCAGCCGATCGAACTGATCGGCAACGTTACGCACCTACTCGACAAAGACCGTGTGACGGTGAACCTGGGCATTCCCGTCACGGTCGATGCCACTGTCGTCAGGCTGGTGAACGCCTACAAGCCTCCAACGAGAAAGAAGCCGCTGGTGGACAAGCCGACTTAAATCAGCCGTTTTGCAAAGTGCGCGAGGCGCATGGACCACTCAAGCCTGCCATCCGTTCATCTTTTATTGGCATTATTTGCTCATCATCCCGGCAGCAGAGGGGGCCGTTACGGTGGAACTATCTTTCGAGCGCGCCTGTGGTGTAGCGGTCGCTGTGCTGATCGCCATTTGGGGCGGGCAGAAAGCCAGCGATTATGTATGGCCGAAGCACACGGCCGTCCTCGAAAAGCCGGTGCTGGTGCCGGAATATGAGTTGAGGCGCCAAAGAGACGAAGCGTGGGATGATCTCCACGCACGCTGGCTCATTTAGTCCGGCTGCCCAGGAACTAACCTCCCGTACACCATCCGCTTGCATGGGAAGCTTGCGAGTGCTTCATTCTCCGGCAGACATTGGGTGGGATGGATCATGGATATGTTTGGCCTCAAATCGCTGTTGATCTGCGCTTTGATCTTCATTCCGCTGGAGCGGCTTTTTTCTCTGCGGCCCCAGCAAATCTTCCGCAAAGGCATCGTCAACGATCTGATCTATGCCACCTTCAACGGCGGCATAGTCAACCTCCTGGCGGGGCTCATGCTGGCGCCTGCGATTAACGCTGGGGCGCTGCTTATCCCCATGAGTCTGACCAATGCTATAAGTGGGCAGCCCACATGGCTTCAGGTCATCGAGATCATCATCTTGACCGATCTAGGCGTCTATTTCATCCATCGCGCCTTTCATGCGATCCCGGCGTTATGGCGGTTCCATTCCATCCACCACGCCGTCGACGAGATGGACTGGCTCGTCGGCTTCCACCTTCACCCGGTGGACCTGTTCGTCTCCAAGTCCTTGACGCTTATACCTGTCTTCCTGCTCGGATTTACAACCGAGGCCTTGGGCATATATTTCGTCATATACCTAGGGCACACGCTCTTGATCCACTCCAACGTCAAGATGAATTTCGGACCATTCAAATGGCTGATTGTCAGTCCGCAACTCCATCATTGGCACCACGCCAACGAGCGTGCCGCCTATGACAAGAACTTCGCTGGCCAACTGGCTATCATCGACGCGATCTTCGGCACGTTTAACCTGCCCGGGGACGAGGCACCGCAGAAATACGGGGTCGACGATCCTATCCCAAAAAACTACTTCGGCCAGGTCGGATATCCGCTTGTGCCGCGCCAGAATCTGCCGAAGCGACCAGCCCCAGGCGGCGGCTAAGGAGGTTCAGATGACGGCGTCGCAAAAGCTTGTAATGGCGATAGCGATTTTGGGGGGTATCCTGATAGCGTTAGAGATACATCTCCGCTTTCCGGAGTGGTCTCCTGCGCTGCTAAGCTGATCATGGACAGGCGCTGCCCCGGGTTAGGCAAACACCGGAGTAACGACCCGGCCGTGATCTTCGGCAGAGCGGATCAGCGGGGCATAGGGGGCCAGCGCATTGGGCGTGATCGCATTAGCCGCTGCTTAATAACGGGATATATCTGCCGATAAGATCCTACCGAAGGGGTAGCCAACATCGCCCTATGGTTAAGGCGCGGAATTCGCTTGCATTAGCAGCTACTTAAGCATGTGAACCTTGCGTCTCGAAGCATTCAAGAGTTAACCGTTCATTAAACGACAGTTGACACCCAAGCATTGGGAGGAACAGGATCGAGATCAGGACCGGGGGATGAGCACCTTTTAGGCACCTCTGTCCGGGTTAGTAGGGTGTAAACAGGGGAATCCAAATGACGAAACTTATCAGCATTGCCAGGGCATTCCGTGACGAAGAATCCGGCGCTGCCATGGTCGAATATTCCATCCTCATCGGCATTATCGCCGCCGCGTCGATCCTGATCATCATCGGCATCGGCGTCTGGGTAACGGGTCAGTTCACCGGCCTTTGCACCGCGCTCAATGGCCACGGGGCTACTGGCAACACTGCTTGCGCTGCCGCTGCAGCCTAGCGTCTTCGTAACAAGCAACGCACGCCCCTGTCATTGAACCCGACGGGACGCGCTAGAGGGTCGGCGTTCGTCGCGCCGGCCCTCGTCCTTTTCGATCAGGTGATCCTGAACTCGGTTTCGAGGTTGATCTGCGTGGAAGTCGAGCCAGAGGTTTGCCGAAGCTTATAATATCGATAGGCGGTGGAATTCGACCATGTCACTTCCGTTATCAGCGCGCCGCCAAGCGTGAAGCTGCTTCCCTGCCCGGTATAGGTGCTGTCATCGTTGGAGCCTTCGAACACCCAGGTTCCATGCGAATTCGTGCCATCCTGAAGCCAATGCAGCCCGGTCAGGATCTTCCCGGTTCCGAGGTCGAACTTGATCTCCTTGGACGACTCGCCGCTTGAGAATTGAACACCGCCCGACGAGTCATCTGCGAGGCCCACCATTGATCAGGTGGTTGATGGCGCCGCCGGTGATCGACGCAGTTGTGGATATGGTGATGATCGCAGTGCGGTCGCCATACTCCCGGGTGTCTCGCGCTGCATCACCAGACGCCGCGATGCGGAATTCGATTTCCTCCAGCCACGGAATGTTCGATGTCGTGCCGGCGGTTTGGCGCAGCCGGTAATACCGGTACGCCGTACTATTGATCCCCGTGAAATCCGTTAGAATGGCCGCACCCAGGGTAAACGAACCACCGATCTGCGTGTAGGAACTGTCGTCGTTCGAGCCCTCGAACACATAGGTGCCGTGGCCGCTGCCTTGGTTTTGATACCAGCGGAAGCCGTCGATGATCTTGCCGGTTCCGAAATCGAACTTGATGACGATGTTGGTCTGGCTGGCAAAGAATGCACACGAATCCGTTGTGTTGGTTCCAAAGGCACCGTCAACCAGATTGTCGATCGTGCCTGCGATGCTTCCAGAAACCAGGGTGGTGGTGATTGACGCGGTTCGATCGCCTCTGCCACCGGTGTTGAAATATGAGGTTGGCGAACCGCCGCCACCACCACCACCCCCGCCGCCAAAGCGGCCCGATTGAACCATCATGCTCACGGGCGAGACCCGATCAGGTAGACCTTCAGCCCAGCGGCGTCCGTGCCGGCGGTATCGATGTCGATGGTGATCTCGGTATCGTCGGCCAAATCCGGGTCGGAAATCACCGCCGGAGTGGCCGCCGTTGTCGACGTCTTCTCGCTCATGTCGATCGTCAGCTTTGTCGACAGGATCGTGGTGCCGGCCTCGTTGATATCGACCGTCGGCGTCCCAGATGACGACGCCGTCGTCAGCGACGCCCGCACCGTCGATAGCGTGAAGGCGTAGGGCATGCGGAACGTGACTTTCGCCGTTCCGGTCGTGATGGCGGTCGTCTCGTCGCCAATGGCGATGATGAGAGATTCCGTTGGGTTCGATGTGCCGCCGCTGCCGCCGCCGCTGCCGAGGGACGTCCATGTCCCACCGGCATCATAGTAATAGTAGGCGTCCTCGTCGGCTGCATAGGCTTGAGCGCCAGGCAAAGGAGGGATGAAGAACCACGCGCCATTGAAGAAATTGGCAACATACTTTGCCTTGCCCGACCAGGCACCGGTCGGCGATGCGCCAAGCTGCCCGCTACCGCCACTGTCCGACCGGGCGACACCGTGGCGGTTTCGTGCGATACCGACCAGATCATCCTGCTGACGGATTGAACATGGGCATGCTCGCGGTCATCGACGCACCGGACTGGTACGAGACGATCCGCATGGCGGACGGCATCACGCTGATCCACGAGCCCTGGATCAAGCCGTTCTTCCGCTGCAATATGTGGCACGTGCGCGGCCGCGACCGCGATCTCCTGTTCGACAGTGGTCTCGGTCATTTCAGCCTGCGCACGCATGTGCCACTGGTGAGCGAGCGCAAGCTGACCTGCGTCGCCAGCCATACGCATTTCGACCACATCGGCTGCCACCATGAGTTCCCCGATCGCTGCGTGCATTCGGCGGAGGCGGCAATCCTCGCCGATCCGCGCAACGAATGGACCGCCGCCGGCACCTATGCGACCGATGACATGTTCGATCGCCAGCCGAAGGGCTGGGAAACAGCGCGCTACCGCATCCAGCCGGCGCCGGCCGACCATCTGCTCGCGCATGGCGACATCATCGATCTCGGCGACCGCGCCTTCGAAGTCGTCCACACGCCAGGCCACTCGCCGGGCGGCATTGCGCTTTACGAAAAGAAGACCGGCATCCTGCTGTCCGGCGACATCATCTATGACGGCCCGCTTATCGACGATGTCTACCACTCGGATATTCCAGACTACATGGCGACGCTGCTCGCCATGCGCGATCTGGACGTCTCGGTCGTGCATGGCGGCCATTTCCCGAGCTTCGGCAAGGTGCGCTACCGCCAGTTGATCGACGAGTATCTCGCGCGCAAGCGGCAGGCCGGCTGCCATCTGCGGCAGAGCCTTTGAGGGGCGGGTTATGGCATCAAGTCAAAATGCCGTGGAAAGGCCTGGTGCAGCAGCAGCAGCATGGTCTTGCGCACGACGTCAGTGTCGCGGCCAGCCGGGTTGAGGTGATCCCAGTACCACGCTCCGTGAACGAGGTAATTCAGGCTCTCCGACAGCGTGTCTATGTCGACGCCGGCGTAACCGCCGCCGCGCGAAATCTCGACCAGCAATTCGCGCGCTTCGGCGGTGTAGGCGAGATCGCTGGGCAGGCCGATTTCATTGTAGATCTGCATGCTCTTGCGGTCGCTGGAGAAGGCGACAAAGACCGACACCCATTTCGGATGCTGCCTGGCGAAGCGCTGCGCGCAGCCGACCGCGCCCAACAGCCGTTCGACCGGCGACAGGCCGGGGGCTCGCACCAGGTTGAGCCACAGCGCGTCATATTGATCGCTGAGATACTTAAGCACCGCCCTGAACAAGTTCTCCTTGCTGCGGAAATGAAAGACCACCAGGGCGTTGGACGAGCCGACATGCTCGGCGATGCGCTGCATGGTGACGCTCGCCAGCCCCTCCTCCGCAATGAGTTCGATGGTGGCGTCGATGATGCGCTGCACGCTGGCTTCACCGCGTTCCCGGCGACGGTCCTTGGGCGCGGCGTCATTGGCCGAAGCCCTGCCCTTGGCCCTCTCGACCGTGCCTTTTGCCGTTGCCTTGCGTTGCACTATCTTCATCCACTTCCCTTGCACCGCCTGTCAAAGCGATGGGCGCGTTCCGGCGTCTGTGTACCATTGCCCCTGCGCCGTTTCATAGGCCATCGCAGCCCGGAAGACGTCGGCATCGCTATAGGTACGACCGACGATCTGGAAGCCCGTCGGCACACCGCTCGCCGCCCGCCCCGAAGGCATGGAAAGCACCGGACAGCGGCTCAGCATGTTGAACGGCGTCGTCATCACCCAGCCCAGCGAAGGGTTCACCTCTCTGCCGTTGATCTCGACGGTTCCGGTGGTCTGATCGAACTCCGCCGGCACCGCGGGAAGCGCATTCGTCGGGCAGATCAGCACATCGTAGGTTTCCAACAGCGGACCCAGCGTCTGATACATCCGTGCCGCCACATCCAGCGTCGCGACGAAGTCGGTGGCCTTGGACTTTTGCCCGTCCTCGGCAAACCGCCTGGCATAGCTGGTCATGTCGCTGCCGTGCTCGGCGAGCAATTGCGATAGCGAAGCGCCGAAAAGATGCTCCAGATAGGCCATTCCTGCCTTGAGCACTCCGTCATCCCAGCCAAGATCGACTTCCTCGACCGTCGCCCCAAGCGAGCGGAACACATCGCACGCGGCAAGCATGTTGCCGCGGACGTCGGCATCGACCTCGAAAGAGCCCAGGTCCATCGAGAACGCAATCTTCCAGCCCTTGATTGGCTTGTAATCAAGCGGCAGGCGCAGCTTGGGGCGAAGCGTGGCGATGTCGAGCGGGCTCGGACCCGCCATGACATTCTGCAGCAGGATCGCATCCCGGACGTTCCGCGCCAGCGGCCCGGTATGGCAATAGAAATCCAGGTTGAAGGGCGGCTCGTCCGGGTTGCGCCCATAAGGCGGCTTGTAGCCGACGAGACCGCAGGCCGACGCCGGAATACGGATCGATCCGCCAATGTCGGAGCCGGTGGCGATCGACGATGTGCCCGACGCCAGCGTTGCCGCCGAACCTCCCGACGAGCCACCCGGCGTGAAGTCGGGATTCCAAGGGTTGCGGGTGACGCCCCACCGCTTCGACCAGGTATAACCGGCGCAGCTGAATTCGGGCGTCGCCGTGCGCGCATGGACGATGCCACCGGCGTTGATGATACGCTCGTTCATAGTCGAGGTGTGTCCGCTTATGGCATCCCTGGACAGCAGCGAGCCATGCGACGTCGGCTTGCCCTTGATGTAGCTCTCGTCCTTGATGCCGATCGGCAGCCCCTCGAGCGCGCCGGTCCTGGCGCCCTTGGCATATTTCGCCTCTGCCTTCGCGGCCAGCTTCATTGCCTCCTCGAAATGCGTGAAGGTGAAGCAGTTGATCGCCGATTTGGTAGCCTCGGCGCGGCGGATGGTGGCCCGCATCAGTTCGACGGGCGAGAGTTTCTTCGCCTTGAACAGCCGCAGCGCCTCGCTGGCCGGCATGTAGCAAAGGTCGAGATCGGACATCGAAAATCTCCCGCGATCACGTGATCGCACCTGGCATTGGGGATGACCGGACCGCGCATCGCGGCCCGGTGGCTTTTTTGTCGGGTTCGGCTGGTGGCGCTACTTCTGGAGGTCGGTCCAGATCTTGGTGTAAAGCGCCTGCACATCCGGTGGGCAGGCCGGCATGAACTGGCCCTTGGCGGCGAATTCGGCCGGAATATTCACCTCAGGTGCGTTCTTCATATCGTCGGGCATGAAGGCTTCCGAGCCCTTGATCCCGTTCGAATAGCGAGCGAAAGCCGAGATCATCGCGGCGTTCTTCGGGTCCATTATGAAGTTCTGGAAGAGCTTGGCATTGTCGACGTTCTTGGCGTCCTTGAGAACGGCGACATTGTCCATCCAGATCGGAAAACCTTCCTTCGGATAGCCGTAGACGATCTTGTCGTTCTGCAGCCGCTCGCGCAGCGATATGCCATTCCAGTCGACGCCGGCGGCGATGTCGCCCCTGCCCAGGCCGTCGACGGCCGCGTAGTCGAGCGAAAGCCATTTCGCCTTCGCCTCGACCAGCTTGTCACGGACCTTCTTCAGCACCTGCATGTCGTTGGTGCAGTATTTTCCGCCTTCATAAGCGATTGCGAGGAACATGATGTCCCCCATTTCGGGGACGACATTGATCTTGCCGACAAGCTCGGGCGGTGGGTCGAGGAACAGCGCAGACGTGTTCGGGTCGCCTGAATAGACCGACTTGTTCACTGAAATGCCTGTCGTGCCCCACTGCCAGGGAACGGTGTATTTGCGGCCCGGATCGAAGGGAACGTCGACCCATCGCGGATCGACATTCTTGAAATTCTCCATCGTGTTGGGATCGGTTTCCAGCAGGAGGCCTTCGCTGATCCAGATCGGCACGACGCTGGCGGAAGGCACGACGATGTCATAGCCGGAAGCGCCCTGGCGGACCTTGGCTAACGCGGTGTCGTTGGAGTCGTAGTCGGTCACGGTGACCTTGATCTTGTAGGTCTCCTCGAACTTCTTGATCAGGTCCGGACTGGTGTAGTTGCCCCAGGTGTAGATGTTGAGTTCGCCATCGGCGCGGGCGACGCCTGTTGCGGCGAACAGCGACAGCCCGACGGCCGCAGCGGTCAATTTCCAGTTCATGCGAGTTGCTCCCATTGTTGGGACCGGCGGCGTCGCCGCCTCAGGTCCATTCCTGCTGATGAACAAGCCTGAGCCTTCCGCCCCAGCAACGGGCCGAATGGCGGTCAGGAAAGTCCCCCTCTTCGCGGCCATTCACTGGCTGACGCCAGCTGACCAACTCGGTGTTCGCTTTCGAAGCTAGATTATAACTAACTATACAGTCAATATCTTTTCGACAGGCTTGGTGTTGCCCGGCAATTGCCTGAAGTTTCGACCTGGGTGAAAAAGCGAAGAGAAGGCTCCAGCCTTCAGGCGCCATGCCTGTCGGCTGGAAGGGAAACCCTATATTTAGGCGCGGGGTCCTTCCGCTTCCGCCATGGCCTCAATCGGTCCTTCAATCTCGCTTTGACAACCGGCTTCTCGTAAGCGGGAGCGGGCAGCCCGGCGAGCGCGTAATAGTCGTCAAGGATGGTGGTTTGCAGCAGGCGCTGCTCCTGTGTGAAGAAGCTGAAATGGGCGGCGACCAGATCGCCGAAAACCTTGCCTGGACGATCGAGCTTCGCCGGCAACGTCACTGACAGCCATTCCTCTTCGTCATTTCCCGGCGGAAAGAAGACTTCGCCGATGTCCAGCACTTCCGACCCGAAAAAACCGATCGCGTTGATCGAGAAGCGCCCCAACCTGACTTCCCGATCAGGGACGCGGAAATCACTAAGCCGGTTCGTCCGAACGGCCTCGATGAAGACCGGATGAAGCGCCATTGGAAAGCTTGCGTGCGCCCAAGAGTACGGACACATCGCCTGACAGGTGAGTGGCCCATCGATCAGCACCCTGGAAAAATTCTTGATCAGGGTGCTGCAGACCGCGTTGTTGATGATGAGCGGCGCATACCAGAGGGCCGAGCCTTTTTCCGCCATCGCCCGCTCCTTAAATCTGGGAAGAAAACCCTCCTCCAGAAACACCACGTCGTCGTCGAGGCGCAGATAGAGAGCGTCGGCGTCGTCACAGAAGCGGAAAAACCTGCCGATGATCTCTAGGCTGCCGTCGGCGCTCGGGAGCGTCTTGATCTTGCAGCGAGGATCGCTGGCTGCCAATTTCTGGAGATAGGCGCGGTCGGCTTCATTGCGGCAATTGTCCCACAGATGCCATTCGTCCACCTCGGGACTTTTCAGTACATGATGGCTCAGCAGGCGAAGATATTTCTCGCGGCCGGCCGGGGTCACAACAATCAGCTTCATGAGAGTCCCGCCTGCAATGGTTGCGCATCGAGCCTAGAATCGATCGAGCGGCGAATCTAGATTCGCGGTGTGTCGCAAGCACAGTACAAGACATCAGTGCTGGACGATCATTTTCTTCGGATGTTTGGCTCTTCGCTTTCATTCGGGTTTGGTGTAGGGGCTCACCATTATAGCTTTGGACTCATGAATGGACGCCGAAACCAAGTCCTTGACGAGTACCCGCCGCAATCTCGTCATCGTCAGGGCTGGAGACAATTCTCTCCATCGCGGATGGGGAGCGGATGTGTCCGAATGCGAATTCGACCTGATTGTCAGTTACTATGGAACTGATCCGTCGTCATTTCGGCAGCCGTATGAAAACAGGGTCGACTACAAGGGCGGCAAATGGGATGGCATCCATGCTCTGCTCAGCCAGCGGCCGGACCTGCTCGATCGTTACCAGTATATCTGGTTCCCCGATGATGATCTGGAGGCTGACCGGGCGACTATCGAAGCAATGTTCGCCAAAATGCGCCGACTGGATCTGCACATTGCCCAGCCGGCACTGACGCTGGACAGCTATTTTTCTCACCTACCATTTCTTCGCTGCAAGAGCTTCGAATTTCGCCTGGTCGATAAGATCGAGATCATGGCTCCCTGCCTGAGAACCGACGTCGCGGCCAAGATGCTGCCCCTTTTCAAAGAATCCATGAGCGGTTTTGGCCTCGATTCCCTATGGACGAGGCTTGCCGCGCAAAATCTGGGAAGATCGGCTGTTTTCGACGCCTTGCCCGTTCGTCATACGCGGCCGGTGGGAGTTCATCTGGCGACAGCGATGCTCAAGTCAGGCAGAACGCCTCATGACGAATATCACCAACTGGCGTCGCAATATGGATTTGGCGAGTTCTTTCCATTGTCCTATGAGGCCGTCGATCGCAAAGGCAGGCGCTGGCGATCGAAACCCATGATCGGCCTGCGTATGGTGGCCGACTATCTCTTGGACAGGAAAGCTTTTCGCCAGGTGAACCGATTGATGAAATTGTTATGGCGCCTGCTGCGCAGGCAATATTCCAAGTCGGTCGACCTGTCCCAGATAATTCTCGAGCCCTAAGGATTCGGATAGGCGAATGGACAGGAACCTGCTGGCCAAGGCCGACATCCTCATCGTCGGCGCAGGCTTTTACGGTGCGACACTCGCCGAGCGCATCGCTACGCAGCTTGGCCGGCGCGTGCTGGTGATCGACCGGCGCCGGCATATCGGCGGCAATGCCTACACCGAACCAGATCCGGTCACCGGCGTCGAGATCCATCGCTACGGGCCGCATCTGTTCCATACATCCAACGAGGTGGTCTGGAATTATCTGCGCGCCTTCACCGGTTTCACGGCCTATCGCCATCGTGCGTTCTCAACTTACCGCGACAAGGTCTATCCACTGCCGATCAACCTTGCCACGATCTGCCAGTTCTTCGGCAGGCGGCTGAGCCCCGACGAGGCGCGTGGCATGATCGCCGAGCAGGCGGCGGAACTGGGCGACCGCCAACCGGCCAATCTCGAGGAGAAGGCGATCTCCCTCGTCGGCCGCCACCTCTACGAGGCCTTCATCAAGGGCTACACCGCCAAGCAATGGCAGACGGACCCGCGCGAACTGCCGGCGCAGATCATCGCGCGCCTGCCCGTCCGTTACACGTTCGAGGACGGTTATTTCAACGACCGCTTCCAGGGGCAACCCGTGGATGGCTATACGGCGATATTCGAAAGGATGCTCGCGCACGAGCTTATCGAAACACGGCTTGGCATCGACTTCTTCGATATCAAGCCCTTGCTGCCGAAGGGCCTGCCGGTCGTCTACACCGGCCCGATCGACCGCTATTTCGACTATAGCGAGGGCGAACTCGGCTGGCGAACCATCGATATCGATCTGGAGGTCCTGAACATGCCGGACCACCAGGGTACGGCGATCATGAACTACGCGGACGAAGCCGTGCCTTATACCCGCGTCGTCGAATTCCGGCATTTCAACCCGGAGCGCCAGCACGGGAGCGACAAAACGCTCATCGGCCGCGAGTATTCCCGTTTTGCCGGCCGCACCGACGAGCCTTATTATCCGATCGACACGCGCAAGGATCAGGCGGTCTATCGCCGTTATCTCGATCGGGCGAGTGCGGAGAAAAACCTGCATCTCGGGGGACGGTTGGGGACCTACCGCTACCTCGACATGCACCAGGCGATCGGTGCCGCCCTAAAGGCCTTCGAAACCGTGCTTGAGCCCTATTTCGCCGGTCGGCTCGATTCTGTTTCGCGGTCGCCATGACGGACCGGGTCTGAAGCCGCAAATCTCTGGTTCTCAGGCCGTCGCCGCCAATTTGCCGCCGTCGGCAATCTGTTGCCTGAACCATTCGAAAGTACGCCGGATCCCCTCCTGGTAACCGGTCGTGGCTTCCCAGCCGGGAAGAACCTGCCTTGCCAGTGTCAGGTCCGGGCACCGGTTCGTGGGATCCTGCGGGACAGGCGCATGGTGTTCGATACGACTGCCGGGAACAAGCGAGCAGACGAATTTCGCGGTGTCGAGAACCGAGATTTCGCGGTTGTTGCCGATGTTCAGGGGACCACGGTGCGAGATGCTGTCGCGCCAGAAGAAGCGCTCCAACCCATCGACGATATCGTCGACATAACCCCAGCTGCGTGACTGGGAGCCGTCGCCGTAAACCGTCAGGATTCCGGTCGTCAGGGCCTGGCTGACAAAATTCGAAACGGCGCGGCCATCATCGATGCGCGTTCGCGGCCCATAGGTGTTGAACAGCCTGACGACGCGGACATCGAGCCCGCTGACGCGCTGCTGTTCGAACAGCAGCGCTTCGGTGCAGCGCTTGCCCTCGTCGTAGGAGGCCCGTGGCCCGGTGCAGTCGACGGATCCCCGGTAGCTCTCCGGCTGCGGCGAAACCAGGGGATCGCCATAGACTTCCGAGGTCGAGGCAAAACAGAAGCGGCCGCCGGGCCGCAGCAGCGACAGGAGATTGAGCGCGCCGCCTATATTGGCTTTGATCGTGCGGACCGGTTCGCGCATATACCATACGGGCGAAGCCGGTGACGCCAGATGGATGATCTCATCGAAATGCCCACTCGCCTCGAAGCTTTCGGCATCGCCAATCCGCAGGCTGAAGCGTGGATCCGAGACATGGGCTATGTTGTCGCGCAATCCGGTCCACAAATTGTCGACGACGACAAGCGTTTCCAGATCGTCGCGCCGCAGCAGGCGATCGACAAGATGCGATCCGATGAAGCCGCAGCCCCCGGAAACCAATACGCTACGCAGCATGCCCTACCACCCAGATTCGGCCGGTCAACCCGGCGCGCGGCTCGATTCCCAGAAACGAGAGAAACGGAATCCAATGTCAGATCCAAAGCGCTTCTATCAGTGCTTTTGTATATGCCGCAATTGCAACGATCAAACTTGTCTTGCGCCAGCCGGTGATCGGTCACCTCTGGGTCACGGCTGGTGCCTGCCGAGTTCGGCGATATTGGTCCGGTCAGCGTGTCTGGGCGGCCTACAGTGCCCTTTGCGGGCAAGGCATTCCGGCGGCATCACCGCAGCGTGACGCCGTCGGGACCGGCCTGGCGCTCATTTGTTCCGACTGGCGCACCAGTTCGGCGAAGACAAGCGCGAAACTTCCCAACATGACAAAGACGATGATCAGGCGTGCTACCGGCAATATGTCGGCCTCGTCCGGTTGGCGCATGTCCGCCGGCATCAGGATCCGCGGGATCGTGCACACAAATCTAACGTGCGCAGCGTCCTTTGCGTCCCGAAGGATAAGCCGGTGCTGCGGGCGCCCCACGCCACCCCATGCCGGCTAACATGATCGATCCAGCTTTACGAGACCTTAAGCGTGGCCTTAACCATCACATTCGATCGCGCCACGACATCAACCGCGACCGGCCCATGTGGCGGCACTGCCGCACGTCACTTCGTGAACTGGCGGAGGCTCTCTTTGCAGACCCGCCCGCCCCATGCTACCCCGGCGCTGGCGCGGCCAGAACCTGCCGGCGCCAATCGGTCGCGATCGGGAAGCCATGAGCACAGCCGCCAACAGCATCGCCTTCGTCTCGTCCGAGACAACAGACGCCAAGGCGGCTGTTGAAAGCCTGTCGGCGCGCTATGGCCAACGTTCGGTCGCCGAGGCGACCGTCGTGGTGGCGCTGGGAGGCGACGGCTTCCTGCTGCAGACCTTGCGCGACACGATGGGCACCGGAAAGAAAGTCTACGGCATGAACCGTGGCACCATCGGCTTCCTGATGAATGAGTACCGGTCCGGAGGGCTCACCGAGCGCATCGCGGCCGCGGTCGCCGAGACGATCCGCCCGCTGGAGATGCTGGCAACCACCTCGGATGGCGAACACGTCACGGCGCTGGCGATCAACGAAGTTGCGCTTTGGCGCCAATCCTATCAGACGGCCAAGATCCGCATCAGCGTCGATGATCAGATACGGATCGAGGAACTGAACTGCGACGGCGTCATGATCGCGACGCCTGCCGGATCGACCGCGTACAATCTTTCCGCGCACGGCCCTATCCTGCCGCTCGATGCGCCCCTTCTGGCTCTCACGCCGGTCAGCCCGTTTCGTCCGCGACGCTGGCGCGGCGCATTGCTCTCCAACAAGGCGACCGTGCGCTTCGACATTCTGGAGCCGGAAAAGCGGCCGGTGAACGCCGCCGCCGACCACACGGAGGTCAAGGCGGTGACATCGGTCACGGTGCGGGAATCGCCGACCGCCACCGCGACTTTGCTGTTCGATCCCAACCACTCCTGGAACGAACGCATCCTGGCCGAACAGTTCCGTTACTGAGCCGGCACGGAGACAAGCGGTCGGATTAAGCATCGCGATTAAGGTTACAACTTCACAATCGCACCAATCCTGCCCGTTTCTGTTGACAAATCGCGGGCTTGCGCCTAATCGCAATACCAATCTTGCAGGCGCGTGGCGCTTGCCGCGACGAATGACGTTGCGCTTCCCCGAACCAGCCAAAGACAGCAACACTTGTCCTCAGACACGACGATCGCTCAAGAAGCGTTGACCTTTTCGGACCTTGGCCTGTCGCCGAAGGTGCTTTCCGCAGTCACCGATGCCGGCTACACCCAGCCGACCCCGATCCAGGCTGGTGCGATCCCGCACGCCTTGCTCGGCAAGGACGTGCTGGGCATTGCCCAGACCGGCACCGGCAAGACCGCCTCCTTCGTGCTGCCGATGCTGACCCGGCTGGAAAAGGGCCGCGCCCGCGCCCGCATGCCGCGCACGCTGATCCTGGAGCCGACGCGTGAGCTTGCCGCGCAGGTCGAAGAAAACTTCGTCAAATACGGCAAGAACCACAAGCTCAACATCGCATTGCTGATCGGCGGCGTGTCGTTCGACGAGCAGGACAAGAAACTGGAGCGCGGCGCCGATGTGCTGATCGCGACGCCAGGCCGCCTGCTCGACCACCGCGAGCGCGGCAAATTGCTGCTCAACGGCGTCGAGATCCTGGTCATCGACGAGGCCGACCGCATGCTCGACATGGGTTTCATTCCCGATATCGAGCGTATCTGCGAGATGATCCCGTTCACTCGGCAGACGCTGTTCTTCTCGGCGACGATGCCGCCGGAGATCACCAAGCTGACGGAAAAATTCCTGCATGCGCCGGTCCGCGTCGAGGTCTCCAAGGCCGCGTCGGCGGCTACCAACATCACCCAGCGGCTGGTCAAATCGGGCTCGAAGCCTTGGGACAAGCGCGAAACGCTGCGTAACCTGATCAAGGCCGAGGACGCGGAGCTGAAGAACGCGATCATCTTCTGCAACCGCAAGATCGAGGTTTCGGAGCTGTTCCGCTCGCTGCTGAAATATGATTTCGACGCCGGTGCGCTGCATGGCGACATGGACCAGCGCGCGCGCATGCAGATGCTGGCCAATTTCCGCGACGGCAAGCTGCGCTATCTCGTCGCCTCGGATGTCGCCGCGCGCGGCCTCGACATTCCCGATGTCAGCCATGTCTTCAACTACGACGTGCCGATCCACGCCGAGGACTATGTCCACCGCATCGGCCGCACCGGCCGCGCCGGGCGCTCGGGCAAGTCCTTCACCATCGCGACCAAGTCCGACACCAAGTATATCGATGCCATCGAGCGGCTGATCGGCGCCAAGATCGAGTGGCATGACGGCGACCTGTCGACGGTGGTTGCCAGCGAAGGCGAGGACGATGCTCCGCGCCGCGGCAAAGGCGCGCCGCGCCGTGCCGGCCGCAAGGATGAGGACCGCAACGACAGGGGCGGGCGCAAGAAGGGCGGCGAGCGTCGCGGCAGGCACAGCGAGGAAGATGTCACGACCGCGGTTGCTCAACCGCAGCCCGATGTGGCCGAGACGGCCGATATTGTCGAACGGCGCGCGCGCAAGGATGCAATCCGTTCGGAAAACACGGAGCGCAAATCGTCCGACCGCAATGAGCCGCGCGCACCTGAGCGCGGTGATACCAGGCCGCAGCGCAGCAATAACCGCCCTGCCCGCCATCATCAGGAAGACAACGACACCACAGTCGGCTTCGGCGACGACATGCCGGCCTTCATGCGCATCGTCGCCAAGGTCTGATTCCAGCCAGCAAGCCGGCTACCCGGCTTGCCTCCTTTTTCGCCCTGTAGCCAAGAGCAATTCAAGGAAAAGCGCATAGCGTCCCGGAATTGCCTGGGAACGAAACATTGGGGCAGTTCAGCAATTCCATTGGACGCTGGTCCGCTCCAGGTCACATCGGCCCGGGCATCATCTTGGTCGGTTTCTCCAGCATCGGAAACTCGGCCTTGTCGCATTTCACCTTCGGGTTCGTCGGGCTGAACATGCCGTTCGGATTGTCCTCGAGCCAGGCGTGAAGATCGTAGTGGACGAACTCCCTGGGAATTAACGGATAGTGCCCCTCCATCGGGCCCATGAAGGTTTGACCAAACAGCTTGGGTGGTTCCTTGATGTCGGGGGTCAGCGGCACCAGCCACTCCACGCCGACCAATTTCAGGCCTTTCTTGGTCGGCTCGTAGATCAATACATTGGGATGCATCGGATCTAGTTTCTGGCCGACACTTGGGACGTTGACGAAATGGATGCCCATGGCGCCCTTCGGATAAACCATGGAGCCGGGTATCTTTTCTCCGCTGTAGTAGACGCAGCCGACCGTCGACAGATAGAGATCGCGGACGGCGGCGGTGTAATCCTGATATTTGGCGAGCGATTTCTTCAACGCGTCGATGTCGGCCTTGTTGGCGTCCTCGGCATGAGCCGTGGCGAGGCCTAACCATGCGCCTACAACGCTTGTCAAAGCGAGGACGCCGCAGCGCCCAAGACTGGCTGTTCTTGTCATGCATTCCTCCCAGATTTCATGATCTGGCCGTGCAAGACCGAGGCGGCAACGATGTTGATTGCGCGGCCGATTAAACCGCCCCATCCTCTCTGGAACAGCGTCGATGCTAATCCTTTCCACGGCCGCGGAAAAGAATTTATTAGATATTGCTAATTTTCTTTGACTGCTGTCACGAAACCGAGCGCCAATACACGGCTGGATGAAAAACGGCCCCATTTGGGGCCGTTTCTCGCATCGCTTGAGACGCGATTCTGCTCAGGTGAGCGGCGAAAGCTGGATCTCGACGCGTCGGTTCTGGGCCCGGCCCTCGGCCGTGGCATTCGACGCGACGGGCCTTGTCTTGCCAAATCCTGTGACGGCGAAGCGGCGTTGATCGACGCCCTGGCCGGACAGATAGTTCGCGACCGCCAGCGCACGGCGCTGCGACAGATCGAAATTGTGCTGGTCGCCACCGGTCGAATCGGTATGGCCGAAAACGTCGACCGTGGTCTGCTTGAACTTCTTCAGCACCAGCGCCACCGAATTCAGCACCTGGTAGAAGCCGGGCTTCACCGCGTCCTGGTCGGTGTTGAAGGTGATGTCGGACGGCATGTTGAGGATGATCTGATCACCGCTGCGGGTGACGCTGACGCCGGTGCCCTGGAGCTGCCGGCGCAGTTCAGCCTCGTTCTGGTCCATGGTTGCACCGATGGCGCCCCCGGCCAGCGCGCCGATGCCGGCGCCGATCAGCGCGTTGCGACGATCATTGCCGCCAGCAAGCAGACCAAGGCTGGCGCCTGCCAGGGCGCCAAGACCCGCGCCCGCGGCCGTGTTGGAAATCTTCTGGTCGCCCGTATACGGATCGGTGGTGGTGCACGCGGTCACGAGCAGAGCCGTCGCCATCGCGACGAGCACGGTCTTTTTCATAGGATGGTCCCTCTCCAAGTCACGCCTTACGACGGCGCCAAATCAGCCCTTACCGCGACTTGTACCATGAAATGCGGCGAAAAACGGAACGGGAAAAGTGGGCGTCGCGGCTTTTCCCGGGCTCTGTTGCGCAACGAAGCACCCTTGACGGGCTACCAGAGATTCTTGCCGTCAATGATCACCACTTCGACCTTGTCGAGATCGAAGTCATCGAACAGCCGCGAGTTGACGCTGATCTTCGGATTGTCGAAATCCGGCTCGCCGGTCGACCAGTCCGGTGTTTCGGTGAAGGTGCCGCAGCCGCAGCTTGCGCAAAAACCATGCTTTACGGTCTTCGAGCCCCATTGATAGAAGGAAACGTTCTTCAGCGGCGTGACGAGCTTGAACTGCGATGGGGTATAGTAGGCCCAAAGCGAGCCGCGTTTCGAACAGAACGAACAGGTGCATTGTGTCACCGTCCGCGGCGCCTCCGACACCTCGAATATCGTCGCCTTGCAGTGGCAGCTTCCTTTGATGGCCATGAACATCACCTCTCCATTGTCCTGCGCCCAAGCGGCAAGGCAGCATAAAGAAGCGATCCTGACAACCATCCGTCAGCAGACGCGTGTACCGACGGGCGTTAGCCGCGCAGCATCAAAAAGAACGCGGCGGCACGAACAGGCATATCGTCTTGCCGGCATCGAGACCGGCTTGATGAGCGCACCAGTGAAACTCGCCGTCAGGGCTGTCCTTGACGCGCTTGTCCGTCATCGGAACCACCTCGCCGGTGCCGGCGATCACGTAGCCCTCGGGTTTCTCCAGCACCTCGCCGGTATGCGCGGCACGACAGTCATAGTTGGCGCAGCAGGCGAACGGATAGCTCCAACCCTGCGGCTTTGCCGCCGTAGGCTTGGCGTCATGAGCAAAAGCAGCTGGCGCGAACATCGCGATCACGCCGATAGCGAACAGGGAAAACATAAGTCGGCCGACCGGTTGAACGGCTCGGGCCGATCTGGGCGTGGCAGCAGACATGGGACGTTCCTTTCGAGCGTCAAGCATTTCGCCTGCCCGTTCCCGGAACGTGTCTTCCCAGTGGCCGGATCGTCAGTCGCAGATATGCCGCGTCCGGCCATAAATGCTTTTTTGTCTCCCAGCGTTTGGATGCTGGGCTGATTCCTTGGTCGGCGCAAGAAGCCGCAGCGCCCAGACCATGAGGCGCACGCGCATGACATACTGCTACCCCTGACGAGATTCAGACCAGGTTCGTTCCCGGAAGGCGGGGCATGCAAACAACGGGATTGGTCCGGAGTGGTTCCAGCCGGCAGATCGTCAGATGCGCGCGATCACATGCTCTTGATTGCCGGTGACATGGTCGCAGATCGTCAGCAATGGAGCACCAGTCGCCCCGCGGCCCACGAAGATGTGGGGCGGTCGGACGAGCGACAAACATGCGACGCTCCCGTTTTGGGGACAGGAAAAGACCCCGTCCTGCACGAGAGCAACATGCCGAATCAGAAGCCTTGCGATGACGCGCACATGCAGCCTAATCCAGGTCGGCTACCACTTCGCCCGCGCCGCCCTCGATGCGTTGTGACAGCGAGGCCTCCATGAAATCGTCGAGGTCGCCGTCGAGCACGCTCGACGGGCTGGTGCTCTCGACGCCGGTGCGCAGATCCTTCACCAACTGATAGGGCTGCAGCACGTAGGAGCGGATCTGGTGACCCCAGCCGATATCGCTTTTCGACGCCTCGGTGGCGTTGGCGACCGCTTCGCGCTTCTTCAGCTCTTCCTCGTAGAGTCGCGAGCGCAGCATTTCCCAGGCCTTGGCCTTGTTCTTGTGCTGCGAGCGTTCGGCCTGGCAGGCGACCGCGATACCGGTGGCGATATGGGTGATGCGCACGGCCGAATCGGTGGTGTTGACGTGCTGGCCTCCCGAGCCGGACGAACGATAGGTGTCGATGCGCACGTCCGATTCGGAGACGTCGATCTCTATCCTGTCGTCGACGACAGGATAGACCCAGACACTGGAGAACGACGTATGGCGGCGCGCATTGCTGTCATAGGGTGAGATGCGCACCAGGCGATGGACACCGGATTCGGTCTTCATCCAGCCATAGGCATTGTGGCCCTTGATCAGCAAGGTTGCGGACTTAATGCCGGCCTCTTCGCCGTCATGCACTTCCAGCACCTCGACCTTGAAGCGGCGGCGCTCGGCCCAGCGCGTGTACATGCGCAACAACATCGAGGCCCAGTCCTGGCTTTCGGTTCCGCCGGCGCCGGCGTGGATTTCGAGGTAGGTGTCGTTGGCGTCGGCCTCGCCCGAGAGCAACGTCTCGACCTGGCGGGCCTTGGCCTCGCCCTGCATCGAGCGGATCGCGGCTTCGGCTTCGGCGATGACGCCTTCGTCGCCCTCTTCCTCGCCCAGCTCGATCAGGCCGATATTGTCTTCCAGCGCCTGGGTCAGCCCCTTGACCGCCGCGATGCCTTCCTCGAGGCCCTGGCGTTCGCGCATCAGCTTCTGCGCTTCCAGCGGTTCGTTCCAGAGGCTGGCGTCCTCGGCTCGCACGTTCAGGTATTCAAGCCGCTTTATGGCCTGATCCCAGTCAAAGATGCCTCCTCAGCAGGGTTATCGCCTGCCTGATCTCGTCGACAATATTCTGCGTTTCCGCGCGCATGGCCTGGTATTTTGTCCTGTTGCTGAAATGACGCTTCGGTCGGCGCGATACATAGGGACGGTGCCGCCAAGTGTAAAGCGAAATGGACCAGTTCGAGGCTGGCCCATTTGGACGTGTGAACCGTCAGTAAAGGCCGCCGCCGCCGTCCTGGATGGCCTGGTTGGCCTGCGGCGACAACGCGCCGCCGGAGGCATTGGAGCCGTCGGCGCCCATGCCGATTACCCAGTAGCTGTCGGCGGGGCCGGTGCCCGGCTTGAAGGCCTCGATGATGGTGCCTGGATCGCCCGAGGTGGCGCGCATGCCGGTCTTGCGGTTGATGGCGATCAGGTTCATGCCGTCGGGCACCTTGAAGTCGACATTGGGCGTGCCGTCCAGCGCCACGCGCATGAAATCCTTGAAGATCGGGGCGGCAAGACCGCCGCCGGTGGCGCCATGACCAAGGCCGCGCGGCGTGTCGTAACCCATGTAGAGACCAACCACGAGGTTCGGCGTGTAGCCGATGAACCAGGCGTCCTTCTCGTCGTTGGTGGTGCCGGTCTTGCCGGCGATATGGCGGCCAAGCTCGCCGACGGTTGCACCGGTGCCGCGCTGGACGACGCCTTCCATCATCGAGGTGATCTGGTAGGCGGTCATCGGATCGAGCACCTGCTCGGAATTGTCGACAAGTTCCGGCTCCGGCTGATTCTTCCACTCAGTCGCGTTGCAACCTTCGCAGCCACGCTCGTCCTGCTTGAACACCGTCTTGCCGTAGCGGTCCTGGATGCGATCGATCAGCGACGGCTTGATCGACTTGCCGCCATTGGCCATGATCGAATAGGCCGAAACCATGCGCATGACGGTCGTCTCACCCGAACCCAGCGCCATCGGCAGATATGGCGCCAGGTGATCATAGACGCCGAAGCGCTCGGCATATTCGACGACCAGCTTCATGCCCATGTCATTGGCAAGCCGCACCGTCATCAGGTTGCGCGACTTCTCGATGCCGGAACGCAGTGTCGCCGGGCCGGCGACCGTGCCGTCATAGTTCTTCGGCGTCCAGGTGGTGTTGCCGCTCTGGATGGTAATCGGTCCGTCCATGATCACCGAGGCCGGGGTATAGCCATTGTCGAGCGCGGCCGAATAGACGATCGGCTTGAACGAGGAGCCCGGCTGGCGCATTGCCTGCGTGGCGCGGTTGAATTCCGACTGCGAATAAGAAAAACCGCCGACCATGGCCAGCACGCGGCCGGTGTGCGGATCCATCGCGATCAGGCCGCCTTCCACCTCGGGAACCTGGCGCAGGCTGTAGGCATTGTCGGAACCGTCGTTCTTCTGGACGAAGATGACGTCGCCCGGCTTCAGCACGTCGGCCGGCGACTTGGCCTTGACTGTCTTGCCGTCGACCACATGGCGCATGGCAAAGCCCATGTCTTCCTTGCTGACGGTGCCTTCGACGCGTTCCTTCACGATATCGCCCGACGCCTGGCGTGCGGGCTGCAGGCCGATCGACAGCCCGGACGCCGAACTGTCGAGCACGACGGCCAGCGACCACTCGGGAACGTCTTCCAGTCCCTTGACGGCGCCCAACGGCACACCCCAGTCGCCAGAGACGTCGATCGTCTTCACCGGTCCGCGATAGCCGCGCAAAGTATCGTATTTCATCAATCCATTCTGCATCGCCTTGCGGGCAATGAGCTGGACCTTCGGGTCAAGGGTGGTGCGAATCGACAGCCCGCCCTCGTAGAGGGCGTTCTCGCCGTAGCGGGCGATGATCTGCCGACGAACCTCTTCCGTGAAGTACTCGCCGGCGAAAAGGTAGGAGCCGGTGCGGCGCGGAGCAACGCCAAGCGGCTCGGCCTTCGCCTTCGCGCCCTCTTCGGGCGTCACATAACCGTTTTCGACCATCTGGCCGATCACCCAGTTTCGCCGTTCGATAGCCCGGTCGGCGTGCTTGAAGGGATTGTAGTTGGCCGGACCTTTCGGGAGCGATGCCAGATAAGCGGCCTCGGCCACGGTCAGCTCGTTCACCGATTTATCGAAGTAGGTCAGCGCGGCGCCGGCGACACCATAGGCATTGAAGCCGAAGAAAATCTCATTGAGATAGAGCTCGAGGATACGATCCTTCGAATAGGCCTGTTCGATGCGGAATGAAAGGATGGCTTCCTTGACCTTGCGTTCCAGGGAGCGCTCGTTGGTCAGCAGGAAGTTCTTGGCAACCTGTTGGGTGATCGTCGAGCCGCCCTGCATGGGGCCACCCGAAACATAAGTCATCACCGCTCTGCCCAACCCCGTTATGTCGACACCAGGGTGGCTGTAGAAATTCTTGTCCTCCGCGGACAGAAAGGCGGCCTTGACGCGATCCGGGATGGCCTGGATTGGCAAATACAGGCGCCGTTCTCGTGCATACTCCGCCATCAGCGAGCCATCCGAGGCATGAATACGGGTGGTCACCGGCGGCTCGTACTTGGCCAACACTTCGTAGTCGGGCAGATCCTTTGCTATATGGCCGATGTAGAGGGCAACGCCCGCCGCGGCCAGAAGGGCCAGCGTCGTTCCGATGCCGAAAAAATAGCCAATGAGACGAATCATACCCGCTCCAGTCCTTGGTTCGGGAATTTCCTAAACGAAGCCGCCTTCCACGCAAGCTTTCGAGCCGGTCCCAATCCGCAATCGAAAACCCATGTCGCCACCATGTGGACAAAATACGGCAGGGCCGCGTTTCACGGCCACAAGCCGGAAATAAAAGTGCCGGGTGTTGTCATCCCGCAACGCCGCCTCTGGTTGCAGGCGCCGCGACAGAGGTCAACCTCCGGTTCCGATCCCGGCGCGCGCGGAAGCGAACAATGCGACGGCGTTGGCGATGCTTTGCGCTGCCTTGCCGCGCCACTCGGCGTCGAGCAGTTGCGCCTCGTCCTTGGCGTTCGAGAGATAGCCGAGCTCGACCAGCACGGACGGCACGTCCGGGGCCTTCAGCACTTTGAATCCGGCCGAACGCTGCGGATTGTTGATAAGGCCGACGCTGGTCGAGAGCTGACCGACCAATGTGTGGGCAAAACTCATCGAGAAAGTGTGCGTCTCGCGGCGGATCAGGTCGATCAGGATATCGGTCACTTCCTTGTTGTCGTCCTTGATGACCATGCCGGCGAACTGGTCGGACAGGTTTTCACGGTCGGCAAGCGCCTGCGCTTCCGGGTCGGAAGCCTTGTCGGAGACCGTATAGACAGTGGCGCCGCGGATGCCCTTGACGCTGATCGTGTCGGCATGAATGGAAATCAGCAGATCGGCCTCATGCTGGCGGGCAATGCGGACGCGGTCGTCCAGGCGCAGATATTCATCGGTATCACGGGTCATGAAGACATCGTATTTGCCGATGGCCGCGAGCTTGTCGCGCAACTCCGTGGCAAAGGCCAGCGTGACGTTCTTCTCGATAGTACCGTGCAGGCCCTCGGCGCCGCCATCTATGCCGCCATGGCCGGGGTCGATGACGACGGTGAATCGGTGGCCCGGATTGGAGACTGGTCCCGTGCCGACCCGGCCGCCCTTGTCGGTCGAAACCGTGGAACCGGTGCTCAGTGCCTGATTGGCAAGGGCGGCGTCAAACTCACGTTCGGACGCCGCCGACATGTCGATGGCAATGCGGTAGCCGCTTCCGTCCTCGTTCTTGAGCACATCGAGCTTGTCGACGGCGAACGGCCCCTTGCCGGTCAGGATCAGTCGCGAGACGCCCTCGCCGAGTTCGCCGAGCCGCACGCCCTTGACAAGGCCACGCGGCTTCAAATCCTTGGCATCGACGGCAAATCGGGTGTTCGCAAGATCGATGACAAGGCGGTTGGGCCCGCGCAGCAGGAACCATTTGATGTCAGGCTCGCGATCGAAATCCATGACGATGCGCATCTTGGTGGCATCGCCGGCCATTTTGTAGCCCTTCGCCACGAGCGGCGCGTCGGCGGCATCGGCAATAGTGGAAAAGGCGAACGAAAACACCACCAGCAGCACGAGACAGAAGGCACCGAGGATCTGGCCGCCAACACGACATCCCTTGTCTGTGAAGTCCGCCAGTCCCATCTCTCTTCCAGTCGCTCCCGGTTTGGCGCCAGGCGCCGGCTCGTTTCGTCGAAGTGCCGGTTAGGCGGCGAACTCGATTAACGATTGGTATCCAGAGAAGGTTAACCAAGCCTTTTCATGCAGGATCGGAACCCAGGCTTACGCAACGGAACTGCTTTTTGCCGGCATCGGAAATCGGGGTTGCCTTCCAACCCGCCAAATCATAAAAGCGATGGTGGATCACTGCAATCCTGGAACCGCCCTCCTCCGCAGCTTCCTGCTACAGGGTCAGATGAAAGGCGGCTCCTTTCGCTTCAGGCGAAAAGGCTTCAGGTGATTGCGACGAATTTCGCAGGTGTGCGCCCGTGGCGGGGGAATCGCCTGCGTGAGGAAAACGGCCGGGTTTGTTCCCGCGCCGGCTCTGTATGAGCAAACAAGCTGGTCCGGTTTCCGGGCTTTGGTTCAAAAGGTTCTGCTGGTGACGATGGCTTCAAGCGCAATCATGGAAAGGTCCGCATCAAACCGCGCCAATATGGCTGCGGGCGGCACCGCCATGACACGCGGGCAGCGTCCGGCGGACGTTCAATTGTCCGGCACCCACTCTCATCCAGACACACAGCAGCGGGCTTTGCCCCGCCAGCTGCGGCTGACGGCTGCCGGGGGGAAACGAAATAATGCCCAACAAAATGCTGATAGACGCCTCCCACCCGGAGGAAACACGCGTTGTCGTCGTACGCGGTAACCGTATCGAAGAATTCGACTTTGAATCCCAGGACAAGAAGCAGCTCAAAGGAAATATCTACCTCGCCCGCGTAACGCGCGTCGAACCTTCCCTTCAGGCAGCCTTTGTCGAATATGGCGGTAACCGTCACGGTTTTCTCGCCTTCAGTGAAATACACCCCGACTACTACCAGATTCCGGTCGCCGACCGTCAGGCACTGCTGCGCGCGGAAGCACAGGAGGCCGAGGACGAAGAGAACGAGGACGGCGAAGGCGACGATCGCCAGAGCCGGGACCGTGGACGGCGCAGTCGCCGGCGCGGCGGAAAGACCCGCGACCGTGGTGAAAACAGGCGCGATGCCGGCACAGCCGATACCGGCGAGGCAAACGAAACCGCTGGCGAGGCAGACGAACACAGCGACAATGGCGCGGATGCCGTCGCCGAGGACATGCCCGACGTTTCCGGGATCACGGAACACGCGGGGGATGCCTCGGAGCACGCCGGTGCATCCGAAGATGATGCTGCACCCGAGCATGACGGGGGCTCTTCCGAACAGGATGAAAGCGAGGCCAGCGACGGCGGCCCCAAGTCGATCGCCGCCTCCGTCGAAGCCGATGTGATTTCCGAGCCTGTTCCGCAGCCGGAACAGGGCAGCGAAGCCACTTCCAGCGACAATGATCGCGGGATGCTCGAGGAAGTATCCTCTTCCCATCCCGACGATCATGAGATCGAATCCGTCGGCGCCGAGGATGCACTCGAGGAAGTGCGCAACCGCCGCAAGCCGGTGCGCCGCCAGTACAAGATCCAGGAAGTGATCAAGCGCCGGCAGATCCTGCTGGTGCAGGTCGTCAAGGAAGAGCGTGGCAACAAGGGCGCGGCGCTCACCACCTACCTGTCGCTCGCCGGACGCTATTCGGTGTTGATGCCGAACACGGCGCGCGGCGGCGGTATTTCGCGCAAAATCACCAGCGCGGTCGACCGCAAGCGCCTCAAGGAAGTCGTTGCCGATCTCGAAGTGCCGCAAGGCATGGGGGTCATCCTGCGCACCGCCGGCGAGAGCCGCACCAAGGCCGAGATCAAGCGCGACTACGAATATCTGATGCGACTGTGGGAGAACGTGCGCAATCTCACGCTCCAGTCCACCGCCCCTGCCCTCGTCTATGAAGAAGGCAGCCTGATCAAGCGCTCGGTGCGCGATCTCTACAACAAGGATATCGACGAGATTCTGGTTTCCGGCGAAGAGGGCTACCGCGAAGCCAAGGACTTCATGCGCATGCTGATGCCGAGCCACGCCAAGGTGGTTCAGC
Organism: Mesorhizobium sp. B2-1-8; assembly: GCF_006442545.2. Classification (NCBI taxonomy): domain Bacteria; kingdom Pseudomonadati; phylum Pseudomonadota; class Alphaproteobacteria; order Hyphomicrobiales; family Phyllobacteriaceae; genus Mesorhizobium; species Mesorhizobium sp. B2-1-8. The sequence continues at coordinate 4,303,868 of NZ_CP083952.1, forward strand.
CGTTCCGCGACACGACGCCGATCTTCGTGCGCAACGGCATCGAGGCGCAGCTCGACCGCATGCTGCAGCCGCAAGTGACGCTGAAGAGCGGCGGCTACATCATCATCAACCAGACCGAAGCGCTGGTCGCCATCGACGTCAATTCGGGACGCTCCACCAAGGAGCACTCGATCGAGGACACCGCGCTCCACACCAATCTGGAAGCGGCCGAGGAAGTCGCCCGCCAGCTCAGGCTGCGCGACCTTGCCGGGCTGATCGTCATCGACTTCATCGACATGGAGGAGAACCGCAACAACCGCTCCGTCGAGAAGCGGCTGAAGGATCACCTCAAGAACGACCGCGCACGCATTCAGGTCGGCCGCATCTCGCATTTCGGCCTGATGGAGATGTCGCGCCAGCGCATCCGCGCCAGCGTGCTGGAATCGACCATGAAGCCGTGCCCGCATTGCGGCGGCACCGGGCATGTGCGCTCCGATTCGTCGGTGGCGCTGATGGTGGTACGGGCGATCGAGGAATTCCTGCTCAAGGATTCGCGCAGCCACATCACGGTACGCACGCCGGCCGCGACCGCGCTCTACGTGCTCAACCACAAGCGCGGCACGCTGGTGGAGCTGGAAAGCCGCTTCGGCCTGACCGTCACCATCGAGGCCGACGATACGGTCGGCGCGCAGCACTATGCGATCTTCCGCGGGGCACTGGCCGAGAAGCCGGAAGGCTTCGTCGAGGTGCGCAGTCTGCCGGCCTATGTCGAGCCGGAAGAGCCCGAGGACGAGATCGTCGTCGTCGAGGAGGAAGACGAAGCGCCGGCTCAAGCCGAGCAACCACGGCACGCCCAGCCGTCGCAGCATCAGCAGCCCAGATCCGGCGAGGAAGGCGAAGGCCGCGACCGCAAGCGCCGCAAGCGTCGCAGGCGGCGCGGCGGCAAGGATCGCGACCGCGAGCATGGCGCCCCGACGGACGGCACTTCTCTCTCCACGCCAGATGACGGCTTCTCCGCGTCGGAAAGCGCGGCGGATCATGACGACGCCGAGACAGACGACGAGGCCGCGGGCGCCGCAAGCGAGACCGTCGAAACGGCGGAAGCATCCGACGATGGCCAGGGCAAGAAGCGCCGGCGCGGCAAACGCGGCGGCAAGCGCAACCGTCGCGAAGACGGCGAAGGCGAGACCGAGGCGGAAGCCGGTGAAACAACCGAGCCTGCCGAGGCTGACGCTTCCCTAAGCGAGCCTGTGTCGATCGAGCCGGTGGCTGCCGCTGCCGTCGAAGAACCGGCGGCTGCCGTGAGCGATGAGGCGCCGAGCACCGAGAAGCCCAAGAAGCCGCGCCGCGCAGTCAAGCCGAAGAAGGCAGCCGCCGAAGCCGCCGCCGAGGAGCCGACCGCGGAAATGGCCGTGCAGGCACCCGCCGAGACGCCAGCCATGGCATCGGACGAGGCAGCGGTCACGGGGGAGACACCCAAGGCCCGGCCATCACGCCGCAAGGCGGCAGCCGCCGATACACCTGTCGTGCCGGTGGTTTCCTCGACGGTGGCCGATGAGCCCGAAGCCAAGGCCGAAGAAAAGCCGAAGCGTGCCGGTTGGTGGCAGCGGAAAGGGTTTTTCTAAGCTTTTCAAACTGTTGAATTGATTTTCTGACAAAAAAAGAATCCCGCGCCGATCGAAACGAACGGCGCGGGATTTTTCATGTCCGGCAGGTCGTGATCCCTATGGCGCGAAGATCGACCAGTTCATCATCCTGGCGAGCTTTTCCAGCGCGATCGAACCCAGCTTGGAATTGCCGTTGGCGTTGAGGCCAGGCGACCAGACGGCGAGCGAGGCGATACCCGGCACGATGCCCAATATGCCGCCGCCGACGCCGCTCTTGCCGGGAATACCGACGCGGAAGGCGAAATCGCCCGAGCCGTCATAGTGGCCACAGGTCAGCATCATGGCGCCGATGCGCCGCGCCCGCTCAGCCGAGACCACGGAATGCCCCGTCGCCGGGTTCTTGCCGCCATTGGCGAGGAAGCGGCCGGCCATTGCCAGCTGCCGGCAGCTCATGGCGATGGCGCAATGGTGAAAATAGACGCCCAGCGCCAGTTCCGGCGCATGGTGGAGATTGCCGAAGGACTTCATGTAATTGGCGAGCGCAAAGTTGCGGTAGCCGGTGGCGCGTTCGGAGGCCGCGACCTCGCGGTCGATGATGATTGTCTCGTCGTCGCAGAGGAACTGGATGAAGCGCAGGATCTCGCCGATCGCCTCGCGCGGCTGGTGGCCGGCAAGCAGGATGTCGGAAATGACGATGGCGCCGGCATTGATGAACGGATTGCGCGGAATGCCGTTCTCATGCTCGAGCTGGACAATCGAGTTGAACGGGTTGCCGGAGGGCTCACGCCCTACCCGCTCCCACAGCGCGTCGCCGACATTGCCGAGCGCCAGCGTCAGGGCGAACACCTTCGAGATGCTCTGGATCGAAAAAACCTGGTCGGCATCGCCGGCCACCAGCGTGCGACCATCATTGGTGACGGCCGCGATGCCGAATTTCTTCGGGTCGACCTTGCCCAGTTGGGGAATGTAGGTCGCGACATCGCCGCGATCGGTGCGTTCAGCCATTTCCGCCGCGACTTCCGCCAGCGCCTGTTCGAGCTCCGGCATAGCGCTACCTCAACCAGCGTTCGATGCGTGCCAGCGCCTCGACCATGTCGTCGTGGCTGCCGGCATAGGAAAACCGCATCGTACGGTGCCCAGCCCGGGTGTCGAAGTCGCGGCCGGGCGTCGCCGCCACATGCGCTTCGGCCAGCATCTTGCGGGCAAAGGCCATGCTGTCATTGCTGTGCCGGGTGACATCGCAAAAGGCATAGAAGGCGCCATCCATGGGCGCCGCCAGGGGAAAACCCAACTCCGGGAGTCGCTTCATCAAGAGCTCGCGATTCCAGGCATAGCGTCGTTTCACCGCCTCCAATTCCTCGGTTGCGGCAAAGGCCTCGATCGCCGCGATCTGCGACAGCTCCGGCGGCGAGATGTAGAGGCTCTGGGCGATCCGCTCGACGGGGCGCACGAGTTCGTCCGGCAACACCATCCAGCCGATGCGCCAGCCGGTCATGCAGTAGTATTTCGAGAAGGAGTTGATCACCGTCACGCTGTTGCTAAAGGCGAGTGCCGTGGTGTCCGGGGCGCCATAGGCCAGCCGATGGTAGATCTCATCGGAAATGACGGCGATGCCAAAGGATTCCGCCGTGTTGACCAGGATCGCCAGTTCGTCGGCCGGTATGACAGCGCCGGTCGGATTGGCCGGACTTGCGAACAGCACGCCCTTCAGCGGCTTCTCGCGATGCGCGGCCTCCAGATGGCCGGCGTGCAGATAAGCCGCGTCACCGAGTTCGATTTCGACCACGTCGATGCCAAGGGCTGCCATGATGTTGCGATAGGCGGGGTAGCCGGGCGCGGCGATGGCGACCCGGTCGCCCGGATCGAACATCGCCAGAAAGGCGAGATTGAAGGCCGCCGACGATCCGGTGGTTACCCCGATCCGGCCGGGGTCGACATCGAGGCCATAGTGGTCCGCGTAATGCCCGGCGATCGCCTTGCGCAGCGAGGCAAGACCCAAGGTGTCGGTATAGCCTATGCGTCCGTCCTCCAGCGCCTTGGCCGCAGCGGCGCGAATTCGTACCGGCGCTGGATCGGATGGCTGGCCAACCGCCATGGAAATCACCGGTATGCCGGCCGCTTTTAGCCGGTTCGCCTCGGCCAGCACATCCATGGCGTGGAACGGCTCGACATTGCCGCGATGGGAGAGCGAAACGACCATTTTTATCCCTGTCCGAGGATTGAGCGCGCCAGGTCCTGACGCATGCGCCGCACAAATGCCCGATTGATGTTAGGATCACAAGTTGAGGAAGTTTTTCCGGCGCCGACTTTTCATCTTTCGCCCGCTCGTCTACCAGTCGACACATTATGTTGAGCCGATCCAGATCGACGATTGCCAAGACAGCGCGTGTCTTCGCGACGATTTCGCTTGCCGCCGCGGTTGCGGTGGCCGGTTCGGCGACCGCCTTCGCCCAGGGCGTGCCAGTGGTACGCGACGCCGAGATCGAAGCTCTGGTGCGCGATTATGCGCGGCCGATCTTCAGGGCGGCCGGGCTCGCGAATGACGGCATCGACATCGTGCTGGTCAACGATTCCAGCTTCAACGCCTTCGTCACCGGGCGCCGTCTGTTCATCAACACCGGCGCGCTGATGATGGCTGAGACGCCGAACGAGATCATCGGCGTCATCGCGCACGAAGCCGGGCATATCGCCGGCGGCCACCAACAGAAACTACGCGAACAGCTCGAACGCGCCAAGACCATGGCCATCATCGCCACTTTGCTCGGCGCCGGCGCCATGGTTGCCGGCGCGACCACAAACAGCCGCGGCCTTGCCGGCGCCGGCATGGGCGTTGCGGCTGGCGGCGGCGAGATGGCGCAGCGCAGCATCCTCGCCTATCAGCGCACCGAGGAAATCACGGCCGACCGCTCGGCGATCACCTATCTCAACGCCACCGGCCAGTCCGGCATGGGCATGCTGAAGACCTTCCACCGCTTCCAGACCGCGCTGTCGCTGTCGGGCGCGCAGGTCGATCCCTACCGGATCAGCCATCCCATGCCGCAGGACCGCATCGCCAACCTCGAAGTGCTGGTCAAGCAAAGCCCCAACGTCGACACGCTCGACCCGCCGACGCTGCAGCAGCGCCATGACATGATGCGGGTGAAGATTGCCGTCTACATGGAAGGCCAGGCCGCCGCGGCGCGGCTGATGCAGAAGATGCGGGGCAGCATGGCGGCGCTCTATGGCGATGCCCAGTCGACCTATCTCTACGGCAATCTCGCCTCGGCGCTCGCCAAGACCAACGCCCTGATCAAGGCGCAGCCCAAGAATGCCTACTTCCAGGAGCTGCGCGGCGACATATTGCTGAAAGCGAACAAACCTGGAGATGCGGCCGACGCTTATTCCAAAGCGGTCAGCCTCGATCCGGCACGATCCGGACTGCTGCCTGTCTCGCTTGGCCAGGCGCTGATGGCGGTCGGCACGCCCGACTCGCTCAAGAAAGCCGTCGTACAGATCAACAATGGCCTGGGGCGCGACAAGGAAAATTCCACGGGGTATCGTTATCTGGCGCAGGCTTACGGCAAGCTGGGAGACATACCGGGGGCCGACCTTGCCACCGCCGAAGGCCACTTCTATTCCGGCGACTACAAGGATGCGAAGATCTTCGCCATGCGGGCGCAACAGCAGATGAAGCGCGGCGAGCCGCGCTGGATACGCGCCCAGGACATCATTAACTACAAATCATCAGGCAAGAGCCAGTAATTTCATGAACCCTCCGGCCGCGTGCTGCGACAGACCGGAAAACAGGCAGAAGGAACGAGAACGATGAAAAAGGCACTGCTGCTGGGCACCACAGGGGTTGCGGTCGCCCTTGCCATGCTGGCTTTCGGTTTCGTGGCCGGCAGTCCGCAGATTGCGAAGGCCGGAACGGCACAGCCTGTCCAGGCGGCTCAGCCCGTCCAGACGGCCGTGGCCGACACTAAAATCGACCGCACCGAGGTCGAGGGAATCATCCGCGACTATCTGCTGAAGAATCCGGAAGTGCTGCTCGAAGTGCAGGATGCGCTCGAAGCCAAGCAGAAGGAGGAACAGCGGCTCGCGGCGCTCGGCGTCATCAAGAACGCCAAGGACCAGATCTTCAACTCCACTTTCGACGGGGTCGTCGGCAACCCGAACGGCAAGGTCACGATCGTCGAGTTCTACGACTATAATTGCGGCTTCTGCAAACGCGCCATCGAGGACATGCGGGCGCTGACCAAGTCCGATCCGGATCTGCGCTTCGTCCTCAAGGAATTCCCGATCCTGGGCCCGGATTCGCAGAAGGCCAGCGTCGTTTCGATGGCGTTCCACATGATGATGCCGGAGAAGTACGGCGCGTTCCACAATGCGCTGCTCGGCGGCCAGGGGCGCGCCACCGAGGCAACGGCGATCAAGATCGCGCTTTCGCTCGGCGCCGACGAGGCGACGCTGCGCGAGAAGATGAAGGACGCGTCGATCCCCCAGGCCTTCTCCAAGACTTACGATCTTGCCAACAAGCTGCAGATCACCGGAACCCCTTCCTACGTCGTCGGCAACGAGGTCGTATTCGGGGCGCTCGGGCAGGAAGTGCTTGCCGAAAAGATCGAGGCGGCGAAAGCCGCGCTTTGACCGGCAAGCGGTTTTCTTCACGGGCGCATTTCGGCCTGTTGTGGACAGTGAAAGAACGCACTTGCGCTCTTTCCGCGGACGACTATGCCCGGTATAGAGGCCCAGCGCGCCGGCTTGACGCTGGCGCCGGAAAAGGTCGGCTTTTTTGAAAACGGTTTTCGTCCTGAACGGTCCCAATCTCAACGCGCTCGGCAAGCGCGAGCCGGGCATCTATGGCGGCAAGACGCTCGCAGCCATCGCGGACGACTGCAAGCAGGCAGGCAAATCGCTTGGGATCGAGATCGATTTCCGCCAGTCGAACCATGAAGGCGATCTTGTCGACTGGATCCAGGAAGCCGGCGACAAAGCCGCAGGCATCGTCATCAACCCAGGCGCCTATAGCCATACCTCGATCGCCATCCACGACGCCATCCGCTCGATCGCGCCGCTGCCGGTCGCCGAAGTTCACCTTTCCAACATCCACGCGCGGGAACCGTTCCGCCACGTCTCCATGGTCGCGCCGGTCGCTGTCGGCATGATCTGTGGCTTTGGGCCGCTCGGCTACACGCTGGCGCTGCAAGCGCTGGCCGCACGCCTATGACCGGCCAACAAACAGAAGGCTCGAAAATGTCGATAAAGAAGACCGGTGTTGACCAGCAACTGATCCGCGATCTCGCGGGCATACTGAACGACACCAACCTGACCGAGATCGAGGTTGAACTCGGCGACCTGAAAGTGCGGGTGTCGCGGCAGGCGCCCACCGTCCATGCGATCGCCGCACCGCAACCGACCTATGCGCCGGCAGCGGCCGCCCAATCTGTCGCCGCGGCTGCCCCGGCGGCGGTCGACGTGTCCAAGAACGCCGTCCCTTCGCCCATGGTCGGCACCGCCTACCTCGCGCCCTCGCCGGACGCCAAGCCGTTCATCGAGATCGGCCAGAAGGTCAAGGAAGGCCAGACGCTGCTGATCATCGAGGCGATGAAGACAATGAACCAGATCCCCTCGCCACGCGCCGGCACCGTGACGGCGATCCTGTTCGAGGACGCCACGCCGGTCGAATACGGCATGCCGCTCGTCGTGATCGAGTAGAGCCGACCGGATGTTCCAGAAGATCCTCATCGCCAATCGCGGCGAAATCGCGCTTCGGGTGCTGCGTGCCTGCAAGGAACTCGGCATCCAGACCGTGGTGGTGCATTCGACCGCCGACGCTGACGCCATGCATGTCAGGCTCGCCGACGAGAGCGTGTGCATCGGTCCGCCGCCGTCGCGCGACAGCTATCTCAACATCCACCAGATCGTCGCGGCCTGCGAGATCACTGGCGCCGACGCCGTGCATCCGGGCTACGGCTTCCTGTCGGAGAACGCCAAGTTCGCCGACATTCTGGCGGCCCACAACATCACCTTCATCGGCCCGTCCGGCGACCACATCCGCGTCATGGGCGACAAGATCGAGGCCAAGCGCACGGCAAAACGCCTCGGCATTCCGGTGGTGCCGGGTTCCGATGGCGCGGTGACCGAGGAGAAGGAAGCCAGGCGCATCGCCGCCGAGATCGGCTATCCCGTCATCATCAAGGCGTCGGCCGGCGGCGGCGGGCGCGGCATGAAGGTGGCGCATACCGAGACAGACCTCGAGATCGCCTTGCAGACGGCGCGCTCGGAAGCGGGCGCGGCCTTCGGCGACGACGCGGTCTACATCGAGAAATACCTGGAGAAACCGCGCCACATCGAGGTGCAGGTGTTCGGCGACGGCTTTGGCCACGGCGTGCATTTCGGCGAGCGCGACTGTTCGTTGCAACGGCGCCACCAGAAAGTCTGGGAAGAGGCCAATTCGCCGGCGCTCAACGCCGAGGAACGGTCGCGCATCGGCGGCATCTGCGCCAAGGCGATTGCCGATCTCGGCTATTCTGGCGCCGGCACCATCGAGTTCCTGTACGAGAACGGCGAGTTCTATTTCATCGAGATGAACACGCGCCTCCAGGTCGAGCATCCGGTGACGGAAGCGATTACCGGCATCGATCTAGTCCACGAGCAGATCCGCGTCGCTTCCGGCGGCGGCCTTTCGGTCAGGCAGGAAGACATCAAGTTCAACGGCCACGCCATCGAATGCCGCATCAATGCCGAGGATCCGCGCACCTTCACCCCCTCGCCCGGCACTATCACCCATTTCCACACGCCCGGCGGCCTCGGCATCCGCGTCGATTCCGGTGTCTACTCCGGCTACAAGATCCCGCCCTACTATGACAGCCTGATCGGAAAGCTGATCGTGCATGGGCGCAATCGCGTCGAATGCATGATGCGGCTGCGCCGGGCGCTCGACGAATTCGTCGTCGACGGCATCAAGACGACGTTGCCGCTGTTTCGCGATCTCGTTGGGAATGCCGACATCGCCAATGGCGACTACGACATCCATTGGCTGGAAAAATATCTGGCCAAGGGCGAATAGCCCCAACTTGCCGCTATAATGACGCGATGACCCGTCCCTACGCGCCAGGCTATCGCATTCCCACCGACCTTCTGCTCAAGGCATACGCCTCGGGCGTCTTTCCGATGGCCGAGAGTGCTGGTGACCCCGAGGTCTTCTGGGTGCGACCGGAGACGCGGGGCGTCATTCCGCTCGATGGCTTTCACACGCCCAAAAGCCTGAAGAAGACGATCCGTAGGCACCCGTTCGACATCCGTTTCGACTTCGATTTCGAGGCGACGATCGACGGCTGTGCCGAAAAGCGCGAGGAGCGCCGCTCGACATGGATCAACGCGCCGATCCGCGAAGCCTATGTGCAACTGCACCGGATGGGACACTGCCATTCGGTCGAGGCATGGCGCGAGGGGCGTCTGGTCGGCGGGCTCTATGGGGTCTCGCTCGGGCGGGTGTTTTTCGGGGAAAGCATGTTTTCCAAAGAAACGGACGCGTCGAAGACCTGCCTCGTGCATCTCGTCGAGCGCCTGAAGGCACGCGGTTTCGCGCTCCTCGATACGCAGTTCACCACCGAGCACCTGAAGCGCTTCGGCGCGGTAGACGTGCCGCGCGGCAAATACGAAAAGATGCTGGCCGACGCGCTGAAAGGTGAAGCGGTCTTTTTTCCGTAGGGATCAAGGCCTATTTGGGCGATTTGGGCGAAGCCTCGAGCGGCGTCTGCGCATGGAACATCATCTTCCAGCCGTTGGCGCGATGGACGTAGCCGGTGCTGACCAGCGCCGCATAGGGCTCGCCATTCTCCCTCGTCGCGCGCGCTTCGTAAGTCAGCATGACGATATCGCTACCGGGTTCGATTATTCCCTTGAGCTCGATGTCGAGGTCGCGCCAGCGGTTGGGTTTGGTTGCGGTCTTGGCCAGATCGGCATTGTCCATCGCCTGTGCCATCTGCGGAAACGCCACCAGGCATTCGCTATCGACATTGGCAGCATAGTAGGCGGCGTCACCGGTCCAGAAACCTTTTTCGAGTTCCAGCAACTCGGCCTTGTTGGCCATGATCCGCTTGCTGTCCGACATTGGCGTGTCCTCCACGCGCGTGGTGATTGTCCAACGCGCGCCAGCCATGGCGGTTCCAAGAGATCAGTTGTTGGTGTCCGTCGTATTGGGTTCCGCGGCGTCGTCGGGCTGTGCCGCGTCCGGACCGACTGTGGCCGCGGCTGGCTTCGACGCGTCGGCTTTCGCCCCGTCGGCCTTGGTCGCACCGCTCTTGCCGGCATCGGGCGCCGGCACATCCGACTTCTGCTTGCACGCCTTCAGCCAGACGTCATAGACGGCATGTTCGACAGCATTGAGCCCAGGGCTTTCGGCGAACATCCAGCCAGTGAAGATGCGGCGGATCTTGCGGTCGAGCGTGATCTCGTCGACCTCGACGAAGGAGTCGGTCTTCGGCTCTTCGTTCTGCGGCCGGGAATAGCAGACGCGTGGCGTCACCTGCAGGGCGCCGAACTGCACCGTCTCGTCGATATAGACATCGAAGGTGATGATGCGGCCGGTGATCTTGTCGATGCCGGCGAACTCGGCGACCGGATTGGTGATCCGATCCGATCCCGCGGGCGCAGCCGGCGCCGGGGCCGCGGGTGCAGGTGCGGGTGAAGCCGCAAAGGCGATAGTGCTGACGGCGAGGCTGGCGGCTAGCGTCAGGCCGCCCGTCGATATCAGGTTGAAAAAGCTCATGCAGGGGTACCGGTGGTTCGCGCCCAGGTGATTCCGTCGATCGCCAAGGCTAGTCGCCGTTTTCTGATCAGCAAGCAGCTAAACACCAATTGTGGCGATAAAGGACCGGCCTGCACCTTACCGTTACAACCCGCGCCGTTACGACCCCGGCGTCCAGGCGTCGTAGTCGCCGGTGACCTGCGGGCGATGTTGATTGGTCAGCACCGAGCCCTTCGGACGATAGGCCGCTGGCGTGCCGGTCAGATTGGGCAAATGTGGCTTTTGCCAATCGCGCGGCCGGTAGTCGTCGCTGGGGGGAGCGACATCGACCCGATGGTGAATCCAGCCGTGCCAGCCCGGCGGAATGGCCGAAGCTTCCGAATAGTTGCGGTAGATGACCCAGCGGCGCGTACGGCCTTCCGAATCGATGCCGCCTTCGTAGTAGACATTGCCGGCCTCGTCCTGGCCGACCTTCTTGCCGTACCGCCAGGTGTGCAGGCGCGTTCCCAGCGTCTGGCTGTTCCACCAAGTGAAAAACTGCGTCAGGAAAGTCTTCATCTCAGAACCCTCGCGCTGGCGGCGCCCGTTTCCTGCTTATGGCGTCAGGCTTTCGGGAAGGCAAGAGTTTTGCCATGGGGAGCGCGCAAATGGCGCGCCAGGGACCCGACACAAGCCTTTGATCCCCGGGGGTGACCGGATGCGCGCTTGCCAAGCGTTGCCACTCTTTCTAAAGCTCTGCGCGCCCGTCCGGAAATCCCGTCCGGCCGGGGGCTGAAGGAGGCGACGATTGGCCGCGCAATTGCCGACCACCGACATTCGCATCGGCGCCGACCTGATTCGCCGCCGCAAGGGCGGCATGCCGATCGTGTGCCTCACCGCCTACACCTACCCGATCGCCCGCCTGCTCGATCCCCATGTCGACCTGCTCCTGGTCGGAGACAGTGTGGCCATGGTCCTGCATGGCCATGAGACGACGCGGGGCGCCTCGCTGGACATGATGATCGCGCACGGCCAAGCCGTGATGCGGGGCTCGGCCACGGCCTGCGTCGTCGTCGACATGCCGGCCGGCACTTATGAGGATTCAGCCGCGCAGGCCGTGGCCTCGGCGCGGCGCATCGTTGGCGAGACCGGTTGCCAGGCGGTGAAACTCGAGGGAGGCGTCGACATGGCCGCTCAGATAGCGGCGATCGTGGCCGCCGAGATCCCAGTCATGGGCCATATCGGCCTGCAGCCGCAATCGGTGGAAAAGGATGGCGGCTACAAGATCAAGGGCCGCACGGACGAGAATGTGGCCGCCCTGATCGCCGACGCGCTCGCGGTCGAGAAGGCCGGTGCGTTTTCCCTGGTCATCGAAGGAACGATAGAGACGGTCGCCGCGGACATCACCCGCCGCATCGCCATTCCAACCATCGGCATCGGCGCCAGCGGCGAGTGCGACGGCCAGATCCTGGTCATCGACGACATGGTCGGGCTGACGGTCGATCGGGTGCCTAAATTCGTCAAGCAATATGCCGACCTGCGCAGTGTGATCGCGCATGCCGCCGAGCGCTACGCATCGGAGGTGCGGGACCGCGATTTCCCCGGTCCTACCCATGTCTTCTCGAGAACAAATGACGGGGATGAAGCATGAGCCGGGCCGACGTCGTCGACAGCGTTGCCGCGCTTCGCGCGCGAATCCTCGACTGGCGGCGCGATCGGCTGCGCATCGCCTTGGTGCCGACCATGGGCGCATTGCATGACGGGCATCTTTCGCTGGTCAAGATCGCCCTCGAAAGAGCGGATCGCTGCGTGGTGTCGATCTTTGTCAATCCGACGCAGTTCGCGCCGAGCGAGGATCTCGACAAGTACCCGCGCCAGTTGGCGCGCGACCTCGACATGCTGGCGACGGCCAAGGCCGATCTTGCCTTCACGCCTGACGTCAGCGAGATGTATCCCGCCGGTTTTGCCACGAAAATCTCGGTCGGCGGCCCGTCAGCCGGGCTCGAGACGGACTTTCGCCCCACCTTTTTCGACGGCGTCGCCACCGTGGTGGCCAAACTTCTCCTGCAGGCTGCACCCGACTTCGCCATCTTTGGCGAAAAGGATTACCAGCAGCTTTGCGTCGTCAGGCAGCTTTGCCACGACCTCGACCTGCCCGTCGATATCATCGGCGCGCCGACCATACGTGACGCGTATGGCCTCGCCATGTCGTCGCGCAACGCCTATCTCGATGAAGCCGAACTCCAGATCGCCCGTCGGCTCAACCTTGTCCTGCGCAAGGCGGCAGCGGCGCTGGCAGCGGGCGCAGGTCGAGAGGAAACGATCGCCGAAGCAAGCCGCGCCCTGATCGCCGCCGGCTTCCAGAAGGTCGACTATGTCGAGGCCCGCGAAAGCCTGACACTTACGCCATGGCGGCACGACCGCGCCGGCCGCCTTCTCGCCGCCGCCTGGCTGGGAAAAACCAGGCTGATCGACAATGTCGAAGTTCCCACCGCCTGATCGGCGTTCGCACTCTCGATCGCCGTTTGCAGGCGCGACGCCGCCGGCGTCAGGCGCACAGCGGGACCTCTAACTGCTGATGCGCGAGCCGTCGCCGCCGCTGCGTTCGCGCTGATCCTGGAGCGGTTCAGCGTTTGATAGAATCGACGAACCGCTCCAACTCTTTGTTTTCACGCAATTCCCTGGGGAAAGCGCTACGGACCTTTCCTGGAATTGCTCCGGCCTCCATCCGTCCCGCCTGCGGCTCCCTGACCTACTCCTCGGTTGGCATATGCAGGTACATCGACTGGATACCGACCCTGCCCGGGCCGGTGAAGCGGTTGACGATGAAATTCATGTTGGCACCGAAGAAGCCGCTCGACAGCCGGTCGATCTTGGTTTCCATCCTGACCGAGGCATCCTTGAACAGCCAGCCGCCGGGCTCGATGTCTATGGTTTCGCCCGGAGCGAGCGTCTTTTCAAAAACGTTGCCGTAGCCGTGCAGCCAGACGATGCCGTCACCGGCATCGCCGCGAAACCGGTCGATGAAGAAGCCGCTTTGGCCGAACAGCATCGTCGCCAGGCCGCGTACACGCTCGAATGTGTAGTCGACATTGCTGGTGGCGGCGAGAAACTGGTGCTCGCGGACCTGGATCTCCTCGCCTCGCAGCAGGTGAATCGGCACGATGTGACCCGGCCCGTCGCGGCTGAAGGCGATGATGCCCGCCCCTGACGCCTCGGTGACGAAAATCTGCATGCCGGCCATCATGCGCTTCAGCGCACCCTTCAGCGATTTCAGGCCGATGGAGATCGTGGAATTCTTCCACAACAGGATGTGGTGCTCGAAATAGACGGGCATCCGCGTCACGTCGACGGAAAGCACAGGCACCAGTTCGCCCGCTATGTGATAGGTGACGCCACCAAAAGTTTCGTCCGACACCTCGGTCGGCATCAGTTCCGGCAGACTTGGCATGGTTCCCCCCAAAAGCCGTCCTGCGCATGCCGGTTTATTCCGGCTTCGCGCGGGTCGGCCTTTGCAGCTTTGGTGCCGCACATCAGGGCCGTCAAACGAAAACAGAGCCCGGGTCTCGCGCTCGCGCGAAGGTGATCACGCCGCCATGGTGCTCAGGCGGCAAGTACCCGTTCATAGATCAGCGCCGGGATGGCCGAGCCCGCGGAGCCGCAATTCTCGGTGCGGCCGGCCTGGACGAAGCCATTGGCCTGATAGAAGGCAACGGCTCGGCCGTTCTTCTCTTCCACTTCGAGCCGAATGCGGTGGGCTTCCGGAAAACTCTCGATGATTTCGTCGAGGAGCATGCCGCCGATACCTCGACCCTGCAGCAAGGGAAGCACATAGAGCTGCCTGAGCATGACCACGCCGCCGTCTCCGACGGCTTCGGCAAACGCCATGCCGCCAATGCGCTTGCCATCATCGGCAACGAGGAACTCGCTGGTCGGCTTTGCCAACCTGGCCTTCAACGAAGCGATCGAGTGCCATTCATTGGTGATCTCGGTGACCCGCTCGGCACCGTAAATCGCGTCATAGGTGGCATGCCAGGTCTCGACCAGCAACGCCCGTACGGCTGCGAGGTCGCGGTCTCCGGCGGTGCGGACGAACATGCTTACTCGATGCCCAGCTTGGCCTTGACGAGGTCGTTGACGGCCTGCGGATTGGCCTTGCCGCCGGTCGCCTTCATCACCTGGCCGACGAACCAGCCGGCCATGGTCGGCTTGGCGCGCGCCTGTTCGACCTTGTCGGGATTGGCCGCGATCACCTCGTCGACCGCCTTCTCGATGGCTCCGGTGTCGGTGACCTGCTTCATGCCACGGCTCTCAACCAGTTGGCGCGGGTCGCCGCCCTCGTTCCAGACGATCTCGAACAGGTCCTTGGCGATCTTGCCGGAGATGGTGCCTTCCTTGATCAGGTCGATGACCGCACCGAGCTGGTCGGGCGAAACAGGAGCAGATTCAATGTCCTTGCCGGCTTTGTTGAGAGCGCCCAGCAGATCGTTGATGACCCAGTTGGCGGCGAGCTTGCCGTCACGCCCGGCCGCTACCTTCTCGAAATAATCGGCGATCGGCTTTTCCGAAACCAGGATCGCGGCGTCGTAGGTCGAGAGACCGAGCGAGGAGATCAGCCGCACTTTCTTGTCATCGGGCAGTTCCGGCAATTCCTTGGCCAAGGCATCGACATAGGCCTGGTCGAATTCCAGCGGCAGAAGGTCGGGATCGGGGAAATAGCGATAGTCATGCGCCTCTTCCTTCGAGCGCATCGAGCGCGTCTCGCCCTTGACGGCGTCGAACAGCCGCGTTTCCTGATCGATCTTGCCGCCGTCCTCGAGGATGGCGATCTGCCGGCGCGCCTCGTAGTCGATGGCCTGGCCGATAAAGCGGATCGAATTCATGTTCTTGATTTCGCAGCGGGTGCCGAATTCGCCACCTGGCCGGCGCACCGAGACATTGACGTCGGCGCGCAGGGAACCTTCGTCCATGTTGCCGTCGCAAGTGCCGAGATAGCGCATGATGGTCCGCAGCTTGGTCACATAGGCCTTGGCCTCGTCGCCGGAGCGCAGGTCGGGTTTCGACACGATCTCCATCAGGGCCACGCCGGAGCGGTTGAGGTCGACATAGGACATGGTCGGATGCTGGTCGTGTATCGACTTGCCGGCATCCTGCTCCAGGTGCAGGCGCTCGATGCCGACCTCGATGTCCTCGAACTCGCCCTGGCGGTCGGGACCGACCGAGACGATGACCGTGCCCTCGCCGACGATCGGCTGTTTGAACTGCGAGATCTGGTAGCCCTGCGGCAGGTCCGGATAGAAATAGTTCTTCCGGTCGAAGACCGACTTGTGGTTGATCGCCGCCTTCAGCCCCAGGCCAGTGCGGATCGCCTGCTTGACGCATTCCTCGTTGATGACAGGCAGCATGCCGGGCATTGCCGCGTCGACCAGGCTGACATTGGCGTTGGGAGCAGCCCCGAAGGCGGTCGAAGCGCCGGAGAACAGTTTTGCTTCCGATATCACTTGCGCATGCACTTCAAGCCCGATGATGATTTCCCAGTCGCCGGTTGCGCCTGATATCAGGCGTTTGGCGTCGGGCGTGCGGGTATCGATGAGAGACATGGCGGCCTGCGAATTACGGTGACTCTGACGGGAGTTTCACGTTTGGGCGTGACTTTCACGTCTGGCGTGAAAGTCATTCGCTAGTGCAAACCGCCAAAAGAGACAAGCGCAAAGCCGCGGCCTGGCGTTTTTTGGACGTCTCGACGGTCGGCGGGCGGCGGGCCTTACCGCATCACAAGGCACGGGCTCGCATTCGTCCGCTCCGAACTCGACAACAGGTAGTCTTGGCGCCGCCGGCCGGCATTCGGCCGGCGGTTCCTATCACCGCTCAGGCGGTGGCGATATAGGCCCGGATTTCCTCCGCCTCGCGCTCGACGTCCTCGATGCGGCGCTTGACCACGTCGCCGATGGAGACGATGCCGTCCAGCAGGCCGTCCTTTTCCACCGGCAGATGGCGGAAGCGGCCCCTGGTCATGATCTCCATCACCTCGTTGACGGTGTGGTTTTCATTGCAGATCTTCACCTTCGGCGTCATGGCCGAACGCACGGGGATATCGAGCGCGGCGCCGCCTTCCCTGGCAACCACACGCACGATGTCGCGCTCCGACAGGATGCCGACGATCTTGTGATCGCCATTGGTGATGACCAGCGCGCCGATCCTGTGCTCGGCGAGGATTCGGATGGCTTCGCTCAGTTTTTCGTTCGGCCCGAGCGTCAATACGTCATGGCCTTTTTGCTCGAGAATGGCCTTAACCGTCATGGCGTCCTCCTCTACTTTGCCAACCGGTTCCTGCGCTGACCGGTTTTCACATAAGAGTGAACATGGTGCGCCGTGATCGGTTGCATTTCAAGTCCGGTCGGAGGTGTCCCATTCTGGTGCTTGCCATCCCCTGTCGAACCAGCGCAGGCCGAAGAAACCCGCGAGAAAGCCGCCGATATGGGCCTCCCAGGCGATCTGGCCGTCGATGCCCGGCGCGAATCCGAGAAGGCCGGTGGCGAGATTGATGATCATCCACATGGCGAGGAAGATGACGACACCGCGCGCGCGCAGCACGATCGCGACCGGCAGCACCGGGCCGGCGAAAGCCGCCTTGCCGGCCGAGCGGTCGGTGTGGAAACCAAAACGCGCCGCGGCCCCCATCATGCCCGATATGGCGCCCGATGCGCCGACCAGCGGCGCTTCTCCATAGGGATGCATCGCCCAGAACAGCGCCACCGAAGCCAGTCCGGTGACGGCAAAGAACAGCGCGAACCGGAGCGTGCCGAAACGGTTGGCCAGCGGCGAGCCAAAAGCGGCGAGCCAGACCATGTTGATGGCGATATGGGCAAAGCCGCCATGCATGAAGGCGTAAGTGAAAGGCCGGGTAAAAAGGAACCAGTCGAAGCCGTATTGGCCGGTATAGAGGACCGGAATAAAAGCTCCGTCGTACAGCAGCGTCATCTGCTGGACGTCGTTCAGCGCATATTGCTGCAGCAGATAGACGATCGCGCAGATGCCCATCACCGCCAGCACGATCGGCGGCAGGTTGAACACCGGCTCACGCGCCGGTGGCGGCATGGGCTCGGCCGTTTCGGGCTCGGACGGATATTGCGGTTCGCTCATCTGCAATCGCACTCGATGCTGGTTCGGTCGGGCTGGTTCGGTCAGGGCCGGTCGGGTCCGGGCCGGTTCGGTCTGGCCAGCATCTAGATCACCGCCGATGGAACCGCAAACGGCGAATCGTCCCGGTCCGAATCAGGGGCGCGAATCAAAAAAGAAGCCGCCCAGGGTTTCCCCTGGACGGCCGGTCGAGCCCCCTGCTCCCCTAAAACTCTTGACTGAAGTGCTGCCGATCGTCGCGAAACGACCGCTTCTGGAGTGGTTTTGGTGTGCCACACGGCTTGCCAGGGCGCAACGTAAACCAGTTGTTAACCTTAACGGCCCCGACCCGTGAACAAGTGTTAACGACGCTGGCACGCTTCCTGCTCCCCAACGCATGTAGGTCATCGGAGGGCGCCCTTCTGTTCACCGATGGGACATCAGACGACAGAATGCGCGGAGCTTTTTAGTATGAACCAAAACGGATCGATCACGCTGTTCCACTATTGGAACCGCCTGCGTGACGGACGCCCCGCTCCGAAGCGATCGGAAGTCGAGCCGGCCGATATCAAGTCGCTGCTGGCCGATACGTTCATCCTGGAAAGGGACACGCGCGGACAGCCGGTATTCCGTCTGGCCGGCACCAGGCTCTGCGCCTGCTACGGCCGCGAACTCAAGGGGTTCTCTTTCCCCTCGCTGTGGCGCGAGAAGGATCAACGGCTGGTCTCGCGGCTGATCCACGGAGTTTTCGACCAGAAATCGGTCGTGCTGATCAATTTCGAGGGCTTCAGCCGCAACGGCCGCTCCAACAAGTTCGAATTGCTCGCCTTGCCGCTCGATGGCGGCATTGAGAATCCGCGCTGCCTCGGCGTGATCAGCGCCGCTGAGAAGCCGTTCTGGCTGGGCGCGGATCCGATCACCGACGCCTTGATCGATTCCATACGCGTCATCGACCCGGAGAAAGAGCTGCTGAACAACCGTCCGGCGATCGCCGTTCCCTCGCTCGTTCCCGACGAGATCGGGACGCCCGACACGATCTCTGCGCTCGGCCACGCTCGCCGCATCCGCCATCTCGTCGTCTTCGATGGCGGGCGCGAAGATAGTTGATGATCACACGGGCCCGCGGACCCGTTTTTCCCCTTTGTTAACCCGCTTTGTTGTATTTCTCTGACGAAGTCCCTCGCATTGACGCGCGGGATGCCAACGGGGTGTAGGCAGTCATGAGGTCAGCGGCGGTCGACTACACGCCGTCCCAAGCCGAAAGGCGTAACTTTCAGCGCGTCCGGGTCAAGATATACGGACGATTCATGCTGGAGGACCGCACCGAGCACCCGTGCCAGGTCGTGGACATGTCGCCCGGCAACGTTGCGCTTCGCACCGACCGCATTGGCATGCCCGGCGAGAAAGTCATCGCCTATATCGACCATATCGGCCGCATCGAAGGTGTCTTGACGCGCACGTTGCCGGACGGCTTCGCAATGACGGTGATCGCGTCCGACCGCAAGAAGGACAAGCTCGCGGCGCAGTTGACATGGCTCGCCAACAAGCACGAGCTCGACCTGCCGGAAGACCGCCGCCACGAGCGCGTCTCGCCACGCAACCCGACCAGCGTGCTGCAGCTCACCGACGGCCGTCAGTATCAGTGCCGGATCATCGATCTGTCACTGTCCGGCGCCGCGATCGAGATCGACGTCAAACCGGCGATCGGCGTCCAGGTCATGCTCGGCACGATGCGCGGCCAGATCGTCCGGCATTTCGAAGATGGCGTGGCCATCGAATTCGCCGTCATCCAGCGCCCCGAAACGCTCGATTCCGAATTCAACACGCCGCGCGCCTGATCAGGGCAGCAAAGTACGCACGTCAAGCCGGCCCTCGCGGCCGGCTTTTTGATTTCCGGGGTGCGGCGATCGATATCTCCTCGGATGGCAGGTCGCCATGGCGAGATCGTCCGCTCGAGGCCGAATCTGCCGAAGGCCAACTTCGGCAATCCAAACAATTCAATACTCGAATGATTCAAATTTTATGTTTATTCTATTGGCGTTTTACTTAATATCTACTCTGCACTTTTGCGTCAAATAAATCCACATGTGGCAATGTCTCCTTCGAACGGGGAGACTGAATAATGAAAAAAGCGAGGGGCAGGCTGTTGCTGATGGCAACGGCGATACAGCTTTCCGCCTGGGGACCAGCATATGCCGCGGGACCGGCCTATATGCATACCGGCGGACGCACCACGCAGCCTGTGGGCCACTATGAATTCTGCGAACGCATTCCTGGCGAATGCAACGAGAAGACCCCCAAGGGAGAGCCGGTCGACCTGACCCGTAAGCTCTGGGCGACGATCGTCAGCATCAACAATTCGGTCAACACCCGCGTCAAGCCGCGCACCGACATGGAAAACTACGGTGTCGAGGAATACTGGGCCTACCCGGACAATGGCTATGGCGATTGCGAGGACTATGCGCTGGAAAAGCGCCGCGAGCTGATGGATGTGGGCGTGCCGGCCGGCGACCTGTTGATGACGGTTGCGCGCCAGCCGAATGGCGACGGCCATGCGGTGCTGACCGTGCGCACCAGCCTCGGCGAGTTCATTCTCGACAATCTGGAAACCAAGGTGCTGTCCTGGACGGACACCGACTACACCTATCTCAAGCGTCAATCGACGGAGAATTCCGGCGTTTGGGTGACGATCAACGACGGCCGTTCGGACGCGGTCGCCAGCGTCCGCTAGGGCGTAACGAGAAACCCGGTCGAGTCCCCACCCTCCCCGTCCCCAACGACCGGGTCAAAGGAGCCGGCCCCGTCCCCGGGCCGGCTCCGCCATTTCTGGAGGGAAGCCGCCAAAACTGACCCGACGACACGTGGTGCATCGCGTCGCCCCGGCCTTTCCACGCGCAACAGATCGATGCACAATTGGCCGTTGGTTTCACTTCCTGGGTCACGGCGATGTTGGAAATCCCGGAAGATCGATGCGAGCGCCACAGGCTGTTCAAGGCGATCGACGATGCCTTCAAGGCCGGTGACTTCGTTGGACTCGGCAAAGCCTTGGGCGGTTCGCCCGGCTGGTTCGACGAGCGCATGCCATTCGAACTCGGTCTTGGCCATCCGCTGGAATACGCGATCTACTGGAGTCCGCTTGCCTTCGTCGCGGCGCTGCTCGACGCCGGATCCAGTCCGAACTACGGGGATCATGCCGGATTTCCCTCGATCATCGCGGCGCTGTCCACCGAGCGCGCGGACAAGGTCGACATCATCCGTATCCTCGTCGATCACGGCGCCGATCCGGACATGCGAGGCGTCAACGACTGGACGCCGCTCCACTACGGCGTAGCCATGCGTGACGCCGAGGCGATCCGCCTGCTTCTCACCGCAGGCGCGGACCCTTCTTTGAGGACTCGTATCGATCACTACACGACAGCCCTTGAAGAAGCAGAGATTGCAGGATTCGAGTTGGGCGCTTCGCTGTTGAGAGAAGCCACAGCCGAGCGCGCGCTCGGCGACCGGGATCGTTAGACGCAACCCGTGTCCGAAGTCACGTCCCGGCCGAGAGTTCAGACCTTCTTCAGCCCAGCCTTGAAGCGTTGGCCATTGGCGACATAATGCGCGGCCGAGGCCCGCAGCCGCTCGACCGCGGCGTCGTCCAGCACCTTGATCGCCTTGGCAGGCGAACCAACGATCAGCGAATTGTCCGGAAACTCCTTGCCTTCGGTGACCAGGGCGCCAGCGCCGACGAGTGAATTCTTGCCGATCCTGGCGCCGTTCAGCAGGATGGCGCCCATGCCGATCAGGCTATTGTCACCAATCGTGCAGCCGTGAAGCATGGCGCGATGGCCGATCGTACAGCCCTGTCCGATGGTCAGCGGAAAGCCGGGATCGGTGTGCATGACAGTATGTTCCTGCACATTGGTGTCGGCGCCGATGACGACGGGCTCGTTGTCGCCCCTGATGACGGCACCGAACCAGAAGCCGGCATTGCGGCCGATCCTGATGTCGCCAATCAGCGTGGCATCGGGCGCAATCCAATTCGAGTCCGCGTCGGCGAAGCTGGGCTCCGTTCCATCGATTGCATAAAGCGGCATTGTCGGTCTCCGAATCGTCTCAGAGTGAAAACCCTAGGACGTAGTGACGATTTAACGGGTTGGGATTCCCAAGGAAGGGCAAATCAGATTCAACGCTGATTTTTGGAGGTCAGCGATGGACTGCGATGCGCTTCGAGACGATCAGTGGGAACGGATCAAGGGCTTTGTGCCTGGCGGTACGAAGGGCAAGCGCGGCCCGCGCACCGACAACCGGAAGTTCCTCGATGCCCTGCTGTGGATGGCCCGCTCGGGTGGGCGCTGGCGTGATCTACCCGAGCGGCTCGGCGACTATCGATCCGTGAAGCGGCGCTACTATCGCTGGATCGAAATGGGCGTTCTCGACGAGATGCTTATGGTTCTTGCGCGCGAAGCCGATCTGGAATGGCTGATGATCGACTCGACCATTGTGCGCGCTCATCAGCACGCCGCCGGTGCGCGCCGGTCAAAAGGGGGGCGGATGCCCAAGGTCTGGGCCGGTCTCGCGGCGGCCTGAGCACCAAAATCCATGCGGCAGGCGATGCTCTTGGGTTACCGGTTCGCCTGATCGCAAGCCCAGGGCAGCGTAATGACATCGCCTTCGCGCATGATCTCGTCGACGGCTTCGAGACCGGCGCAGCGATCGCCGACAAGGGCTATGACGCCGACCATTTGCTTGAAAAGATCGCAGAAATAGGCGCCGACGTCGTCATCCCGCCCCAGCGCAATCGAAAGCATCAGCGTCCCTACGACGCTGATCTCTACAAGGAGCGCAACATCATCGAGCGTTTCTTCAACAAACTCAAACAGTTCCGCCGCGTCGCAACTCGATACGACAAGCTGCTCGCCAACTTCATGGGCTTTGTCAAACTTGCAGCTATCGCCATCTGGCTCAGGTAGTTAAATCGTCACTACGCCCTAGGAGACGGAGCGCCCAGGAAGCAATGGCAAGCACGACGATGCCCAGCGCCAGGGACCAGGCAATAGCGGTGCAGCCGCATGACAAGAGCGCCGCTGTCGAGATGCGGTTCTGGCGCCGCGCATCGAGGGCATCGTTGACCAGCATGAATGGCCCGGCGCCGGCAGTGACGGCCAGCGAGCGCAGTACATGCGAGGGCGACACATAGGGCTCGGTGAAGGCGACCTTGCGACCCGATACCAGCTCCATTGTCGAGCCGGTCAGCCCGCAAACCGTCAGCCCGACGACAAAAGCGAACAGCAAGAGTTCCATCTGGGCCACATTAACCCTCCATTTACCATGAAATCGCACAGTCGCTTCAGGATGGCAGCAAGAGCCGTGCCGTATGATGTGTGCCGTCAAGAGACACCCAGATGGGGGACACCGGGATGGCGGACACCGGGATGGCGCACAGGCGGTGGGACGAGGACCGAGATGAAGCAGGCAGCGATCGCCGACGGCGCGGAACTCACCGTGGTCGATTCCATGCTGATGAAGCGGGTGTTCTACGCGTTCGCGGCTCTGGCCTTGCTGTCGATAGCCATCAGCCTTGGCGGCAAATGGTTCGGCCGCTCCATTGCCATGGCCGGCTACACCGACGACGCGACCGTGCGCGAGGTGGTGATCGGCAACAACGTCATCACCGTGCCGGCCAATTTCATCAGGTTCGAGCCGGCCAGGCGCGACGGTATCGCCTCGCGCCTCGACCTTTACCTGCGCTATCCCCAGATGGACGGCTACAGCGAGGCGTCGCGCGACGATTTCAATCACGCCGGGGCCAACAGGAACATCATCTTCCTGTCCTTCGAGCAGCAGATGATGTCGCGCGACATGAGCGGCCGGTTCGGGCCGATCTACAGCGCGCTGATCGTCCAGCCCGGTATTCCAGGACCCGGCGGCACGACGGTCTATGGGTTCAATGAGAAATCAGGTTATCTGAACGAGGTGCTGGTCGTCGGCAAGCGCGCTGGCAAGGACCCGTTCGTGGCCCGCTGCCTCAGCGGGCCGAGCGCCGGCGAATCGCTGGCTCCTTGCGAGCGGGACATCCATGTCGGGGATGATCTCAGCCTTACCTATCGCTTCCCGAGGGAATTCCTTGGCGACTGGCAGACGCTTGATGCGGCGATCGCGGCAGAGGCGGGGCGAATCCTGAAGACCCGACATTGACCGGCTGAAAAGCGGCCCGGCCGCGCTCTACGCGGCCTGCCGTGGCATTGCGGGCTCAGGCCAGGTCGATATCGAGGATCGCCATCGAGAAATTATAGTCGCCATCGTCCTCATCCTTGAAGACGATGCCGAGGAATTCCTCGCCGACATAGACTTCGGCCGAATCTTCCTTGCGCGGCCGTGCCTTGACCTCAAGCTTGGGGTTCTGGAAGACGCGCTTGAAATAGGCGTCCAGCTTTCTGATTTCGTCCGGCTTCAACAGTCTTCTCCGATCATCGGCTTGCTCGTTTGAACGGCGCTTCTGGCACGTCGACAATGGCGATGTAAAGGCAAGCCGACCTTATTGCACCGGAAGCGGGCAGCGCCGCCGGGCAATCATGCCGGGCAGCTGCCAGCAAATCAGATATCGAAACTGATGACGTGGTCCATCTTCTGCGACGGCAGAAGCTGGTCCATCTGGCGCGAAGGCTGGTCGCAGCCGGTCTCGCCGACCACGCGCGCCGGCACACCGGCAACCGTCTTGTTGTGCGGCACAGGCGACAGCACCACCGATCCGGCGGCAATCTTGGAGCAATGGCCGATCTCGATGTTGCCGAGAATCTTGGCGCCGGCGCCAATCAGCACGCCATAGCGAATCTTGGGATGGCGGTCGCCACCGGCCTTGCCGGTACCGCCCAGCGTCACGCCGTGCAGGATGGACACATCGTCCTCGATCACGGCGGTCTCGCCGACGACGAGGCCGGTGGCGTGATCGATGAAGATGCCCTTGCCGATGCGCGCGGCCGGATTGATGTCGGTCTGGAAGACTGCGGACGAACGGCTCTGCAGGTAGAGCGCGAAATCCTTGCGGCCCTGATTCCACAGCCAATGCGCCAGCCGATGGGTCTGGATGGCGTGAAAGCCCTTGAAGTAGAGCACCGGCATGATGAACCGGTCGCAAGCCGGGTCGCGGTCATAATAGGCCTGGATGTCGACGCGCACCGTGGTCGGCCAGTCCTTGTCGTCGGCGAGCATCGACTTGAACGTCTGGCGGATGAGATCGGAGCCGATATCCTGATGGGCAAGCCGCTCCGCGATCCTGTGAATGACCGCCTCTTCCAGGCTTTCCTGGTTGAGGATCGTCGCATAGAGGAACGCGGCCAGCAGCGGGTCGCGGTTGACCGCTTCCATCGCTTCGTCGCGGATCGAACGCCAGATCGGATCGACCGGCTGCAGCGCGTTGTGGCGGGAAATGCTGATGCTGTTCATCGACGTCTCGTCCTGCGTCCTGCTAGTCTGCTGTCATCGGGGCCGCACATATAAGCCAGATCATAGCACGATTGAACTCAATTTTCCTTAGTGCTGTGTCAAATGGATTTGGTTCGCGGGAATTCAAGCAGCCATGGAAAACGAACCCCTGATCGACGACGCGCTGAAAACCGAGCTTTCGGCGCTCTACGCCGCCGAGGAACGCCACTATCACGGCCTTGCGCATATCGAGGCAATGCTGGCGCTGGCTCGCGACTATCAGGGAGAACTGGACGACCCTGAAGCCGTCGAAGCGGCGATCTGGTTCCACGACGCCATCTACGACAGCAGGGCCAAGGACAATGAGGCGCAAAGTGCCGCCCTTGCCGAGCAAAAGCTCGCGGGCCGCACCGATGCCGCCCGCCTGAAGCGCATCAGCGCGATGATCCTCGCCACCGCCACGCACCAGTTGCCGCCTTTCGACGACGCTGCGGCGACACGCGACGCCAGCCTGTTTCTCGACATGGATCTTTCGATCCTAGGCGCTGATCCGGTTGCGTTCGATGCCTATGAACGCGCGGTTCGCCGCGAATATGACTGGGTGGAGGAGCCGATATGGCGTGCCGGACGCGGCGCGGTGCTAAAAAGCTTCCTTGCCCGTCCGCATATTTTTCTCACGCAGGAGTTTAGGCAGCGCTTCGAACCAAAGGCAAGGCTGAACATGGCGCGGTCGCTGGAGACCTTGTCCTAGGTCAATTTCGCGATCCGAGGCGCTTCGTCTCAAGAAACCGGCGCGTCAGAGCGGATTTTCGGCGTAGAACTCCAGCACACGTTGCTTGAAGGTCTTGTCTCCGACGGCCAGCATATGGTCGCGGCCCTCGATGT
Organism: Mesorhizobium sp. B2-1-8; assembly: GCF_006442545.2. Taxonomy (NCBI): domain Bacteria; kingdom Pseudomonadati; phylum Pseudomonadota; class Alphaproteobacteria; order Hyphomicrobiales; family Phyllobacteriaceae; genus Mesorhizobium; species Mesorhizobium sp. B2-1-8. The sequence continues at coordinate 4,329,575 of NZ_CP083952.1, forward strand.
GGAAGGCCCTGGCGTTGGGCATCAGCGCCGCAAGCTCGTCCGGCGATCCGCCAATGTCGTCGGTGGTACCGACCGCGACCAGCGTCGGCTGGGCGATGCGGGCAATATCCTCTTCACCAAGCAATTCCCGTGACGTGACGATGCAGGCGGCAAGCGCCCGGCGGTCGCTGCGGGTCTGGTCGGCGAAGGCACGAAAAGAGCGGCCGCGTGGATGGGTGGTCGCGGCCGGATCCTCGGCAAGGAGGGCGGCGGCAATCGGATCCCAATCGCCTACCCCATCGATCATGCCGATGCCGAGGCCGCCAAAGACCAACGTCGCCACCTTGTCCGGATCGGACAGTGCCAGGAAGGCCGCAATGCGCGCGCCCATCGAATAGCCCATGACATGGGCCCGCTCGATGCCGAGATGATCGAGCAGGGCTGCCGCGTCCGAAGCCATTTTCGCGGGCGTATAATCGGCCTCGTCGTAACTCTTGGACGACGAGCCGTGGCCGCGATTGTCGAAGGCGATGGCGCGATAGCCGGCATCGCTGAGCGTCTTGAACCAGCCGGGCGACACCCAGTTGACATAGTGGCTCGAGGCGAAGCCATGAATCATGAGCACCGGATCGCCCTCACCCGATGCCGGCTGGCGGTCGAGGAAGGCTAGATCGAACCCGTCATGGGAGAAAAACTGCATCGGAAAGCGATCCCTGGCGCTCAGTCGGAATCGACGTTCGGAGAATCGCCCTTGTCCGCGGGCGGCATGCCAGGGCCGGATGCGGTGCCTATCGCCGGATGGCGCAGCAGATCGCCGTCCGCGATGCCGTCCCTGGCGGCAGTGCCTGCCTTGAGTTCAAGCACGAAGCGGACCGGCTCGCCCGGCGAGACGATCGCCTCGGATTGCGGCTCGCCCTGCTTGATTGCGCGGATCCTGCCGTCCTGGCCGACAAAGATCAGATCAAGCGGCATCGGCGTATTCTTCATCCAGAAACTGACGTCGCGCGTCTCGTCGAAAACGAACAGCATGCCATGATTGGCGGCCATGTCCTCGCGAAACATCAGGCCGGCCTCACGCTCGGCCTCGGTATCGGCGACTTCGATCGAGAAGGAGCGTTTACCGTTTTTGGTCACGGCGACCAGCGGCGCGGGATCGACCGGAAGGATCATCGCCTGGCCATCGGCGGCGCTGGGTACCTGGAAATAGAAGAATGCGGCGGCGACCATGACGGCAGCCACAGCGCACATCACGCCCGCCGTCAGCCTGTTCCTGTGTGTCATATGAAATCCTCGGCCGGATCGCCCTAGTGCGAGACCGGCAAGGTGCCCATATCGGGGTGAATTTCGGCGGCCATAAGGCCTTTGTCACCGCGGCCGAAACGGACAAGCACGACTTGCCCCGGCCGAAGCTCGGTGATGCCGTAGCGGCGCAAGGTCTCCATATGGACGAAAATATCCTCGGTGCCCTCGCCGCGCGTCAGGAAGCCAAACCCTTTGGTGCGGTTGAACCATTTGACCAAAGCGCGTTCGAGCCCACTCTCCGGCGTTACCGAGACATGGGTGCGCTGCTCCTGCATTTCGGCGGGATGGACGGCGGTGGTGACATCCATGGAAAGCACACGGAACGCCTGCAGCCCGCGCTCGCCCTGCTTCACAAGACAGACCACGCGCGCGCCTTCCAAGGCTGTCTGGAAGCCGTCCCGTCGCAGACATGTCACATGGAGGAGGATATCGCCCGAAACACCATCATCCGGAAGGATGAAACCATAGCCCTTGGCCACATCGAACCACTTGATGGCGCCGGAAATTTCGGTCAGGTCGGCGGAATCGCCGCCTTCGTCGCGCGTCAAAGCGTCGCCAAGGGTATTGGCCCGCCCCGTCAAAGAGGCCTTTTCCCCCATAAGAATGCCCCCTTTATTCAAGAACACCGCAACTGATTCTTGACACCAGATTAACACCGCGGCTTCCGGTGTGTGCAAGACCTGACGTGCCTTTTTTCACGGTTCATTGCGGGAATACCGGATTTGTTCTTTGCCGGCGCTGCCTGACCCGAACGATTGCCCTTTGACCGGGCCGACCCTATGTTGCGCCGCAACCCAACAGATCGAGGAAAACACATGCGCTATCTGCACACCATGGTCCGCGTCGCCGATGTCGATGCCTCGCTCGATTTCTACTGCAACAAGCTCGGGCTGAAGGAAGTTCGCCGCCATGAAAGCGAGCAGGGCCGCTTCACGCTGATCTTCCTGGCCGCGCCGGAAGACGAGCAGAGCGGCATCAACGAGAAAGCGCCGCTGGTCGAACTCACCTACAATTGGGATCCGGAAGACTACAAGGGCGGGCGCAATTTCGGCCACCTCGCCTACGAAGTCGACGACATCTATGCCACGTGCCAGCGACTGATGGACAATGGCGTCACCATCAACCGGCCGCCGCGCGACGGCAACATGGCCTTTATCAGGTCGCCGGACGGCATCTCCATCGAGCTTCTGCAGAAAGGCCCGGCCAAGGCCAAGGCGGAACCGTGGGCGTCGATGGCGAATACCGGAAGCTGGTAATCGATCACCTTTTCGAGTGGCCGGCGGCCACTCCATGGTGTTTCGCTAAATTGTGCCTATCTATGCGGCGATGGCGCCTGCCCTGAAGAGCAGCGCCAGCCAAGAGATCGAGCTTTGGAGAACCCTTCATGCCGACCAGCCACGCCAATGTCTCCACGGCGCACGCAAGCCGCTATCTGCAGCAGTTGTGCAAGCATTGGGCGCACAAGTTTCCCGTCGAGTTCGACCCCAATCACGGCGTCATCGACCTTTCACTCGGCCGCACGGTCATGGACGCCGACGGGGCAGCGCTGCACATCACGGTATCGACGGACGAGTCCGCTTCGATCGAGCGCCTCGAAAGCGTCGTTGCCGACCACATCAAACGCTTTGCGTTCCGCGAAGAATTGGCTTTCGACTGGAAACGCGCAGAGGCGGCGTAGCGCGTTCATGCGTGTTGCCAGGCATTTCCGGCGAGACGCATGGATCAATCGCTACCGGACTTGCCCGCCATCTCCAGCAGCGCCAGCATCGATCGCCAATTGCGGGCCGTGCCCGGCACTTTCAACGTGCGCGGAATGAGGTTGGCGAACACCGATTTGCCGAGCCCGTCCGGCGCGCTGAGATAGAGCACATCGCCCTTGACCTCGAAACGCTCCGGGCCAGTGCACTTTTCAGCCAGCCGCGCCACCTCTTCGGCGGTCGGCTCACGCTCCAGCGCATAGGCGTGGAGCTTCGTGTGGTCAGCGGCCGCTTCCGGATAGGGATTTTCGCGAACCAGCCGTTCGAGCCATTCGAAATCGCGCACCATGATGCGCGAATGGAAACCCCATTTCTTCTCGAAAGCCGCCTCGATCTGTTTGGTCAGCACGGCGGCGTCGCCCTTGTCAGCCCGGAACACGGCATTGCCGCTCTGCACGTAGGTGGAGACATCGGAAAAACCGAGACCCTCGAAGAACGACCGCAACTCCGCCATCCTGACAATGCGGTTGCCGCCGACATTGATGCCGGAAAACAGGGCGATGAAGATCTTTCCGCTCATATGATGAAACCCGCCAACGTCTCATTGTCGGTGATGTCCTGATACTGGACGCCCTCGGCCTCGAAATTCGCCTTGAGCAGATCGAAATTGCGGCGATCCTTGGTTTCGATGCCGATCAGGACCGAGCCAAAATTGCGCGCCGATTTCTTCAGATATTCGAAGCGCGCGATGTCGTCGTCCGGGCCCAGCATTTCGAGGAAGTCGCGCAACGCGCCCGGCCGCTGCGGAAAGCGGATGATGAAGTATTTCTTCAGGCCTTCGAAGCGCAGCGCCCGTTCCTTGACGTCCGGCAGCCGCTCGAAATCGAAATTGCCCCCGGATACCACGGCGACGATGGTCTTGCCCCGGATCTCCTTCCTGGAAAAATCCTTCAGCGCATCGATCGCCAGCGCGCCGGCGGGCTCCAGGACCACGCCTTCGACGTTGAGCATCTCGATCATGGTCGCGCAGAGCCGGTTCTCCGGGACCAGCCGCACGCTGTCGGCGGCGAACTCCCTGAGATAGCGCAAAGGTTCGCGGCCGATCTCGGCGACCGCCGCGCCGTCGACGAAGTTGTCGACCTTGGCGAGCTTCAGCCGTTTTCCCGCCGCAAGGCTCTCGCGCAGGCTCGGCGCGCCGGCCGGCTCGCAAAAGACGAACCGCGCCTCTCGGCCCTGATCGGCGAAATAGTGCGTGACCCCGGCAGCCAGACCGCCGCCACCCACCGGAAGCATGACGATGTCGGGCATGCGCGCGCCCGGCATCTGGTCCGCGATCTCATAGGCGACCGTCGCCTGGCCCTCGATGATATCCTTGTGGTCGAAGGGCGGCACCATATGGGCACCGGAGCTTTCGGTGAAGTCGAAGGCGGCGCGATAGCAGTCGTCGAAAAAATCGCCGACCAGCCTGATCTCGACGAAATCGCCGCCAAACAGCCTGGTCTTGTCGATCTTCTGCTGCGGGGTCGTCACCGGCATGAAGACCACGCCCTTCTTGCCGAAATGGCGGCAGACGAAGGCAAAGCCCTGCGCATGGTTGCCGGCGGACGCGCAGACAAACAGCTCCGCCTGGTTGCCTTCGCCAAGCGCCTTGCGGAAGAAGTTGAAGGCGCCACGGATCTTGTAGGACCGCACGGGACTCAAATCCTCGCGCTTCAACAGCACCCGCGCGCCTGTCTTTTTCGACAGATAGTCATTTTCCTGCAGCGGTGTCTCCGGGAAGATCTGGCGGATCGCGGAGGCGGCGGTGGCGACGCGCGAGGAAAAGGTGGTCATGGCAGGATCATCCCGGATCGCCCGCGGGCGAGTTAGACCACAACCCTATTACACATCCGGCCCGGCAAGACCATTGCCCGGCCGAGCCCCACGCCCGCAAAGGCGCCTTCCCGAAATGCCAGCAAGTACTTGGGGACGTTTGTTCATGCTTCTCGCGTCGCGCCGAGCACGCGCATTGGTGGACGCCTGAATTCGACATCCGGCCGAGATGCCGGTGCCTGCCCTCTGTGATGGTACGGCCTCGCCGCCGCTTTGGCTTTCGCGCAACAGTGCGATGACCGTCGCGAAGCGCCGACCGCATTTTGGCTGGACACGACTTACTTCCGCCGCACTTCGCCTGCTGGGGAGATATCGCGGAGGGTGGATGGCCCTTTTTGGGCTCGAGTGGAATTTTTTGACGTGCATTTGAAGACGATTTGCATTCTTGCGCTTGCCTTGCTGGTGGCAGGCTGCGGCGGCCACAAAACCGAGGAACTGCTCGGCAGCGCGGTCATGTCCGCGCCGGTGACGGAAATCGCCGGCAACCACTCGATCTTCATTGCCACGACCCGCAAGCCCTCCGACGACCCCAACAAGGTTTTCGACGGCGAACGCTCGGCGACGCTGAACTACGCCCGCGTCAACGTCACCGTCCCGGGGCTCCACACGACCGGCCAGATCGAGCGGCGCTCACGCGGCAAGTCGGATGATCCGGCCAAGTATTTCATGGCTTCCGAGGTCGTCGGCTACGACACCCAGCCGAAATTCTCCAGCGCGCTCAACGCCGACATAGCGGCGCGCGGCGGCCGCGTGATGGTCTTCGTCCATGGCTACAACACTGGCTTCGACGACGCCGTCTACCGCTTGACCCAGATCGTCCATGATTCCGGCTATCCGGGGACGCCGGTGCTGTTCTCCTGGGCCTCGGGCGCCAAGACCACCGACTATGTCTATGACAAGGAAAGCGCCAGCGCCGCCCGTGACCAGCTCGAAGTGACCTTGCGAATGCTGCAGCAGTCCGGTGCGCGGCGCATCGACATTGTCGCCCATTCGATGGGAACCTGGGTGACAATGGAAACGCTGCGCCAGATGGCCATCAGCGGCGATCGCGATCTTGGCGGCAAGCTCGGCGACGTGGTGTTGGCCTCTCCCGACATCGATGTCGATGTGTTCAAGAGCCAGATGCGCCGCTACGGCAAGCCCGACAAGCCGTTCATCCTGCTGTTGTCGGACGACGACCGCGCGCTGAGGTTGTCCGGCCTGATCGCCGGCGCGCGGCCGCGCGTCGGCGACTACAAGGATGCGGCGGACCTTGCCTCCTACGGCGTGACGGTCGTCGATCTCTCCAAGGTCAAAGGCAGCGACAGCTTCAACCACACGAAATTCGCCGACAATCCGGCACTGGTGAAGATGATCGGCCAGCGGCTGCGCGAGGACGATGGCTTCGCCAGCGACCGGGACGTGACCGACCGCATCAGCCTGCTTGGACAATAGATGCGGCTCGCGGGTTTCGCCGTGCCTGTTCACCATCGCCGAACCATTGGTCCACTTTGAACTGGACCACGCCCGCCTATGGCCTTATCGGAGTATCGAGCGACGTCATGCGTTTGACGTCCCCTATGCGGGAGCCGACGCGTGGCCTTGCGCTTGAAGAGTTTTGGTGTCGTTGCGTTCGCGCTGCTGGTCGCTGGCTGCGCCGGAAAAACGCATGATCTGCTCAACAAGACGACGATCACCGTGCCGGCGTCCGATATTGCGGCCACCCATGAAATATTCGTCGCCACCACCCGCCAGAAGGCGGTGAAGGACCCACGGCAGGTCTTCGACGGCGACCGCTCCCCGACCACCAGCTTCGCGCAGGTCGATGTCACGGTTCCGAAGAGCCATCAGGTCGGCAACATCGAGCGCGCCAAGGGTTCGGCCAACAGCAACCCGGCCAAGGATTTCACGGCCAGGGACGTCACCTTCTACGAAGGCGCGCCGCAATTCGCCAAGGCGGTCGGCGCCGACATCGCCAGGCGCGGCGACCGTGCGCTGGTTTTCGTGCATGGCTTCAACAATGGTTTCGACGACGGCATCTACCGGCTGACGCAGATCGCCCACGACACGAAATATCCGGGTACGCCAGTGCTGTTCTCGTGGGCGTCGAGCGCCAAGACGACGGGCTATATCTACGACAAGGACAGTTCCACCGCCGCCCGTGACGATCTCGAGGCAACGCTCAGGATGCTCGCCAAGACGCGGGTCAAGAGCATCGACATCATCGCCCATTCGATGGGAACCTGGCTGACGATGGAGGCGCTGCGCCAACTCGCCATCACCGGCGACCGCGATCTCGGCGGCAAGTTGGGTTATGTCATCCTTGCCTCGCCGGACATCGACGTCGACGTGTTCAAGAAGCAGATGACCCGTTATGGCAAACCCGACAAGCCGTTCGCCGTGCTGCTTTCGGGCGACGACCGGGCTCTCAAATTGTCCTCGTTTATCTCCGGCGACAAGCCGCGCGTCGGCGACTATGGCAATGCCGCCGATCTCGCCTCCTACGGCGTGGCCGTCGTCGACCTGACCAAGACCAAGGGTGGCGACGGCGGCCTCAACCACGCCAAATTCGCCGACAACCCGTTCCTGGTGCAATTGCTCGGCGACAGGCTGCGCACGCCAGCGGGCCTCGCCGCCGACGAAGACCCGGCACAGCTCAGCAATATCGGCCAAGGCTTGGGAAAGGCCGTCGGCTCCGCCGCCGAAGTCATCATCACGACGCCGTTCAAGGTGCTGACCATCGCCGCCGGCGGGTAAGCACCAAGAGCGGACGGCCTTTCTCAGACAAACAGATCGACCTTCTGGAACGTCGTCACGTCGATCAGCCCGACATCGGAAATTCTCAACTCCGGAATGACCACCAGCGCCAGCAGCGAGTGCTGCATATAGGCGTTGTTCAGGGAACAGCCCATCTTGCGCATTGCCTCGGTCAGTTTCTCAGCCTTGGCGGCGACGATCTCGGCGCGCTCGTCCGACATCAGCCCGGCGATCGGCATTTCGACCAGCGCCAGTTCCTTGCCCTTGGAGAACAGCACGACGCCGCCGCCGACTTCCCCCAGTCGGTTCACGGCCAGCGCCATGTCCTGCTTATTGGTGCCAACGCAGATGATGTGATGGGCGTCGTGGGCCACGCTGGAGGCCATGGCGCAGTCGGCCATGTAGCCGAAACCTGAGACGAAGGCATTGGTGACGCCACCCGTGCCCCTGTGCCGCTCGACCAGCGCGATCTGGCATATGTCGTTGCGGCGATCCATGGCGACCAGCCCATCCTCGACCGGCAGATCGGCCTCCAGCGCGCGCGTGGGTGCCTGGTTCTCGATGACGCCGATCACCCGCACCCGCACTTCGTTGGCACCCTTGGGCGCCGCGATATCGAAATCGCCGGCCTTCAGTTTCTTGCCCAACTTGACGGTGTTCTTCGCCGTCTTCGGATAGTCATAGGCCGGAATATCGATGTCGAGCCTGCCGCCCTTGGCCAGCCTGACGCCGCGCGCATAGACCTCGTCGATGCGCATTGCGGTGAGATCGGAAACGATCAGCAGGTCGGCCAACCGCCCCGGCGCGATCGAACCGATCTCGCGTTCCAGCTTGAAATGCTGGGCGGTGTTGAGCGTTGCCATCTGGATCGCGGTCACCGGCTTCAGACCTTGGCTGATGGCGTGGCGCACCACCCGGTCCATGTGCCCCTCATGCACCAGCGTGCCTGAATGGCTGTCGTCGGTGCACAGGATGAAGTTGCGCGAATCGATGCCGCTTTCCGTCACCGCCTTGATCTGTGAGGCAACGTCGTACCAGGCCGAGCCGAGCCGCAGCATCGCCTTCATGCCCTGGCGCACGCGTGCAATGGCGTCCTCGGCGCGCGTGCCCTCGTGATCATCCTCGGGTCCGCCGGCGACATAGCCGTGGAATGGCAGACCAAGATCGCGCGAGGCATAATGCCCGCCAACCGTCTTGCCGGCCTTCACCGTCGCGGCGATCTCGCCAGACATCACCGGATCGTTGGCGGCGACGCCGGGGAAATTCATCACCTCGCCAAGTCCGATGATGTTTTCCCAGCTCATCGCCTCCGCGACATCGGCGACCGTCAGTTCGGCACCGGCATGTTCGAGCCCAGGCGCCGAGGGCACGCAGGACGGCATCTGCACATGCACGTTGATGGGCATCGCCACGGCCTCGTCATGCATCAGCCGCACGCCCGGCAGGCCTAGCACATTGGCGATCTCGTGCGGATCGATGAACATCGAGGTGGTGCCGTGCGGGATGACGGCGCGGCAAAATTCGGTGACCGTCACCATGCCGCTCTCGACATGCATGTGCGCGTCGCAAAGCCCGGGCACGAGATAGCGTCCGCCCGCATCGACCACCTTGCTGCCCTGCCCGATCGTGTGGCTGGCATTCGGCCCGCAATAGGCGAACCGGCCGCCCGATATGGCGATGTCGGTGCCGGCGATGATTTCGCCCGAATGGACGTTCACCCAGCGTCCGTTGCGAATGACGAGATCGGCGGGTTTGCGGCCCATCGCGACATCGACCAGATCGGTCGCCATTTCGGTCCACGGTTTGGGTTTCGTCGCGCGGGCGGGCGGCTTCCTGGCCATCAAAGACTCCTGTTTGCCCGACTGTGCCAAGCCGGCGGCGTTTTGGCCAGCGAGGAAGAATGGATTTGCCTGGAGATCGCCGGATTACTCTTCCACGTCGACTTCGACCTTGGCGTCGCCGGCTGAAATCCGCTCGGCAAATGTCGGCTGGACCGTGGGCGTGGGCGTCGACTACGCGCTGACCGACAAGTTCGTCGTCGGCGCGCAATATCGCTATTACGATTTCGGCTCGGAGAACCACGAGGCGCCGGCCCCCTTCAACGACCGCGATCAGAGCGTGCAACCGAACACGGTCGGCATCAATCTCAGCTGCAAGTTCTGAGTATCGCCCACTGGTGACGTTCACGGGCCAAGCGCAAGCGCCTGCAGCTATACTTGTTGGAAAAGGGCGCCCGGCGCCCCCAAGTGGGCGGGGGGATGGGTTGGGCTTGAGAGGCGCCGGCCTTAGGCGGATCAGATCCGCCACCCAGATATTTATCGATGCTCGCGGCGCGGATAATTCCGCGATCGCACCAGTATCCCTACGCCACCTCCTCTGGGTTGCGGGTTCGGCCACCGCAGAACACGACTTGACGGGCTTTGTCTGGCGTCTGAAAAGGGCTGGCCTGCGGACGTGGCGGAATTGGTAGACGCAAGGGACTTAAAATCCCACACACACCCGTTACACTAGCGAAGACATCCCTCTAGCGGCCTGATTTTGATTTCGTGCCGCTATCCTTCCATTTGCTGCTGCATTTGGCGGATGAGCCGTCCAGTATCAGAATGCAGAGCCCTCAGTTTGGTCAATTGCTCCGAAAATGCGTCCATTGGGCTTTCAAAATCGTCTTCCGCAGGCCCGATACCGATGCCGTGGAGCAGCCACGATAGGCTTACACCGAGGAGTCCGGTGATATTGAACAGCCGGTGTGAACTTGGTTGCGAACGATCGCTCTCCCAAGCATTGATTGTCGACATATTGACACTCAATTGCCATGCAAGCTCTTTGACACTCAGACCGCTCGCATCACGGGCCCTCGAAAGGCGCCCGCCGAAGGTGTCGAAATCCGGGGACTGTTCAAAAATATTCGTGGTGTCGGACACCCGATCTACCTCCTGTTTGGTTGATTTTGTCATTGGATTGCATCGGCCATCAACGATGACGCAGTTCCCCAAACATGGACGATGGCCACTCAGACCACAACCCGCAGTTGGGCGAATAAACTGCATACTATTGAAATCATTGAAGGATAATCGATACGGGAGCCCCGGTTCTCCGAGATCCTCAACTCTCGACGGGACTGGTTCACGCCAACCCTCACGAGTTGGATCATCTGGGCGAACAAGGCCAACAACCCCGTTTGCAATGCCGCTCACCAAACGGGTGCAAGTGGTTCAAAAGCGCCGCCGCAACAGGCCAAGCTGGCTTCCTAACGATCCGGTTAACTTGGTGAAGTTCCTAGCTAAGTCAGTACTGCTGCTCTCGGCCGCTTCATTTTCGAGGGCCACGCGCTGAGCCACCTCGGGGGACACATGCATGATGGTAGTATCGAAAGCCCGATAAGCCTCATCTGGCGTAATGTCGCGTTCGATTTCCGCCTTCGTCATGCCGTCCTTCAGTTGCTCGTTGGTCGCCTAGCCATGCTCAAATTGCCTCCGTGCCGTGATGCGTTCGATCCTATGGGAAGCATGGTGCGGGCGGCGGGACTTGAACCCGCATGGCCGAGGCCTCCGGATTTTAAGTCCGGTGTGTATACCAATTTCACCACGCCCGCAGTGCCCGCACATGTACGCGTGGTGTGGGATTTTGCAAAGAGCAAGGGAGCAGGCTCGCACACTTGATTGTGTGGGAAATATCGTGGGGATTTCCCACGCATGTGGGAGAAAACCGGACGTCACCATCAGCTCGAAGTCCCGGTTTTCCAGACTGTTGAGCGGGAGGCACCGCAGAAAAAGAGGGACTTAAAATCCCTCGATCTCTGATCGTACGGGTTCGATTCCCGTCGTCCGCACCAGCAAAAATCTTCAAATTTGTTGGATTTGCTCTGTTGAACCGCCGCAACGTCATTTAGCCCGGCGCGGCTACCGGCTGCGGATCACTGCTGTAACTCGGATAGTGCCCTCTCCAGCGGAGCCATCGAGATCTGGATCGGGCCGGAAAAGGCCACGTCCATATCGAAGATCAGATAGATCGCCCCGGCAACCAAAGCCGCCGACACCAGGTAGGTCGAAATGGTGATCGTATTGCGTGGCGCCCTGAAGCCGAAGCTGGCGAAGATCAGCACCAGCCAGGTAACCAGGAGCGTGATCAGAGGCACTGGAATCGTGCCCTCCGACTGCTCGATCAGCACCCAGCGCAGTTCCAGCACTTTCTGCAAATGCTGGCGGGCATCCTGCACAATGAAGCCATGCGCGTCGTCGGGCGGCGCCAGCGCACTCAGCCGGGTGCCGATTTCCGCCAGCAACTGCTCAGAGAGCCGGTTGGCGGCGACCAGCGTCTCGCTGGTCGGCGAGGCATCGCCCGCCACCCGCTGCAAGTAGACGACCAGCGGCTGGCGTACCGTGTCGGTTTGCGGGCCATATTGCCGCAAGGTCCTGTCGAGCAGGATCAACTCGGTCGCGTAGGCGTGGACATTGTGGTCGATCGATTCAAAGGTGTTCTTGGCCGAATTGATCATCAGCCCGAGCATCAGCGAGGTCATGACCCCGAACAGGTTCGCGGCGTGCCGAACCACGGTGCTCGTGTCGTCGTCACGATGTTTGGCCAGCAGTTTTGGCCATATAGCCGTGCTGGCAAGCGCGGCCGTAGTCAGGCACAGGAAGATTGCCGTTGCGATGAAAGCTTCGCGCATGCCACTCATTCCGATGGGCAATGGCAAGATCGTCAGTTGATGACCGCCATCACGATTCCGGCGCGTCCTTGCGCCTTGCCGGACGCCTGCTGCAGGGGCGGGTTGACGCGCACCGCCTCGCGGCCCGCCGCGATAGTTCTGTCGACCTGTTCGGGCTTCGACCTAAGCCGGGTCGGAATAGCGTTGAGGCCAGACGCCAACGCATCGAGATCCCCCGAGCCTTCGATCTCGACGACGGGGAGTGTCATTCGATGTAGGTCACCGCACCCGTTTGCAGATCATAGATCGCCGCGACTATCTTCAGCTTCCCCGCCTTAATGAGACCGGCTAACACCTTGCTCGAGGCCGCAAGGCGCCTCGCGGTCCTCCGCGCGCTCTCCTTGGCAGTGTTGTCGACGAAATCGCCCGCTGCGCTCCGCATTGCTATCGCCGCGGGCAGGATCGGTTCGATCATCGGGCCGATCGCGCCAGGATAGGTCGCGTTCTTGGTGACCACGTCGCACGCCGCCTTCACGGCACCGCAGTTTGTGTGCGCCAGAACCACGATCAAGGGTGAGCCGAGCACCGCTGCCCCGTATTCGACGGTACCGAGCGTCGCAGTGTCGACAAGGTTGCCGGCATTGCGGGCGACGAACAATTCTCCAACGCCGTGACCGCCGAAAATCAGCTCCGGAGGAACGCGACTGTCGGCGCAACTGATGATCGTGGCCCAGGGCGCCTGATGTGCGGCGACGGCGTTTCGCTGCGCGGCAAGGTCCATCGAGCAGAGTTCCGGGTGACTGACGTAGCTTTCGTTGCCGGATTTTAGCGCAGCGAGCGCTTCATCGAGGCTTAGCGCGGTCGCCGCGCCTTGTGCCGCGCGCGCCGACCACGTGGCCCCACCAAGGCCGAATGCGACGAGTCCCGCGCCGACTTTGAGGAACTCCCTCCGGCCGACCCCTGTACCATCACAGGTGCTGCACATTCTTAGCCCTCGCCCATTGTTCTCCGAAGAATATGCGCTCGCTCTAATATATAGGCAAGCGATTGGCGATAAGGTCAGGATCGAAGAGAGGAGGCCAGGATGCAGGAACGACGAAAGCCGCCGCAATGCAGTGCATCGGCGCGCCCCTGAAATCAGGCCGGCTTGCCCTTATCATCTAACCTTCAGCGAGAAATTGCCGTGGATTTGGATGCCTAGCCGCTCGCCTTTTCTCCACCGCACTTCCGCTCGATAAGTCGCACCGTCCAACGGCACGCGCAGCCGGAAGCTATCCGGCACTTTTGCCCCCACAGCGACACGCAACTCAGCGCCGTGCTCATGCTGATTTCTGACGGCGCAGCCTATTTCGCCATCCTGCGTGATTATGAACGCATCCTTCAAAACCACTTCTCTCAAGTGACTTCGACGCTCGATTGGTGGCTCAGAGGATTTGTCGGTCATGGTAAGCTGCCTCCAACGAGCTAATGCTATCAGACTAAAGTCTGCGATGCAGGACGCAAAGGTCTTACGTTTTCGCTTAAGTTCCGTTCTTGTCCTTTGTCCGTTCTTTGTATTAGCAAATCATGAAATATTCAGCTCTATAATCATCGTCGGCCTTGCCCCGGAACTGTGGCGGGGAGAGCCGAGAATACACGGCATGGGAAGGCCCGGTATGTTCATCGACTTCTACGAAATGCTCGAAATCAGTCCGAATGCCAATTCGGAAACGATAGAGCGCATTTTTCGTCATTTTGCCATGCGCTACCATCCCGACAACCAGGTCACCGGCAACGAGTCACGCTTCAGCGATATCCTGGAGGCTCACAACACGCTCAAGGATCCGGTCAAGCGTGCGCAATACGATATTCAATACAAGGCTCATTTGAACCTCCGGGCCGAGCTGGCCGATCAGGCGAGCAACACCAAGAACCTCGATCGAGATTCAGCCTTTCAAGCCAAAGTGCTCTCTCTGCTTTATGCAAAACGCCGACAGGACGTCAACAATCCTGGCATTGGCGACGATGAACTCGAACGAATGTCAGGCTGTCCGCGTGAGCACCTCGAGTTTCACCTGTGGTATCTAAAAGCGAAGGGCTGGATCGCCAGAACAGAAAACGGCACGTTCGCCATCACCGTCGAAGGCATCGATCGCGTTAATTCCGAACATCATCGCGACGCAGCCACCACCCGCCTGTTGGATCATGCGGGCTGAATTGGAATTCCTTGGTCTCCGATCAAGCTGCCATCGGATTAAGCTTCAGATGCTGGATCAGAATGATGGTCTTGGCATCGACGATGCGGCCGTCGGCGATGCCGGCCAGCGCTTCGTCGAGCGGCATTTCCAGAACCTCGATGTCCTCGCCCTCCTCTGGAGCGCCGCCGCCGGCCGAAATGCGGTCGGCGGGCGAATAGCGGGCGATGAAGAACCAGAGCCGCTCGGTGACGCTGCCCGGGCTCATGTAGGGTGAAAACAGCCGCTCGATCCTGTTCAACCGGTAACCCAGTTCTTCCTCGGCTTCCTTGCGGATGGCGGTTTCCGGATCGTTTTCGTCCAGCAATCCGGCACAGGCCTCGATCAGCGGTTCGCGGTGGCCAGTGACATAAGCGGGATAGCGGAACTGGCGCACCAGAAGCACGGTCGAACGCTGGGGGTCGTAGGGCAGGATCACCGCGCCGTCGCCGCGATCATAGGTCTGGCGAATCTGCGTCTCCCATTGTCCGTCACGCCGGCGATAGTCGAGCACGGTCTTCTTCAGGACCGCCCAGTCGTCGGAGAGAATCTCTTCCGAGCGGATACGAACGCGGTCTTCCATCTGACACCTCGAAGCTTGCTGGCGAACGCAGGCGTAGCCGCGAACCGGTACAGGCGCAATCGGGCCAGCGATTGGTGCAGCGCCCTTCACTGTCTCGTGTGTGGTATGGAAGGGTGCCATTGCCTAAATAGCGCATTCCCCTCCCCGGAGTTTCTTCATGACGACATCGCTTTTCCAGCCGATCACACTCGATGGCCTCACCTTTCCCAACCGCATCGCCGTGGCGCCGATGTGCCAGTATTCCGCCGAGGACGGGTCGGCCAGCGACTGGCATCTCTACCACTGGATGAACCTGGCCATGTCCGGCGCCGGCATGGTCACGGTGGAGATGACCGATGTCGAGCGGCGCGGACGCATCAGCCATGGCTGTCTCGGCCTCTATTCCGAAGACAATGAAGCAGCCGCGCGCCGCGCGCTGGACGCGGCCCGGCGTGTGGCCGCACCCGGCACGAAGTTCGGCACGCAGCTGGCGCACGCTGGCCGCAAGGCCTCGAACCGCAAGCCCTGGGAAGGTGGCGGCCCATTGCAGCCAAACGAGGATCCCTGGCAGACCGTCTCGGCCTCGGCCATCGCCTACGACACCGGTTGGAACGTGCCGCACGCCCTGGACGACGAGGAAGTCCTGCAGCTCATCGAGCGGTTCGCGGAAGCCGCAAGGCGGGCCGAACGTGCCGGATTCGACTTCATCGAACTGCACGCGGCGCATGGCTACCTGATCTTCCAGTTCCTGTCGCCGCTGTCCAACCAGCGCACGGATCGCTGGGGCGGCTCGCTGGAAAACCGGATGCGTCTTGTCGTCGAGATCGCCAGGGCGGTGAAGAAAGCAGTGCCAAGGCTGATGCTCGGCGCACGGCTGTCGGTGAAGGACTGGGTCGATGGCGGCTTTGACGTCGAGGACGCGATCGAGGTGGCGAAAGCGTTGAAGGCCGAAGGCATCGCCTATCTCTGCTGCTCGAGCGGCGGCAATTCGCCGTTGCAGAAATTGCCCACCGGGCCGGGCTATCAGGTGCATCTGGCGGAAGCCGTACGCAAGGGCGCCGGCATTCCAACCCGTGCGGTCGGCCTGATCGACGACCCGAAACAGGCCGAGGCTGTTATCGCCGAAGGTCGCGCCGACATGGTGGCGCTGGCGCGCGCCTTCCTCGCCGATCCGCGCTGGGGATGGCGTGCGGCGGCCACCTTCAGCGAAAAGATCCATCCGGCGCCGCAGCTCGCCCGCTCGGTGACGACGATGGAACATTGGATGAAGGCGGCGAGCTGATCACCCATTCTCCCGAGACCGGCGCCCCTGCTCGTGGTCCCGGACGGTTTGCCAAGGCCCGCTTCAATTCTGGCCGCGAACTGCTACGCTGGGTGAGGCTGCGGCGGGCGCGGCCGGGCTTGGGAGGTAATCATGTCGTTCAGGGCATTCTTGCCGGCTGCGGCACTCGTGGCCGTGGCCGGATTTTGGCTCGGCTCTTCGACGCCGACCGTCGGGCAATATTGCGAGGGTACGGTGCACGGCCTCTCCGGCCGTTACAATCTGGCGACCGGCAGCGGCTTTCTCGCCGTGCGCACATGGCCAAACTCGTCCTCACGGATGATCGGGCAGTTGTTCAACGGCGATCATACGGAGATCTTCGACCGGCGCGGCAACTGGTATCAGGTCGAAATCGGCGGCGGCACCGGCTGGGCGAATGCGCGCTGGCTACGCAACGACTGCGGCTACTGAGACGCCAATGCATTTAGTGCCGCGGAAGCGACGCGACCTTTGGGCGCCGGCCAAAGGCCATTTTTGCAACCAAATTGGCTGCTTTGCGTTGCGGCCATGATGGACAACAAGCCTTTTGAAACGCCCGTCGTGGTCGAGCTTGGCCATGTCGGCAAATATCGCCATATCCGCTCGACCCAGGAGGCAGCGGAGTGTCTGATGACTGTGTGGCCGCTTAATCGCGGGCCTCGTCATCGTGATGCCCTCGACACTTGCCTCAAAGTGCTGGAAGGTTATCGTTCGACAGCGGAAGCGCGCCGGGCACTGATCGAGGCCGCCAGGGAGTCGGAAGTGCTGGTGCACGACGACAAGCTGCCCGACGACCGGCTGCCAGACGACCGGTTGCATTGAGCAGGCGGACCTTTAACTGGAGGTTTTGATGGCGAAGCTGACTTACAAGATCGTCGAGCATGACGGTGGCTGGGCCTATAAGGTCGGATCAACCTTCTCAGAGACATTTCCCACCCATCAGGACGCGTTACGCGCCGCCGAGATCGCTTCGGCCGAACAACAGGTGGCGGGTTCCACCGATGGCATCCAGTATGAGGACGCCGAGGGCAAATGGCACGAGGAACTCGCCGACGGCCGCGACCGGCCTCAGACCGAAATCTCGGATTGATCTCGACAGGCGATGGCCGCGGATAGTGTGAAACGATCCGCAGCCAACCGGCGCCCCGTGAATCGAATTACTTCCCGCAGTACTTATCGTTGACGTTCAGCCCGGAATTGGCGTCGGGACCAGGCGTGTTGTGGGCACATGGACCGATACCTCCAGTGTTGCCTTGGGTGCTCAGCCCGGAGCCGTAGGCGTCGATGCTCCCGGTGGTGTACGGATCGACGGTTGTCTCCTCATGGTTGCCGAACAGCCACCAGCTATGGTTGGTATATGTCGGTTCTGACGACTGAGCCATGGCCGATGTTGCGAGGCCAATCGTCAGAGCGGATGCGGCTAGAAGTTTCGCGTACATATTAGTTACTCCGTATCTACCTTGGTCGTCTTGGGTGCGACACGGTCGAAACCCAATAGTCAGCCGAATGGTTCCCTGAAATTCTCGTGAAGTGGCGGTGATGCCGGGCGACAAAAGCGCGCCGCTATGCGCTCGATGAAGGCGACGACTTGTTCAGGCGCGGCGAATTGCGGCATCCGTCATCACCGGGATCCGAGCCGTGCACCTTATCCGCCCGCGATGCCGCCGCAAGGATGGCAAAAAACGGACTGACTTCGCGGGGCGGTCGTTGATCGCACCCCGGGTCCCGAGAACAATCGGAAAGAGCTTTCTCCCGTCCTGGTCAAGCTACGCCAGCCACCGTAATCCAGGCGATATCCGTGTATGCTGGATCGTTCGCCGTTTGGGCGGCATTGCCGCCGCCCGTCGGTCGCGCTATTCAGACGGGCCGTCTGCCGGAGCCTTCCATGCCTGAAATCGTCACTGCCGCCATGCTTGTCATCGGCGATGAGATTCTGTCCGGCCGCACCAAGGACAAGAACATCGGCCACCTCGCCGATATCATGACGGCGATCGGCATCGATCTGAAGGAGGTGCGCATTGTTCCCGACGAGGAAGACGAGATCGTCGCGGCGGTGAATGCCGTGCGCGCACGCTATACCTATGTGTTCACAACCGGCGGCATCGGCCCGACACATGACGACATCACAGCCGATTCGATCGCCAAGGCGTTCGGCGTGCCTTGTGAATATGATGCCAAGGCCTATGCCCTGCTGGAGGCGAGCTATGCCGCACGCGGCATCGAATACACGGAGGCTCGCAAACGCATGGCGCGAATGCCGCGCGGCGCCGACCATATCGACAACCCGGTGTCCGTGGCGCCCGGTTTCCGCATCGGCAACGTCCATGTCATGGCCGGCGTGCCCTCGATCTTCCAGGCCATGCTCGACAATGTCGTCCCGACGCTGAGAGCCGGGAGCAAAATGCTGTCGGCCACGGTGCACTGCCCGTTCGGCGAGGGCCTTGTCGGCGGGCCATTGGGCGAGATCCAGAAAGCGCACCCGGATACGATCATCGGCTCCTACCCCAAATATGGCGACGGCAAATTCTGGACTGAACTGGTGGTTCGTGCCCGCAGCGCCGATGCGCTCGAGGCCGCGCGCGCCGATGTCGAGGCCATGGTGGCTGGCTTCGCCGGCAAGGCGAGCTGATCCGGCGCAAACCGGAACCAAGAACGACGCTGCAACGTTTTTCTGCCGCGAGGTCCATCACTCGCAAAGTTGAGGGATCATCATGCGTTTCAAGACCATCGTTGCCATTCTGCAGAACGAACAGGACGGCGAGCGGGTGCTCGACTGCGCCATCCCGCTTGCCAGCCGCTTCGAGAGCCATCTGATCGGTATCCATGCCGAGGCGCTCCCCGTGCCCTACACTTCGGCGACGGGCTTTCCCGATACGGAGTTCCTGCAGGTTTCCGCCGACATGAACCGGGAACGGGCCGAGAAACTCCAGGCTTTCTTCCTGAGGCGTATCGAGGATTCCGGCCTCTCTTTCGAATGGCGGAGCCTGGAAAGCTTTTCCGGCGACAGCGCACTGACCGGCATTTCAAGCGTGCGCGCCGCCGATCTCATCATCGCCGCCCAACGCGAGACCGGCGGCGATCCGAGCGCAGACGTCGATACGCTGGTCTACGATGCCGGCCGGCCGGTGCTGGTGGTGCCGCATGCCGGTCCTCTCGTCACCACCTTCAAACACGTTCTGCTCGCCTGGAACGGCAGCAAGGAGGCCGCCCGCGCCGCCTTTGATGCCCTGCCCTTCATCATCGAGGCCGAGAAAACCGACATACTGGTCATCGATCCACCCGATACGCTCGACGAAAGCCCGGAGGCCGCGGGCGCCGAAATAGCGTCGGCCCTGTCACGCCACGGCGCCACCGTCAGTGTCTCGGTGCAGAAATCGGGCGGCACCTCGGTCGACGACATGATCCAGAACAGAATCGCGGAGACCGGCGCCGATCTCCTGGTGCTTGGCGCCTATAGCCACTCCTGGCTGCGCCAGCTTCTGTTCGGCGGGGTGACACGCACGGTGCTGCGCACGGCGCAGGTAGCGGCCTTCCTGTCGCGGTAAGTCCACAGCGATCGCTATCAGCCACTCTTGCCAAGGCCGGGGGTTTCCAGTTAATTCCGCGCGCATTCCCCTGTTTTCTTGCACGCGGCCGTCGCGTGCCGCGGAGTGCGCGAGACATGTCCCTTCCCGAAAAAGCCTTCCCGGTCTCCTGGGACCAGTTCCATCGCGATGCCCGCGCGCTTGCCTGGCGGCTTGCCGGCACCAGCAAAGGCCAGTGGAAGGCTATCGTCTGCATCACGCGCGGTGGCCTGGTTCCGGCGGCGATCATCTCGCGCGAACTCGGCATCCGCGTCATCGAGACGGTCTGCGTCGCCTCCTATCACGACTACACCAGCCAGGGACAATTACAGGTGCTGAAGGAGATCACGCCGGCCTTGCTGTCCGACGATGGCGCCGGCGTGCTGATCATCGACGACCTGACCGACACCGGCAAGACCGCCGGCATCGTGCGGGCAATGATGCCCAAGGCCCATTTCGCGACCGTCTACGCCAAGCCCAAGGGCCGACCGCTGGTCGATACTTTCGTCACCGAGGTCAGCCAGGACACCTGGATCTATTTTCCCTGGGACATGGGCTTCACCTATCAGAAGCCGATCGCCGACGATCACGCCGGCTGATTCGCGGCAAGCCGTTTTTACCAATCAAGCCAGCGCCGACGACAATATTTGCTTGCGCGGACTGATCCGCTGACAAGATATCCTGCGAAATCGACCCTTGTTGACGGGAATCAGCCAGCGTGACCGAAGTTTTTACTTTTATTGGTCACAATTAGCCGTAAGATTCATGAGACGGCAAACGATTCTGGAGGCTGGGGCTAGCTTCTTCGATGTTGACACGGCCAACGACGCACAACCACCTTGCTGAAAGGGTCCGGCGACTCTTCGGCACGGCACCGTGTCGTCTGCAGGTTGCCGCCCTGCCCTGGCGCGATGTCGGGAACGGCGTCGAGGTCATGCTGATCACCAGCCGCGATACTGGCCGCTGGGTGTTGCCGAAAGGCTGGCCGGAAGCCAAGGAGCCGCTCTGCGAAGCCGCCGCGCGCGAGGCCGCAGAAGAAGCCGGTTTGCGCGGCAACATCTCCCATCTCGAAGCCGGCCGCTATTTCTATGCCAAGGTTCTGGCTTCGGGCGAAGAAGTGCCTTGCGAGGTGCTGGTGTTTCCGCTGCATGTCGACAAGATCGCCGACCGCTGGAAGGAAAAAAATTCCCGCACACGCAGGTGGGTCAGTTCCAGCGAGGCCGTGCGCATGGTCAATGAGCCCGACCTCTGTCAGATCATCGCCTATTTCTGCGCC
This sequence comes from Mesorhizobium sp. B2-1-8, assembly GCF_006442545.2. Taxonomy (NCBI): domain Bacteria; kingdom Pseudomonadati; phylum Pseudomonadota; class Alphaproteobacteria; order Hyphomicrobiales; family Phyllobacteriaceae; genus Mesorhizobium; species Mesorhizobium sp. B2-1-8. Next base: position 4,350,723 of record NZ_CP083952.1, read on the forward strand.
GACCCGCGCAGGTTCTCCTGAGCGCACGTGTATCGCGACAGATTCACAACTATGTGATGCACCGCGTGTGAATGGTTTGCTAATTTTTCTTCGATAGAAATGGGCCAGTCTGGCGCGTTTCATCGATGGCGAATCCTGTAAAACCATTTCAGCAAGAGTCCCCTGAGCCGCAGCGCGAGCATCGGCCACGCGTGCTCAAAGGTGGAACGATCATCACCGGGATCCGGAATTCAGAAATCGGTTGCATGGTGCGCGACCAGCATGCGGGCGGCGCCGAACTGAAAATCCCGCTCGAGTCCCGGGTTCCCGACCAATTCCTTCTTTATGTGCCGCTCGACGGCGTCGCCTATCGCTGCGAAGTCCGCTGGCGCCGCAATGACCGGATCGGCGTACAGTTCACCGGTACCGAGCCCAAGCCGAAGCGACACTACGGCTGACTCCCTGCGCATCCGCTTGCCGGGCTTTTTTGACCCCGCCGGACAGTCTTGACGCAGCCCGCGTAGGCGGACCGGTGATCGCAAATGCCTGCCGCCGGAAAATGGCCGCCACAGCGGCCCATTCTATCCACGTTATCCACATGTGTGACACACAAGATGTTGGGGTCACAAAAGCTACGCAAACGAATCCTTGACGGCTCGAAACGAGTCGCCTTTTATAGGCCATGCGCTCCTGTTGAGAGCGCGACCGGAAAGTTCTGAGCCCGGTCTTTTTCCCGGATTATGTGCGTTTTGCCCGCATTTCCGCCTGTTTACGAGGCCGGCGGAAGCGTTGGGATCGTGGGGTGGTGGGGCGACGAAAGGGAGAATTGTCGGACTGGAATAAATTGTCTGTTAACACTATATTTAGTGTTTGCAGACAGGTTCGACGCTAGATAGTGTGAATTTCCCTCAGGTGAGGGAATCGAAAAATTCAGTTTTGAGGGACCCGCGGGGTCGGTTGGCAGCCTCGGCAAACGCTCGGCAAGGCGTTTTGTCGTGTGCGTGGCCGCGCCCGCGAAGAGGAGATGCCGGCATTGTTCGCAATGCCAGCAAACGGCGGACTGCGCGTTTCGTCTTTGGGGGCAGAAATCCCCCGATGAAAGCGCTATATATAGACAAAAGGGACCGGACCAATGCGCATCGAGCGTCGTTTCACCAAGCCAGGACATGCAGGCCAAGAAGGGGCCGCTTACGCGGAGATCGAATTCCGCAAGGCGCTTTCCGAGATCAAGAATCCGGATGGCTCGGTGGTGTTCCGCTTGGACAACATCGATGTGCCGGCGCAGTTCTCCCAGGTCGCCGCCGACATCCTGGCCCAGAAATATTTCCGCAAGGCCGGCGTTCCCGCGCGCCTGAAGAAGGTCGAGGAGAACGACGTCCCCTCCTTCCTGTGGCGCTCCGTCGCCGATGAGGTCGAGCTCGCCAAGCTGCCGGAAGCCGAGCGCTACGGTTCCGAGATCGACGCCCGCCAGGTCTTCGACCGGCTGGCCGGCACCTGGACCTATTGGGGCTGGAAGGGCGGCTACTTCAAGGCGTCGGAGGAAGATGCGCGCGCCTTCCGCGACGAGCTTGCCTATATGCTGGCCACCCAGCGCGTCGCGCCGAATTCGCCGCAATGGTTCAACACCGGCCTGCACTGGGCCTACGGCATCGACGGTCCGAGCCAGGGTCACTTCTATGTCGACCCCTTCACCGGTAAGCTGACCAAGTCGAAGTCCTCCTACGAGCATCCGCAGCCGCATGCCTGCTTCATCCAGGGCGTGCAGGACGACCTCGTCAACGAGGGCGGCATCATGGATCTGTGGGTGCGAGAAGCGCGCCTGTTCAAATATGGCTCCGGCACCGGCTCGAACTTCTCGCTGCTGCGCGGCGAAGGCGAAAAGCTGTCCGGCGGCGGCCGCTCGTCCGGCCTGATGAGCTTCCTCAAGATCGGCGACCGTGCGGCGGGCGCCATCAAGTCGGGCGGCACGACGCGCCGCGCGGCGAAAATGGTCATCGTCGACGCCGACCACCCCGACATCGAGGAATTCATCGACTGGAAGGTCAATGAAGAGCAGAAGGTCGCCTCGCTGGTGACCGGCTCCAAGATCGTCAAGAAGCATCTCGAAGCGATCATGAAGGCCTGCGTCAACTGCGAAGGCCATGACGACGACTGCTTCGATCCGGCCGTCAACACGGCGCTGAAGCGCGAAATCAAGGCGGCCAAGAAATCGGCGGTGCCGGAAAACTACATCTATCGCGTCATCCAGTTCGCCAAGCAGGGCTACACCTCGATGTCGTTCAAGACCTACGACACCGACTGGGATTCTGACGCCTACCTGACGGTCTCGGGCCAGAACTCCAACAATTCGGTGTCGCTGAAGGACAATTTCCTGCGCGCCGTCGAGACCGACGCCGACTGGCACCTGACCGCCCGCAAGGACGGCAAGGTCTTGAAGACGCTGAAGGCGCGGGACCTGTGGGAAAAGATCGGCTACGCCGCCTGGGCGTCGGCCGATCCGGGCCTGCATTTCAACACGACGATGAACGACTGGCACACCTGCGCTTCGGCGGGTGCGATCCGGGCCTCCAACCCGTGCTCGGAATACATGTTCCTCGACGACACGGCCTGCAATCTCGCCTCGATCAACCTGCTCCCCTACCGCAACGCCGACGGCACGATCGATATCGCTGCCTACGAGCACACCGTGCGGCTGTGGACCATGGTTCTCGAAATCTCGGTGATGATGGCGCAGTTCCCGTCGAAGGAGATCGCCAAGCTTTCCTACGACTACCGCACGCTCGGTCTCGGCTACGCCAATATCGGCGGCCTGCTGATGACCTCGGGCATTCCCTACGATTCCGACGAGGGCCGCGCCATCTGCGCCGCGCTGACGGCTATCATGACCGGCGTCGCCTACTCGACCTCGGCGGAAATGGCGTCCGAGCTCGGCGCCTTCCCCGATTATGACCGCAACGCCCAGAACATGCTGCGCGTCATGCGCAATCATCGCCGCGCCGCCTATGGCGACAAGGATGGTTACGAAAAACTCGCCGTCAATCCGGTGCCTCTCGTGGCGTCGGACCTGAAGCAGCAGGATTTGGCCACCCACGCCAAGGCCGCCTGGGACCGCGCCATCGAACTCGGCGAGGAGCACGGCTACCGCAACGCGCAGGCAACCGTGATCGCGCCGACCGGCACGATCGGCCTGGTCATGGATTGCGACACCACCGGCATCGAGCCCGACTTCGCCCTGGTGAAGTTCAAGAAGCTCGCCGGCGGCGGCTATTTCAAGATCATCAACCGCGCCGTGCCGGAAGCGCTGCGCACGCTCGGTTACTCCGAGAGCCAGATCGCCGAGATCGAGGCCTACGCCGTCGGTCACGGCAATCTCAACCAGGCGCCGGCCGTCAACCCCGGCTCGCTCAGGGCCAAGGGCTTTACCGATGACAAGATCGCGGCGCTCAACGCCGCGCTGAAGTCGGCCTTCGACATCAAGTTCGTCTTCAACCAGTGGACGCTCGGCGCCGACTGGGTGAAGGAGACTTTCGGCTTCACCGACGAACAGCTCAACGACTTCTCGTTCGAAATGCTGCCGGCGCTGGGTTTCTCCCGGAAGGACATCGAGGCCGCCAACATCCATGTCTGCGGTGCGATGACGCTGGAAGGCGCGCCCTTCCTCAAGGCCGAACATCTGGCGGTGTTCGACTGCGCCAGCCCGTGCGGCAAGATCGGCAAGCGCTCGCTTTCGATCAACAGCCACATCCAGATGATGGCGGCGGCGCAGCCCTTCATCTCCGGTGCCATCTCCAAGACCATCAACATGCCGAACGACGCGACGGTGGAGGACGCCAAGAGCGCCTACATGCTGTCCTGGAAGCTGGCGCTGAAGGCCAACGCGCTCTACCGCGACGGCTCGAAGCTGTCGCAGCCGCTCAATGCCTCGCTGCTCGCCGATGGCGAGGAGGATGAGGACGATGCGGTCGAGCAGCTGATACAGGCACCGGCGGCAGCGCGCGCGGCGCAGATCACCGAGCGCATCGTCGAGCGCATCATCGAACGCGTGTCGCGCGAGCAGGAGAAGCTGCCTGGCCGCCGCAAGGGTTATACGCAGAAGGCCAAGATCGGTGGCAACACCATCTTCCTGCGCACCGGCGAGTATGACGATGGCCGTCTCGGCGAGATCTTCATCGACATGAACAAGGAAGGCGCCACGCTGCGTGGCCTTCTCAACAATTTCGCCATCGCGATTTCGCTCGGCCTGCAATATGGCGTGCCGCTCGACGAATATGTGCACGCCTTCACTTTCACCAAGTTCGAACCGGCCGGCATGGTCATCGGCAACGATGCCATCAAGAGCGCGACGTCGATCCTCGACTACGTGTTCCGTGAACTGGCCATCTCCTATCTCGGCCGCAACGATCTCGCCCATGTCGACCAGTCGGACTTCTCCAACACCGCACTTGGCCGCGGCATCAGCGAAGGCAAGACCGACGCCGTCTCCAAGGGCCTGACCCGCGGCTCGCCGGTAAAGCTGGTTTCGAGGGCAGGCGAGCCGAAGGGTTTTGCCGGTTCCTCCGGCACCCCTGCCCGTTCGGCGCCGACAGCCTTCTCCGGCTCCAACGTGCTGGCGCTGAAGCCGGCGAGCGACGAGGCGGTCGCCTACAAGCGCGACTATGAGGAGCGGGCCAAGGAATTGGCGGAAGACATCGCCTTCGAGGAAGCGGCCTCCGATGCCTCGAGCGATACCACCGCGGCACTGTTCACCGACACGGCCGCCCAGGAAGCGGCCGAGGCGAAGAAACTCGCCGCCGACCGCCGCGCCAAGTCGCTGCTGCAAGGCTACACCGGCAATTCCTGCTCCGAGTGCCAGAACTTTACCATGGTAAGGAATGGGACTTGCGAGAAGTGCGATACGTGTGGCGCCACGAGCGGTTGCAGCTGAGAATCTAAGGCACTTCCTATTCACGGTATCCGAGGCCGGCCCGAGAGGGTCGGCCTCGGTGTTTTGTTCGACCGACCTTACGACCGAACCGATGATGTTACGGTGCTTTTCCCGACGCACTTGTCGATCGGCGGGCGTGATAGTGCGAGTTCTTCGGCACGGCAGTTACCCGTCACTGACGCAACCAGGTCAGGTTGATCAGCCCCATCGCGCTATTCATCGCTGCATCCCGTCAAGGAAAAGGCATCCCAGGCTGAGCCATCGGGGTTGGCGTTGGCGAAGTCGGGCCATTCGCTGAACGTCGCACCGAACTGCGGCAGCAACAGCCCTTTCGGTGCCGGTGTCGCTTCGTGGGAATTCAGCTGCTCGGCGCCGCCTCCGGTCAGGGCGTAGATCTGCCCGTCCCATATCCTGCACAGCCCGCTGCCGTCCTGCAGACCCGCTTCGAGGTCGCCGTCGGTGCAGGTGTGGCGGATGGTGCCGAGCGGAAATGAATTTTTGCCGTTGGTCCAGGTAATGTCGGCCGGCAGGCTTATGTCGGTATGGGGCACGGTCAGCGAGAACACCTGCGTCGTCAGTGCCGCCGGTTCGTTGTCGAGCGGCCGGAATTGCATGACCGCGCCCGAGCGTGGCTCCTGATAGGTGGCGTGGCTCAGCAGGCATTCCTTGGCGCTCGCCGCTTGCATGAGCCCTAGCGAACCCAGGACAACAAAGGCCAGTTTGCGAATGATCATCGAAATCTCGGGGAAAGCGTTGTGAAGCAAGGCCGGCTGCGTGCCGGGCTGCACAGTCGCATCATCCGTGCAAAACCATAAGCGAAATCCGGAACCGCTGCGTTTATCGCACGTCGATCGAAACTTGCCCCACGCAAACCAGCAATCTGTATGATCAGACGACGGCCCAGGGGGACAAGGATGCAGCGTTTGGCAATGATCATGGCAATCTCCGCAACTGCGATTGTGCCGGCCGCAGCGGCAGCGCCCTATGTCGGGACTTGGTCCAGGGACAGGTTGAACTGCCGTGCGACCGCCGACGTCCAGCGCCAGACTGTCTTCACCGTGGATCAATCGGCCCTGTCGTTTCCCAACCTCGGCTGCGAGCACGCGAGCTTCCGCAAAACCGCCACCGGTTGGGTGGTTCGCGCCAGCCAGTGTTATGGCGAGGACCCATCGCTTGACGAGCCATTTTCCCGCATCATCCATATCAAAAGAGATGGCGCGACGGTGCGATTGACCTGGCGGGGATTCGATAGCGGACCTCTCGTGCGCTGCTGAAGGCGGCGACGCTCAGACCAGTCCGACCAGCAAGGCCGAGCCGCCGAGAAAGCCTGCCGAACAGACCCACAGCAGCCAGAGCCCGCGCACCCGGCATTCGAGCACCGCCGAGGCGGGATTGGCGGGGTCATAATGCACGTCGACCTTGCCGCTCTCGACATACCGCCTCGCCTGACCGCCGACGAGGCCGGGCAGCGAGGGCGTCACGCTGGCGCCGAAAGCGACGCGATCGGCGCTGTAGCGCTGTCCGGCGACACCATAGCTGTAGACGATGCGGGATTTGAAGACAGTGCGCCAAGGCCGGTAGCCTTCGAACCTGTCGCGGGTCTTGATCGCCTGCAGGCCGGACGCATCGATACGGCCGGCGGTGGTCGGCCATTTTGTCGCCTGCTCGGCCATCGATTTCTGGGCAAAGCCCATGCGCAGCACAAAAAGACCCATGAACAGCAGGAACGCCGCGGCGCCGAGGTTCTGCGGCTTGGGCAAATGCGGCCCGATTGCCTCCATCACGCCACCGACGGAAAACACCAGCACCAGCGCACCAACCACCAGCCCCGCCGAAAGCTGGACCATGAACTTGAAGGCGCCATCCGGCATGGTGCGCTCGATCACCGCCTTGCCCGGACTGGACGGGTCATAGAACACGGTTACCGCCGCGCCGCGCGGAAACCGCGCAAGGGTTTCCGCGACTTCGAAATTTCCGAGGTTCTCCTGCACGCTGTAGTGCGAACTTTGGAATGTCTTGCCGCCCACCTTGTACTCATAGGTGATGGCCGGAAAATTGCGGATTTCGGTCGAAGTGCTGCTTTCCGAGCCAGTGCCCGAGCTTGTCACCTCGCGCGCCTCGACACGCGACGAGACGATCTTTCCAGGCGTCGGCAACCAGCGGCTGGCGGCCTTGACCTCTCGCCATTTCAGGAAGGTGACGATCGACAGCATGCCGGCGACCGTGCAGGCAAAGCCAACCAATAGAAATTTGAGCTCCAACTCGCCCCCCGACGACCAAGAGTGCAGCAGCCCGCATATAGACAGCACGGCGCCGGAAATGTCTCGTCTATTCGCAAGATTGGGAAATGAACGCCGGCAACGCCATCCGCACGACGACGTGATAAAAGGACCACTTGACGATCGACCCGATCGGATAAATTCCAGGAAGACAACAGCCGGGACGATGCGCATGAGTGACAAAGCCGACGACGAAACCGATATCGTGAACCAGCTCGCCTATGTCAGGGCCGATCCGACCCAGCACGACACGCTGACGCTTCTCGCCATGATCGATGCCGCCATCGCCGAGATCATGAGCCTGAGGACGCGGCTGCGGCTGTGCGAGGAAAAGAACGCCGGAAGCAACCAGTTCCGATAGGGACGAGCGCCCGGGCGACGGACGGTATCCGGCCCTAGTCCGAGTCAGCCATCATCTGCCTGCCGCCACCGCCGGCCCAGGCGCGCCATTGCCGCTCATCGCCGTGGAAGACGTTGAGATCGATGCGGCCGGTCACGCCATGCGACAGGCCGGAGCCGGAATACTGCCAGAACAGCCACTTGCGATCGGGATAGACCTTTGACGGATGCCGGGCCACAGCGCGCAGCCAGAACGGGTAGTCCGGGAAGGCGCCCTGAAGGTTGTCGCGATAGAAATCCGGCGCCGTGTAGATGATCGGCCGCTGGCCATAGTGGCGCTCCAGCTTGTCCATGAACACCTGCATCTTCTCCAGCACCTTTTCGCGCGACGGGCGCCGCTGGCAGCTGGAGTCGCCGTTCCACTCGACGTCGATCACCGGCGGCAGCGCGCCCTCCACCTTCGGCACGTTGCGGATGAACCAATCGGCCTGCTCGCCGGCGGTGCGGCACCAGTAGAAGAAGTGATAGGCCCCGCGCTTCAGGCCGGCGGCGTCGGCGCCGCGCCAGTTCCTGGTGAACATCGGGTCGAGATGGTCGCCGCCGTCGGTCGCCTTGATGTAGGCGAAGTTGGCGCCCTGGGTGCGCAGCTTCTCCCAATTCACGTCGCCTTGCCAGCGCGACACGTCGACACCATGCACGGCAAGGTGACGGGGCGACGAGCGGCCGAAATTGATCGGCTTGGCATCGCGGAAGCCGTAGCGCGTGACCGGGCCTGCAAGCATGGGCGGCGCCGCCCGCGACAACAGTTTCGGCGGCGACACCAGGGCAGCCTCCTCGATCGGCGGCTCGACGCTGTCGGGCAGTTCGGGTGCGGGAAACGCCACCGTCTCTTCCTCCGCAAGGCCGAAGGGCCGAGCGGTGTCGTCCTCGGGCGCAACCTCAACCCGATTGCGCGCCGCGTTTGCCTTGGCCACCGGAACGGATGTGATCGGCGCGCTTGGCCGCACCACCGAACTGGTCGTCTCATTGGACGGCTTCTGCATGTCGAGCGCGTCCATGCCCGATGTCGACGAACAGCCGGCAAGGCACAGCGATGCGATCACGAAACTGATGACGCCTGGTAACCGCATCTGGACCTGTACTCAAACACAACAGACCGAAGGCGACGGCCGACGGACAACCAGACGAGTTATGAACGAGAAATTACCAATAAAGTTTGAATCAAGTTTTTTACCATGGCTGTGGCCCCTTTCAGACAGTCGCAGGAGCGGCCCGGCCAAGCCTTGACAGCGCCATGATATGGCTGTTGAGAACGGTATGCGGCGTATGCGCCGGCGTTCCCATGAATCTCGAAAAGGCGCCGGGCCACGCGGCTGGCTCGTCAACGACAAGCTCGACCAACTCAGGAGCCTGCTCGACAGCGGCAGCTGAGGAACACTTTCAAAGGGAGCTTGCGTGCAGTCGTTCATCGACCAGAGCGTTGGTTTCATCGAGAACCATCAGGCCTGGGCGGGCCTCGTGGTCGGATTGCTGGCCTTCGGCGAATCGCTGGTGCTGGTCGGCATCCTGTTGCCCGGCACCACGGTGCTGATCATCGTCGGCGGCCTGGTGGGTGCCGGTATCGTCCAGCCACTGCCGGTCCTCCTCGCCGCGATGATCGGCGCGGTGCTCGGCGACACCATCTCCTATTTCCTCGGCAAATGGCTCGGGCGTGGCGTCGTCCACAAATGGCCGCTCAACCGCTATCGCCGCGAGATAGCCAGGGCGCGCCTGTTCTTCCATCGCTACGGTTTCGCCGCGGTTTTCGTCGGTCGCTTCTTCGGTCCGGTGCGTGCCACCGTGCCGCTGGTCGCGGGCATGATGGGGATGAACAGGCGCCGCTTCCAGATCGCCAACATCCTGTCGGCGATCATCTGGGCGCCGGTCGTGCTGTCGCCTGGGTGGCTGGTGGCGAAAGGGGCCGACAATCTGCCTGAGCTCGACGCAACCAGCCTGTTCGGCCTGGCGGTGATCGCGGCCATGGCGGCGGCGATCATCGTCGTCGTTATTGTCATCAGACTGCGCGGCAGGCGCGATACCCGGGCTTAGGGCGTTCAGCCGCGCTTCCTGAAGACGCCGATCATCGGCCCCAGGTTCCAGTAGTCGTCGTTGCGGCCGAGGGCCGGAGCGAGCAGGCTCGATATCGTGCCGTCGAGAAAGAGCGCGTTGTCGCAGCCGAGCACGTCGCGAAACAGGCGGGCGAAGGCATGGAACGTCACCGTGCCGTTCGAGATGGCAAAGACGGCAACCCCATCCTTTCGCACTCCGACGCCGTCGCGGCTCTTGCGCGACGTGCCGTCGGACCGGAATTTCGGGTGAAGCTGGCCGTCGATCACCAGCATTGGCCCCGATTGCGTCGCATAGTCGGTGGCTGGCCGCTGCCTGACGAAGTCCCTGGTCGCCCGGACCGCGGCCTTGCCGCCGCCGACGTAGAAGATGCCATTCGGCTGCAGCGAAAAGTTGCCGCTTCCCGAGCCCGTCTTCACACCGGCCATTTCCTGGCCGCGTTCGACATAGAGGCCGACCGGCCTGAGGTCCGGATGATACATGCCGCCATTGATGGCAAACAACATGGTACGGCCGGCCGTGCGCTGGGCGCTGTCGAGATTGTGCAGCGATTGAAAAGGCTTGCCCGCCGGGTCTTTCCAGAACAGTTCGATCGAATACAGTTTCGGATCGACCTCGCAGACGAGAAAGCTCGCGGCCTCGAAGGCGACGTCACGGCAAGGCGGCACCGAAGCGAACCACTGGCCGAATGCCATCATCGTGGCGACCGCGTGGGGCAACGCGCCCTTGACCAAGGTCAGCAACAAGGGCGCAGAATGCAGGAGAGTCAAAAAATCCATGCGCGTTCCGGATTGTCGGTCCCAACGAATTGTCGTGGATAGCACCGCTTGCCGGCATGATGAAGGATTTGCTCGAGGAGAAGCGTGGACTACGGCCCGACGGCTATTTCACGGCGCTGACCAGCTTCTCTTCGCCGGCAAGAATGGAGACCCAGTGCCCGGTGTCGTCACTCGCCTGTCTTTTCAGATAGCGATACGGCGTCTGGTTCCAGACACGAACCTTGTCGACGAGATTGTCGAGGATGAAGTCGCCCTTGTCGGTACGCACCGTCAGCACGGCGTGGCCCTCGCCGTCCGGCTTGCGAACCACCGTCATCAGGAGGTTGGCTATGGCAATGCCCAGGCTGTTGAGCTCGCGCCGCTTTTCAAGCGCGTAATCCTCGCAATCGCCGAAGCCATTGTCCGGATAGGCCCACCATTCCTCCTTGCCGTAATTGTCCATGTCGCTCATCGGCTTGACCCGCGCGTTGACCGAAAGGTTCACGGCGCTGATCTCCCGCGACAGCTTGGCGGTCAAGCGTGCCGGCTCGCTGTCGCGTGAACGGATCGAGCACTCGGCGGAATGGATCTTGCAAAAATCATAGTGGCCGATCGGCTGGGAGGTCGAGCCACCGATAACCATGGAAACGGGAGCCGTGTAGGCGGAACTCGCCGCCGAACAGAAAGCAATCAGGCCAATCGTGAGCCCCAGCCCCTTCGCCTTCCGGCGCCAACCCATCGAGGATGCCATCCGGCCCCGCCCATCTGTTTTGTTAACAGAACGTTAAGGGCGGATGTTGCCGGAAGTCAATGAAGGCGTCCGATCACATCTTCGGGCACGGGTTCATGTCCTCCTGGCGGTTGCAGCCGCGCAACACCGGGGGCGTGCCGATCCGGCCTAGGCAAGCCATCCCGTTGCCACGCCGAGCAGCAGGACAACCCCGAGCACGCCGCGATAGATGACGAAGGGCCAGGCGGAGAAGCGTTCCAGCACACGCATCAGGCCCCAGATGGCGAAAAAGGCCGATATCGAGGCCACGAGCAGTCCCAGGCCGAGAACCGACCATCCATGGGCATCGAGATGCACCTTGTGCAGTTCCCACAATTCCTTGAGGCCGGCGAGCGAGATGGCCGGCAGCCCGAGCAGGAACGAGAAACGGGCCGCCTCCGCCCGCTTGAAGCCAAGCCCCAGTGCCGCCGTCAGGGTCGAGCCGGAACGGGAAACTCCGGGTATCAAGGCGCCGATCTGCGCGATGCCGACCAGCAGTGCATCGGCCAGCGACGCGTCGGCCATGGTGCGCCGGTGGCGGGCAAGGATTTCCGCCAGCCCCAGCAGGACCGCCATGGCGATGCAGGCCCAGCCAATCACGCTCAGGCTGCGCAACGGCGAATTGCAGGTGTTGAGAACGCCCGAGAGAGCCACACCGGCGATGACGATGGGGATCGTCGCCAGCACGATCCACAGCGCCAGGCGGAAATGCCGGTCGGCAAAATCGCGGCGCGTGAGGGCGTCGAGTGACCCGAACAGAAGATCCCTCACATCGGCCCAGAAATAGCTGACCACGGCGGCTAGAGCCGCCAGTTGCATGGCGGCGGAGAAGGCGGAGCCCGGATCCTGCCAGCCGAGCACCGCCGGCACGATGCGCATATGGGCGGTCGAAGAAATCGGCAGCAGTTCGGTGATGCCTTGCACAAGGCCGAGGAATGCGACCTTGGCAAATCCAAGGCCGACAAAGCCCGTGTCGACGCCTTGCGTGCAGATATCAGCCATGTCGGGTTCCATGCGGGAGAGATCGGACTTGCGAAGGCACGATCGGCGGCGATCGGAGCCGGACAAGCCATACCGTCATGCTGCGGAGAATCAATTTACGGATTTGTAAGCTGGCACCGCCGCGTCAGGCGCGTACGGTTCAAACCGGCCCGAAGGGCCGGCGATGCTCCCATGGGTGAGGTTGACAAGACGATTACGGGCACAGCCACAGTTTCTGGCAGGTCCTGGCGATCACATGCGCGGGCGGCATGACAGGCTCCTCTGCGGACGGCCGGCGAGCCCGCTCAAGCAGCATGCGCACCTGTTCCGGGCGCACACGGTCGCGCTCCATCACAAGCAGGACCATCGGGTCGCTCAAAAGCTCGTCCAGGGTGCTGATGCTGTCGCTCATCCGTCGTCTCCTCGAATGCCGGGCCCGCGACGCTTAGATAGGGTGACAAAGATGGCCCGCCAATGACGCTTTGCCGGCTATCGCGTGTCTCTTTCGGTTATTTTTTGGTCATCCTGGGGCAAGTCCTCTCCTGTCGACGGGAAGGAGAAAGCCTAGGCCGGCGGAGCGCCTTCATATTGCGGCAGGCCGTCATCCAGCATCACCCAAGGCTGCTTTGAGGTGGTCCAGATGTGCATCTGGGGCCGGAACAGCGACGGGTCGTCGAGCGAACCGGTCGTGACGCCGATGATGCCGGCCGAATCGCGCCGCGAAAACATCGTCGTGCCGCAGCTGGGGCAAAAACCGCGCTCGAGGTCCGGCGAGGTATTGACCGTGGCCAACGGACCCTCGACCGTCACATCGTCGATGCGGAACAGAACGCGCGCATTGAAGGCCGCGCCGATCGCCTTCTGGCAGAGCCGGCAATGACAGATGCGCTCGTTGATGGGGCCGGCGTCGGTGCGGTAGCGCACCGCCCTGCACAGGCATCCGCCCTCATATTTTGTCATCGCCTGGATCCATTGTTGGAGTGAACAGGCGGCAAGGTAGCGGCGAAGCCGATTGGGTCAATTGAAAAGCTTTGATACAAGGTCATCGATTATCGTGATGTGGCAGGACCGCGATGACAGCGGACATCGAAACAATCGGCATTGCGGCTCTGTTCGGACCGCCCTCGCCCGCCCGCGACCGCTGCGACGCCAGGATCATGGCCGCCGCGGCCGGCATCGGTTTCATGGCGGTTCGGGATTTTCCCGGCGATGACTGGCTGACGCCGGACAAGCGCGCGCGATTGCTGCGCATCTTCGCGCTTCCCGATGCCGGGAAGCAGGAATTGCTGCGCTGGAATTTCGATCACACGAAGAAGAATTTCTACCGCGGCTGGTTTCCGCTGCAGCCGCAAGCCGTTTCCTACAAGGAAGGTATCGACATGGGGCCGGACCTTGCCGACGCGGCGCGACTGTCAGCCTCCGACGATCCCCTGTGTGAGCCGACACCATTGCCAGCCGAAAATGCGCTGCCCGGCTGGCGTACCGCCGCAGCCGACTACTATCGCGCGATGGAGACGGTCGGCACCATGCTGATGCGGTCGATCGCTCGCGGACTTGGCCTGCCTGAACTGATCTTCGATGCCTATTTCGATGGTGGCATCTCGACGCTGCGCCTGATCCGCTATCCCCTGCGCGACGCCAATGCCGGCGTCGACACCAGCGGGCCGGAGTTTTCGGTGATCCACAAGGGTGAGATGCGCACCATCATCGGCCGCGAACATGCCGATTCAGGCTTCGTCACCTTGCTGGCGCAGGACGGCGTCGAGGGCCTGCAGGCAAAGAACCTCGCCGGCGAATGGATCGACGTGCCTCCAGCCAACGGCACGCTGGCGGTCAATTTCGGCCAGTTGCTGGAACGCTGGACCGGCGGCCGCGTGCGGGCGACACGGCACCGGGTCATCGCGCCGAAAACGGTGCGGTTCTCGATCCCGTTCTTCTACGAGCCGCGCGTCGATGCGGAAATCTCGCCTCTGCCATTGGACGACGCCGAACCGTTCGAGCCGTTTCTCTACGGTGACTATCTCTGGGAGTCGGCGACGAACTTCGTCGAGATGAGCGGTATCAAGCATCTGAGGCAGCCTCGCCGAGCCAAGGCTTCCTGAGCGACACGCTGGCCGTCTCGCTGGAGACGGCCAGCGGCGATGGCAAGGTCAGGTTTGCGTCCCAACGTCGAGCCGAGCCAACGCGGCCCTATACCGCCGGTGAAAAATTCTGGAGACTGTGAGTGCTGCAGGCGAAGGAGGCGCGCGTCAGTGGCGTTTGGCGTGCACCAGATAGGCGTCGATCTCCGACTCGCCGAGCCACTTGGCTGCCTCCAGACGGTGCAGTCCTTCGACAAGTATGTGCCGCTTGCCGTCGTGGCGGACCTGGATCGGCGTCTTCATGCCGTTTTCCAGTATATCCTCGGCCAGATGCCGGACGGTCTCGGGATGCAGTGTCTTCTTGCGCGCGGTGGGCACGTAGATATCGTCGACCTTGACCTTTTGCACCCTGAGCATGCCTGTCCCCTTGGCGGAACCGCCGCCGTCTTCCTGAGATAGTCGGTTTGCTGAGGGCGGCCAAGGGTGCGGCTAACGAATGCTGGCATGATCGTTTCCATTTGACGCCTGGCCGGCGGATCGCCGAAATGGCGCCTCCGATGGACCAGGGCTTCATGATCAATCTGCCAACCGAATTCCCCGATTTCGGACTGACGGCGGCGCAGCGCCGCCATGCCGTGCGCGGCCACTATTACGAATGGCCAGGCATGGATGGCGAGCGCGGCGAGATCTGGTGTTACAGCGACCGGTTTTCGTACCGTGCCGGCGAGATGGTGATTTTGCATGTCAGTTCGACCGCTCCGTCCTTCGGCATCACGATCGTTCGGGACGGCGGCGCCGAGAGGAAAGTGTTCGAGAAGTCGGGCATCGCATCGTGCTGGCAGGACAGTCCGGATCAATGCTCGGCCGAAGGTTGCGGCTGGCAAGCCTCCTTCGAATTCCGTGTGGGAAACGATTGGCCGTCCGGCGCCTATCGCGTGACGCTGACCGCGGACGGGCGCGACGGCAAGTCGATCCAAAGTCACCACATTTTTATCGTCTCTCCCCAGCCCGGCAAGAAACCCGGCCGCGTGCTGCAGGTGGCGGCGACGGGCACATGGCTTGCCTACAACACCTGGGGAGGCTCCAACCACTATCAGGGCATCACCGGGCCCGACCGCAACCAGTACTCGCCCATCGTGTCGACGCAGCGCCCCTGGTGCCGCGGCTTCGTCGTGCTGCCCGGGGATGCGCCGCGCGTGCCATTGGAGGTCGCGGTGCCGCCGAAGACCGTGCCGCGGTATCCGCACATGGAGTGGGCGCTCGCCACCGGTCATTCGAAGAAATACGCCTCGTCCGGTTGGGCCAGCTACGACAGCCATTTTTTTCGCTTCGCCGAACGGGCTGGTTATGATGTCGACCTGACAAGCCAGCACGACCTGCATTTTTCGCCCGAGATACTCGACGGGTATGACTGCGCGGTCTTCGTCGGCCATGACGAATACTGGACCTGGGAGATGCGCGACGCGGTCGACTTCTACGTCGAACGCGGCGGTCACGCGGCGCGTTTTGCCGGCAATTTCATGTGGCAGACGCGGCTGGAGGACGAGGGCCGCCGACAGGTCTGCTACAAATACCGCGCCCGGGCCGAGGATCCCGCCTATCGCGGCGGCGACGTGACGCGCGCCACCAATTCCTGGGAAGCGCCCGAAATCGGCCGGCCGGGTTCAGCCACCTTCGGGCTCAACGCCACACGTGGTGTCTATGCCGGCTGGGGCGGCTGCGCGCCACGTGGCGTACGCGGTTTTCCGGTCTATCGGCCGGAACATTGGGCCTTCGCCGGCACCGGCATCTATTACGGCGACCTGCTCGGCGCCGACAGCCATGTCTATGGCTATGAGGTGGACGGGCTCGACTTCGAGATACGCGGCGGCCTGCCCTACCCGACCGCGACCAGCGGCGCGCCCGATGGCTTGCAGGTGCTCGCCGTCGGTATGGCAAGCCAGGTCGAGGAAAGCGCCGACATCCCGGTCGAGGACCAGTTCCTCACCGACGAGGACGGCCGCTTCACCGCCGAAACTTTGTTCGGCGAGGCGAGCGACGCCAATCTCGAAAAGGTCAAACGCGGCAATGGCATGATCGTCAATTTTCCACGCGGCAAGGGCGACGTGTTCCACGCCGGAAGCTGCGAATGGGTCGCCGGCCTGCTAAGACAAGACCCGATGGTCGAACGGGTTACCCAGAATGTCCTCGATCGCTTTCTTGGAAAGTCCTGACATGTCGAAAGTCCAGCCTGCCATTCAAGACACCGATGCCCGGCGCCAATCGCATCTGTTCTACCTCTCCAGCCTACGCCGGCCGCTGATCGACCGCGCCGAAGGCATCTACATGTGGACGCAGGATGGTCGCCGTTTCATCGACGGGTCGAGCGGGCCGATGGTCGCCAATATCGGCCATTCCAACCGCAATGTGCTCGACGCCATGAAGCGGCAGATGGACCGCGCCACCTTCGCCTACCGGCTGCATTTCGAGAACGAGCCGGCGGAAGAACTGGCGCGAGAACTTGCCGGCAAGCTGCCGGTAGGCATGGACCGCATCTTCTTCGTCTCCGGCGGTTCCGAAGCGACGGAATCCTGCATCAAGCTGGCGAGGCAATGGGCCGTGGCCACCGGCCAAGCCGGCCGCTGGAAAGTGATCACCCGCTTCCCTTCCTATCATGGCGGTACGCTGGGGTCGCTTTCGATCACCGGCGACGATGCGCTGGCCGAGACTTTTACGCCGATGATGCGGGTGATGCCGACCGTGCCGGCACCAACCGCCTGGCGCGACCGCGACAATCTCTCGATGGAGCAGCGCGGCGTGCGCTATGCCGACATACTGGAGGAAAAAATCCTCGCCGAAGGCCCCGAAAGCGTCGTCGCTTTCATCATGGAGCCGATCGGCGGCGCCGCGACCGCTGCGCTTGTCGCGCCGGACAGCTACTATGCGCGCATCCGCGAGATCTGCGACCGCTACGGCATCCTGCTGATCCATGACGAAGTGATGAGCGGTGCCGGCCGCACCGGCAAATTCCTCGGCGGCGACCACTGGAATTGCAAGCCGGATATCGTCGCGCTGTCGAAGGGACTGGGATCGGGCTACGCGCCGCTCGGGGCACTGGCGGCGCCGATGCGGCTGGTCGAGCCACTGCTCGCCTCCGGCGGCTTCCAGCATGGCCACACCTATGCCGGCAACCCGCTGGCCTGCGCCGCCGGACTTGCCGTGCTTGGCGAAATGGACCGGCTCGACCTGATCGCCGATGCGGCTGCCATGGGCGATGTGCTGATGGACGGATTGAAGGGCCTGGCGAAGCGCTTTCCGTTCATTGCCGATGTGCGCGGCAAGGGGCTGCTTACCGGCGCCGAAATGGTCGCCGATCCCGATACGCTGAAACCGATCGAACAGAGCAAAAAAGCCACGCAGCGCCTGCTCGACATCGCCTATGAGCGCGGGCTGATCATCTATGGCCGCAGGGTCAAGGGCGGCGTCGACGGCGACAATTTCATGGTGGCACCGCCGATGATCGTCACCAGCGAACAGATCGGCGAGATCATCTCCATCATTGGCGACTCGCTCGAGGTTCTGGCCTCCGAGCTCGACCTGCCGGTTGAAGGCCGGGGGTAGAGCAGATGGCGCCGCGCAAAGTCATCATCACCTGCGCCGTCACCGGTTCGGTGCACACGCCGTCGATGTCGCCCTATCTGCCGGTGACACCGGACCAGATTGCCGCGGACGCCATCGCGGCGGCCGAGGCCGGCGCCTCGATCCTGCATCTGCATGCCCGAGACCCCAGGGACGGGCGGCCGACCGCCGATCCCGATGTGTTCATGCAGTTCCTGCCGCGCATCAAGCAGGCGACGTCGGCTGTCATCAACATCACCACCGGCGGTTCCTCGCTGATGACGCTCGACCAGCGGTTGGCGGCGCCGCTTCGGGCCGAGCCCGAGATGTGCTCTCTCAACATGGGCTCGATGAATTTCGCGCTGTTTCCGATGCTCGACAAGCCAAGGGAATGGCAACACGAATGGGAACCGAAGCTGCTCGAAGCCACGCGCGACACCATCTTCAAGAACACGTTCGCCGACATGGAGGGCGTGCTCGAGCGGCTTGGCAAAGGCTGCGGCACCCGCTTCGAGTTCGAGTGCTACGATGTCGGCCACCTCTATTCGCTGGCGCATTTCCGCGACCGGGGGCTGGTGTCGGGACCGCTGTTCATCCAGTTCGTGCTGGGCATACTGGGCGGCATCGGCGCCGACCCTGACAATCTTGTCCACATGAAGCGCATCGCCGACAAATTGTTCGGCGACAGCTACCAGTTCTCGGTGCTGGCCGCGGGCCGCAACCAGATTCCGCTGATATCGATCGCCGCCGCGATGGGCGGCAATGTCCGTGTCGGGCTGGAAGACAGCCTCTATGACGGCCGCCAATTGGCGAAATCCAACGCCGACCAGGTGCGCCGCATCCGTGGCATTCTCGACGGGCTTTCGCTGGAGGTTGCGACACCGGCGGAAGCGCGCGACATGCTGGCGCTCAAGGGCGGCGACCGGGTGGCTTTTTGAGACAAGACCGTGACTAATCCATCCAATGATGTCCTCCTCCGCCCCGGCACCATCGATGATGTCGAAAACATCCATGCGGCGATCCTGAAGCTCGGTACCCATATCGGCGCGCCCGAGGAAATCGTCTCGACGGCGGACGACCTCAGAACCTGGGGCTTCGGCGAAAAGCCCGCCTTCTCGACCCTGATCGCCGAAGTCGGTGGCGAATTCGCCGGGCTTTGCCTGCATTTCCCGATCTTCTCGACCTGGATGGGTCGGCCTGGCGTCTATGTGCAGGACCTCTATGTCGAGGACCGGTTCCGTGGCCGCAAGATCGGCGAACGCCTGCTGCGGCGCGTGGCGGCCGAGTGCCGTAGGGATGGCGGCGTGTATCTCAGGCTGTCCGTCGACACCGACAATGAGGGAGCCAAGACCTTTTACGAGAGGTTGGGCATTGCCTGGTCGAGTTACGAGCAGACGCAGAAAATCATCGGCGAGGCCTTTTTCGCCTTCGCCGACGCGTCGGAAAATGGGGAGCAGGAATGAAAGCCTTCTACGCGCAGGAGCAGAAGCGGCACGACCCCAAGGCCTTTCTTTCCAGCGGTGCGGCGCAACCCAACCCTGAAAAACCGGAACGCGTCGAAAGATTGCTAGCCGGCGCAAAATCCGCCGGTTGCACGATCGAGCGACCGCGCGATCACGGCCTCGGCCCGGTCTCGGCGGTGCACACACCCGAATATCTCGACTTCCTCGAACATATTTTCGAACGCTGGCAGCGGATCGAAGGGGCGTCGGCCGAGGTCATCCCCAACATCCACCCGATCGCCCGCAACGGCTCCTATCCGGCCTCCGCTGTCGGCCAGGCCGGATACCACATGGCCGACACCGCTTGTCCAATCTCGGGCGAAACCTGGCATAGCGCGCTATGGAGCGCCTGGAGCGCGGTCGAGGCGGCGGAAACGGTGATGGCAGGCGCTTCCGGTGCCTATGCACTGTGCCGACCACCTGGCCATCACGCCTTTGCAGATGTCGCCGGCGGCTTCTGCTTCATCAACAATTCGGCCGTCGCGGCACAGGTGCTGCGCAGACAGGCTGCCCGCGTGGCGATCCTCGATGTCGACCTGCATCACGGCAATGGCACGCAAGGCATTTTCTATGCGCGGCCTGACGTACTGACCGTTTCGCTTCATGCCGATCCCGTGCGCTTCTACCCGTTCTTCTGGGGCCATGCCGACGAGCGCGGTGAAGGTCCGGGACTTGGCTACAATTTCAACCTGCCGCTGCCGCGCAAATCCGCGGACGCGGCGTTTCTGGAGGCACTCGCCGTGGCGGTCCAGCGCATCCGCGCCTTCTCTCCCGATGCGCTGGTCGTGGCGCTCGGCCTCGACGCGTTCGAGGGCGATCCGTTCGGCGGGCTTTCGGTGACGACGCCAGGTTTCTCGCGCATCGGCGAGGCGATCACCCGGCTCGGCCTGCCGACGGTCATCGTCCAGGAAGGCGGCTATCTCTGCGACGCGCTCGGCGACAATCTCACCGCGTTCCTCACCGGTTTTGGCGGCAAGGCGCGGTGACAATGCAAGCTCGCGTCAGGAGCGTTGCTGCCTGAGCATGGCAATCACCCGGTGCACGCTCTCCAGCGTTTCGTCGATTTCGGACGCCGTATTGTAGTGCGCGATGCCGATGCGCACGACGCCCTGCTCGGCGGGAATGCCGAGTTGGTGGACGATTTCCCAGGCATAGTTGTGGCCCGACCACAGGAAAATGTTTTCGGCGTTCATCTGCCGCACAATCGTTTCGGGCACTATGCCGTCCACGGTGAAGGAGACAGTCGGGACACGCTCATGGATCCGCGCCGGATCAGCGATGCCGTGGATGGTCAGCCCGGAAATATCGGACAGGCCGTCGATCAGCCTTTGCGCCAACGGGTTTTCATAGGCGATGGAGGCTTCGAACGCCTTGGCAATCCTGCGCCTTCTCGACCCACTCTCGCCGGCCGAGGCGCCGAGATCAGCAAAATAGTCGACCGCTGCCGTGAGCCCGGCCATCAGTTCGATCTGCGGCGTGCCGAGTTCGAAGCGCTCCGGCAGGCCATTCGAGGAACAGCGGCATTTATAGGCTTTCAGGCCGTCGATGACTTCGCGCCGGCCCCACAATATGCCCGTGTGCGGACCGAAGAATTTGTAGGCGGAGCAGATCAGGAAATCGCAGCCGAGGTCCTGCACGTCGATCAGGCCATGCGGCGCGAATTGCACGGCATCGACATAAACCAGCGCGCCGGCGTTTTTTGCAAGTTGGGTCAAAGACTTGACCCGATTGATCGAGCCGGTGAGATTGCTGGCGTAGTTCAACGCCACCAGCCGTGTCTTGCCGGACAGCAGACCTGCCAGCGTCGCCTCCTCGACCTGCCAGCTCTTCTCGTCGAACGGCAGCCAGTGCACGACGAGGCCAACATCCTCGGCCAGTTGCAGCCAGGGCGACACATTGCCCTCATGGTCCATGCGGGTGAGGATGATCTCGTCGCCTGGCTTCATCGTGCGCCCGAGCGTTCGCGACATGTGATAGGTCAGCGTCGTCATGTTGGCGCCGATAATGATCTCCTGGGGGCTTGCGGCACCGAGGAAATCGGCCATCGCCAGATGCGCCTCGTCAACGATCTGCTGCGCCGCGATCGTCGTTTCAAAATAGCCGCCAAGATTGGCATTGGTCGTGAGCAGGCAGCGCGACACCGCGTCGGCCACAGCCTGCGGCACCTGCGTGCCGGCAGGATTGTCGAGATAAATACGCCGCCGGCCCTTGCCGGTCAGCGAGAGAGCGGGGAATTTTCCACGCACGGCCTCGATCGGGAAATCCACCATCGTCTCCACCCCTTTGCTGTTGTTCGACAATTCCGCAGCCGGCCAGGTCACGGACAGGGATTGCCGACCCGCTGGTGAATGGCGTCCACCGCCTTCTGCATCTCTTCGGTCCAGACGACATCCACCGAGGACAGCGCCATTTCCAGCTGCGAAATGGTTGTCGCGCCGATGATGTTGGAGGTCACGAAGGGGCGGCTCGAGACATAGGCATTGGCAAACAGCGCCGGCTCCAGGCCGAAAGAGCGCGCCAGTTCATTGTATTCGAGCTGCGCTTCGGCGGCATTGGGCGTCTCATAACGCTGACCGCGATTGAACAGTTGCGAGCGCGAGCCCTGCGGGCGGGCGCCGTGATCGTATTTGCCGGTCAGATAACCCTGCGCCAGTGGCGAATAGGCGAGCAGCGACACCCCTTCGCGCTCGCAAACCTCGGCGAGGTTCACCTCGAAGGTGCGGTTGACGAGGTTGTAGGCGTTCTGGATCGAGGCGACGCGTGGACCGATCCCCCTGTCGGCCTCCGCCAGGAAGCGCATCAGGCCCCAAGAACTCTCGTTCGAAAGACCGAAATGGCGGATTTTCCCTGCCTTCACCAGTTCCTCGAACACCGCGAGCGTCTCGGCGATCGGCGTTTCGCCGGCTGGTGCGCCGACAGCATCGGCACGGCGCGCCACCGCGCCGACACGCGTCGGGTTGGCGCCCCAGGGAATGTCGCGCTCCGGCCAGTGGATCTGATAAAGGTCGACATAGTCCGTGCCGAGCTTGGCCAGCGACTTGTCGATGGCATCAAAGATATCGGCCCGCACCAATTGCGAGGGTCGGTCGCCGCGAAACCAGGCATTGGCCGTGCGACCGACGACCTTTGAGGCAAGGATCACCTTGTCGCGATTGCCCTTGGACTTCATCCAGCTGCCGATGATCTTCTCGGTCCGCCCTTGCGTCTCGGCCTTGGGCGGGATCGGATAGAGTTCGGCGGTGTCGATGAAATTGACGCCACGCGAGAAGGCCAGGTCCATCTGGGCATGGCCCTCGGCCTCGGTGTTCTGCTGGCCCCAGGTCATCGAACCAAGGCAAATCTGGGTAACAAGAAGATCGGTCCGACCGAGACGGCGTTTGTGCATGGAATTCTGCTCCGGAGGGAAGGTCTGCGCGGCTGCGCCGGGAGGAATTCGCATCTTATAGGAAAAGCGGAGGCGCTCTCCAAGCCTCGCCGGGCCGACTTTTGCGTGAGCGGAGACGGTTAGCGGCCTGCGGCAGCCACGGCGGCGCGGCGCTTGGCCTCGTCGATCAGCATATTGGCCACCTGCATGCGGACCATGGCGCGCTGGCGCAGATGCGGGGCAACGCGGTCGGGATGGTTGGAGAAGGCAAAGCTGCGGCGCATGCGGCCGAAATCGGCAAGGCCCTTGGGCTGATTCAGTCCCAGTTCGACCGCGATCGATTCAGGATCGATTGGCGGCAATGCTTCCTCCGGCTTCGGCTCTTCGCCAGCCAGGGCCAGCCTGGCCTGTTCGAGCAAGGCGGCGAATTCGCCGGCCAGATCGGCACCGGCCTCGCGATATTCCGCGGCGGATACCTTGATGCGGCCGGAATGGAGTTCATCGGCGACCGAGAGATAGTCGAACGGGATGGATGGGCGCGCGCCGGTCTCCGCGCCCTTGATGCCGTCGCCCTTGTCGGAGGCGACGAAGAGGTCGTCGAGCAACGAAGCGAAATCACGCTTGGCGCTGGTAGCGATGTCAGCCTCCCGCTTGCCTGACTGTCTGGACTACAAAGTAGAACCGGCTCGTTAAAAATACATGCCACCGATGTGAACGAATTTAGCCGTTGCGAGGATTGCGATCGAGGATCAATGCTCCTCAAACGAAGAAGCCGGACTGCACCTTTATGCAGTCCGGGATGTGCCAGCTTCGAAGCCTACGATTGGCGCCGCGCAAGAGTTTCACCGGGCCGCAAAAAAATTCTAAAAATCATCCGGACATGGCAGGCATGCAAATGCTGCACTGCACAATCTTCACGATTCACCTATACTGTCTGGCGTGGAGGACCAACCAGGAGCCTGAACCATGGGTTTCTTCACGGAAATGTTCGCCCGGCCGCGCCCGCAGGAACATCAGAGATATCGCGCGGCGCTCGCACTGCTTTATTCCATGAGCAACGCCGAGCGCGCCGACATCGGCATCAAGCCTGCCGATTTCCCGCGCATCGCCCGCGAAATGTCCATCCGCTAGGCAGGTGGCGAGATGTCCCGGATCGATACGGGACATCTCGAACGTCACTCCTCAACGCGATCCCAGGAATGTCGCCTTTCCCAGCGGCACGCCATTGTGGCGAAGGATGTCGTAGGCGGTGGTGAGGTGGAAATAGAAGTTGGGCATGGCAGCGTGCAGCAGATACTGCATGCCGCTCAATGTGGTTTCCCGGCCCCCCAGCTTCAACTCGATCATCCTGTCATCCGACCCGTCGATATCGGCTGCCGAAAAAGTCGCCAAATAGGCGACAGTCTTGGCGATCCTCGCTTCGAGTTCGGCAAAGCTTGCTTCATTGTCCTCGTATTTCGGCACTTCGCGGCCGGCCAGACGTGACGGCGCGCCCTTGGCATGGTCGGTTGCGATCTGCACCTGCCGGGTCAGCGCGAACATGTCGGGCGCGAGCCGCGCCGTCAAAAACACCTGCGGATCGATCTTGCGGTCAAGCGCATTCTGTTCGGCTGCCGCCAGCACACTGGAAAGTGCCTTCAGCCTGGCTGAAAACACGGGCACGGATGCCTCATACATCGATATCGTCACGTCAGATCTCCTGTCCGGCAGGAACGCCGGCGGGAACCTAGCGCCCTCAGGCGCGATTCTTCAAGCTGAAGCCGGACGGCGTCACCACGTCGCCGCAATCGCCATGGTAGAATCTTCGTTATCGAGTGGAGATTCCCGATGAGACGCGTCCTTCTGGCAGCGACTGCCCTTCTCTCCCTTGCCACGACAGGCCAGACCGCATTGGCCGCCAGCGATACGCCCGAAGCGCCTTACGTCGATGATCGGTCGAGCGCGGACGCGGTCGTCCGCTCTCTCTACAGCGCCATCAACCGCCATGAATTCGCCCGCGCCTGGGGCTACTATGGAGATACAAAGCCGGCAAAGGATTTCGATACGTTCGTCAAAGGCTATGACGGCACCGACACTGTGGAGGTCAAGACCGGTCCTATCTCGGACGAGGGCGCGGCGGGCAGCATCTATTACAACGTCCCGGTTGCCATCCAGGCAACCGACAAGAAGGGCGAAGCGAAGGTTTTCGCCGGCTGCTACACGCTGCGCCAGGTCAATGCCCAAATCCAGGCGCCGCCCTTCCAGCCGATCTTTATCGACAAGGGGGCGCTGAAGCCCTCCACCGCGGATTTCGACGAAGCGCTGCCGCCAGGCTGCGGCGACGGTCCGCCGCCACCGAAGAAGGATGCCGCACTGGAACAGGCCAAGAAGGCCTTTCTGGCTGGCTATGCCGACCAGTGTGACAAAAATCTTCTAGCCAACGAGCCGGAAACTTTCTCGATCAAATACAGGGACAAGGACGCGGCCGCCGGCGATCCCGACCGGGAAACGCGGCTTTTCCATTTCGCCTGCTCTGCCGCGGCCTATAATGAAAACTCCATCTACTACATGAGCGATGATGTATCTGGTGTCAGGCAGTTGCAGTTCACCGAGCCTGAGATGGATATCCGCTACGTCAACAACGACAGCGAGGGCAAGGTCGAGTCCATGCACATTGTCGGCTTCCGGACGACAGGCTGGGCGACCAATTCCAACTATGACAAGGACGCCCACACGATCACCACCTTCAACAAATGGCGCGGCGCCGGCGATGCCTCGTCATCGGGCACCTATCTGTTCCGCAACGGCGATTTCTCGCTGGTCCAGTATGATGTCGATGCGTCCTATCACGGCGAGCAGAACCCTGAGACAGTCGTCGACTACAACACCGCGCCCTGAAAATACCCCGGGCTTGCAGTCAGCGTCGTTCAAGGCGCCTTCGACAGCATCCAGTTGAGAGTACCGCGCCAGTCGACCATGCGAATCGGCGTGCCATGCGTGCCGGTTTCGAAGCGGACGAAGCGGGTCGGATAGGCCTTCGACCTGGCTAGGATGGAGCGGAAGAACGCTTCCTGATTGGCCACGGGAAAGACCACATCATGGCTGCCCTGGCCGAAGAACACCGGCACGCGACGCTTGAAGGCGGGACTTGCAAGAAAGCCCTCGTCCCACAGCGATCCGAGCAGCAGCAGTCCATCCACGCGGGCGCCAGTATCCTTGCGTGCGGCAAGCTTCCAGCACAGCGCACCGCCCATCGAGCCGCAAGCGATGAAGATTTTCGCGCCCGGGGACTGTTCGGCATAGTGCTCGATCAGGGCCGCGATCAGTGCTGCGCCCTTGTCGCCGAAATCAGGAAAATCAGGTGTGATATAGAGCCCGCCATTGCCGGCCATCAGGTTCTTGAGGCGGTTGAAATTGCCACCGAAGGTGAAGTCGTCGACGCCTTGCTTGCGGCTGCCGCCCTGCCCGTGCAGATAGAGCACGATGACGGCGGCGCCTTGCGTCTTGCCGACGGCGACATGCCTGACATCGCCGGCGTCCGTCTTCAACATCAGATCCTGCTGCACCTTGCGCACGCCGGTGTCGGTGTACTGGCGGTGCACGCGCTTTTCCGGCACCTCGTCGCGCTGGTTGATGTCGCGCATTTCACGGTAGTCGAGGACGGTGTAGGCGCCGTCGCTGTCGGACGAGAGCGTCGCCGGATAGGCGAAGAGATCGTCCTTGAAGGGTTTGAGCGTGAGAACATCAGCGTAGGCTGCGATCGGAAATATGATTGCAGCCAGAAAGGCCAGGAAAGCGCAAGGTAAGCAGCGGCGAAGCAAGAAAGGGAATGCCATACCGAAGGCATGCGGAATACAGGCCGGGTTTGTCAATCCTGCAGCACGCCGCCCGCGCCTTCGAGCGCCTCTCGGGTGTCGACATCGACGGACGCGCCCTCGCCGATCTCGACATCGATGACATCGAGCCCCTCTGCCTCGACCAGATGGCGTGCGCCGGTATCGCCTTCGAGATGGGCGACGGCCGCGAACAACGAGCGCGGCAGGAGCACCGGATTGCCGCGTTTGCCTTCATGCGAGGCGCGAACCACGGAATTGCCTCCGGCCGCGCGGAACGCATCGATCAGCCGGTCGAGGTCGCCAGGCGCCACGCCGGGCATGTCTCCAAGAACGATCATTGCACCGGCGACGTCTTGCGGCAGATAAGCAATTCCAGCCTTCAGGGACGTGGACAGGCCATCGGCAAAGTCGGGATTGTCGGCGAAGGTGACGTCGAGGCCAGACAATGCCGCGCGCACCCGCTCGCGCTGATGGCCGGTGACGACGATCGTGTCCGAAGCCTTCGAGGCGAGAGCGCGTTTGGTTGTGCGGCGCACCAGCGGTTGGCCGTCGAACAGCGCCATCAGCTTGTTCGGTCCGCCCATGCGGCTCGACTGGCCCGCCGCCAGAAGCACGATCCCGACCTTGAGCCGGTTTTTGGCCGGCAGCGGCTCGCGCGGCTGCGGCCGCGTCGGTATCTCCATGAGCAGGCCGCCGACGCCCATGCCGGCGATGTCGCGCGCGGTGACATCGAGGCCGGAAATCAACCGGTCGAGCACCCAGTCGAAGCCGTTCTCCTTGGGGCTGCGGGCGCAGCCAGGCGCGCCGATGACGCGCTTGCCGCCGAGTGTGCCGAGCACCAGCAGATTGCCGGGATCGACCGGCATGCCCGCGCGGATGACAGTCCCCCCGGCTCTCCCGATCGCCGCCGGAACGACGTCGGCGAAATCGCTCATGGCCGAAGCCCCGAAGATGATCACCATGTCGTTGTCGCGCGCCAGCGCGATGGCCGCCTCGGCGACAGGGCCAATCTCATGCGGCGTGCGGCGCTCCGCCGTCAGCCTGCCGCCCGAGCGCGCCAGCCTGGCTTCGGTGACGCGCAACGTCTTGTCGAGCACACCAGGTTTAGTGCCCGGCAGCACTGTCTGGATGACACCGACACGCACCGGCCGATAGGCGTTGACGGCAAAGATTTCGACGCCGGAGCAGATTTTCATCACTGCGTCGACCAGTACGGAAGAGACCGCGAAGGGAATGATCTTCACCGTCGCGACCATCTGGCCCTTTTCGACCGGCGCGTGCTGGGCCAGCGTGGCGATGGTGATGGCGGGATCGACGGCATTGATGGCGTCGATGACAGCGGCATTGACCGTGAAGATACCAGCCGCCCTGGCGTGGAGATTGACCCGACCGGTGGCGGCAGGCTTCGCCTCGATGCCCCCAAAGGTCATGCTCTGCGCAACTCTTTGCGCCGCGGCATCCTCACCGAGATCGTCCGGAGCCAGCACGGCCGCGACGACTTGCGAGATACCGGCCCTTTTGAGTATGGAGACATCTTCGGCGCTCAGCCTGTGCGCCTTGCGAAACCGCTTTTCGCCGGCGGTGGTGGCATGGGCCAGCACCGCCCCCTCGGCCGCCTCGATCGGGATCGGACCGAATTTCACGCCGCCGCGCCTTTCGCATCCAGGCCGCGCGAGCGGAAGGCAAGGATGGTCTGCGCGAGAATGGCGACGGCGATCTCGGCGGGGCTTGCCGCCCCGATGTCCAGCCCGATCGGCGCGTGGATACGCGCGATCTGGTCGGCACTCGCGCCCAGCGCCAGCAGACGCTCGACGCGCTTTGCATGCGTCTTTCGGCTGCCGAGCGCCCCGATATAGAAACAGTTGGCGTCGAGTGCCGCCTTCAGCGCGAAATCATCGATCTTCGGGTCATGAGTGACGGCGGCGAGCGCGGTGTAACTGTCGAGCGGCTGGCGCTGCAGCACGTCCTGCGGCCAGTCGGCATGCAAGGCGACGTCGGGAAACCGGTCCGGTGTGGCGAAGGCAGTGCGCGGATCGATGATCTCCAGCGGATAGCCGGCGATCCGGGCCATCGGCGCGAGCGCCTGACTGATATGCACGGCGCCGATCACTACCAGGCGCGGCTGCGGCAGATGCGCATTGAGAAAGAAGGTCCGTCCTTCCGCCTCGACGGAGCCGGAATTGCCGGATCGAAATGCCCTAGCGATCGCCGCTCCGAGATCACCGGCGACCTGATCGCCCTCCCGCACGATACGACCGCGACCATCACCGAGATCGGTGACGAGGATCGCCGCGCGGCGGGCGCGTCGTTCGGCATTGAGCGTTTTCAGCGCATAGGGATCCATCCGAGGTCAGCCCAATCGCTCGACATAAACCTTGATGCGGCCGCCACAGGACAGGCCCACCTGCCAGGCCGTCTCGTCGGCAACTCCGAACTCGAGCATTCTGGCCTTGCCGGAGCCGATGACGTCGACCGCCTCGGTCACGACGGCACCCTCGACGCAGCCACCCGAAACGGAACCATGGAAATTGCCATCGGCATCGATGACAAGGTGGCTGCCGACGGGGCGTGGCGCCGAACCCCAGGTCTCGACCACGGTCGCGATAGCGACATCCTTGCCGTCCTTCATCCAGGCTTCCGCGATGATCAGCGGGTCGCGGGCCTCATCGAGATAAATGCTGTCGCTCATCGTTGCTTCTTTCAGGATCTGTTTTTCCAGGGTTCGGGAAACATATGGCTATGCGGCGTGCCTCGCGCCAGCACCCATCCACCGCCGCGGATCGACCGAAAGCGCCGATTTCTTGTCCAGCGAGGCGCAGAGATCGGCGAGCGCGTCGAGATTGTGCACCGAGCGGAATTCGTCGACATGCGGCAGCATCGCCTTGACGCCCCGGGCGCGCGCCTGAAAACCATCGAAGCGCAACAACGGATTCAGCCAGATCAGCCGCCGGCAGGATTTGTGCAGCCGCTCCATCTCTTCCGACAAGCCCACGATATCGTCGCGCTCCAGCCCGTCGGTGATCAGAAGCACCACCGCGCCCTGTCCCAGCACGCGTCGCGACCATACAAGGTTGAACTCGGCCAGCGTATCGCCGATGCGCGTGCCGCCCGACCAGTCCTTGACCACAGCCGAGCAATCGGCAAGGGCGGCATCGGGATCGCGGTGGCGCATCTGCCGGGTCAAATTGGTCAACCGCGTGCCGAAGACGAAGGTGTGCACGCGCCGGCGCTTTTCCGTCAGCGCGTGCAGGAAATGCAGGAAGATGCGCGTGTACTGGCTCATCGAACCGGAAATGTCTGCCAGTACCACCAGCGGCGGGTGTGTTTCGCGGACCGAGCGGAATTTCGGCAGGATCAATTCACCGCCGGTGCGCGCCGCCGAGCGCATCATGGCACGTGGATCGATGCGGCGGCCGTGTGCATCGACCTTGAACCGCCTCGTCCGCACCATGTCGAAAGGCAATCGCAGCTCGGCGATAGCCTTCTTGGCATCGGCCATCTCGGCAGCGTTCATCTGCGCGAAATCCTTGCCCCGCAACACCTCGTTGCCGGAGAAAGTGAAGCGGGCATCGACCTCGATCTCGGGGATTTCCTGAGGCGTCTGGTTCTTCTGATGACCCTCGAACATCGCCTGGCTGACGCGGTTTTCGGCCGCGCGCGGCTTCTGCTTCTGCCTGACGTCAGGGGCCACCGGCGAAAACATCGCCAGCAGCTTCTCGATCAGTTCGCGCGATTTCCAGAACAGCCTGAAGGCTTCGTCGAAGGTCGAGTGATCCTCGTGCCTGGACACCAGAACGGCATGCAGGGTCCAGTAGAAATCCTCGCGCGAGCCGATGCCGGCGACGAGCACCGCCTCGATCGCGTCCTTGACCGAGGCCGGCCCGACCCGCATACCGGCCTTGCGCAAGGTGCGGGCAAAATAGACGATGTTGTCGGCGATCCGGCCGTCCTCGGTCGCCTCTCTGGGATCGGGACGCGGCGTCTTCATTACCGCTACTCCGCCGCCGCGAGCTCGGCCTTGACCTCGTCGAGGATGCGCCGGCCCTCACCCGCACCGATGCGGGCAATGTCGTCCTGGTATTTCAGCAGCACGCCGATCGTGTCGGACACGGTCTCTGGATCCAGCGCCACCTTGTCGAGTTCGGTCAGCGCACCGGCCCAGTCGATGGTCTCGGCGACGCCCGGCACCTTAAACAGCTCGATCTGGCGCAGCTTCTGGATGAAGGAGACCACTTCGGCCGAAAGCCGCTGGTTGGCCCGAGGCACCTTGCGGCGCACGATCTCCAGCTCGCGTTCCGCATTGGGATAGTCGACCCAGTGATAAAGGCAGCGCCGCTTCAGCGCGTCGTGGATCTCACGGGTGCGGTTGGTGGTGATGATGACAATCGGCGGCTCTTCCGCCTTGATGGTGCCGAGTTCAGGCACCGTCACCTGGAAGTCGGAGAGGATTTCGAGCAGAAAGGCTTCGAAGGCCTCGTCGGTGCGGTCGAGCTCGTCGATGAGGAAGACCGGGGCCGCGCCCGTCTTGCCGGTCAGCGCATCGAGCACCGGCCGGCGGATCAGGTATTTTTCGGAGAACACATTGCGTTCCATGGCGGAGCGCTCGACCTTGCCGGCAGCCTCCTCCATGCGAATCTCGATCATCTGCGCGGCGTAATTCCACTCATAGACGGCCGAAGAGACGTCGAGCCCCTCATAGCACTGCAGGCGGATGAGCCGGCGGCCAAGCGCCTCGGCCAACACCTTGGCGATCTCGGTCTTGCCGACGCCGGCCTCACCCTCGAGGAAAAGCGGCCGTTTCATGCGCAGCGACAGGAAAAGCACCGTTGCCAGCGACCGGTCCGCGACATAGTCCGCGCCGGTCAGCAGATCGAGCGTCTCGTCGATCGTCCGCGGCAAGGCGCGCGGTTTCAAGTCGCTCATTCTTTCTCCGTGGGTGCGACCGCCCCACTTTCCAGGACGTGGTAGCCGCGCGCGTGATAGATCAGCGGCCGCAAATTATCGCCCATGCGCAGGCCTGTCACCTTGCCAAAAAGCACACGATGGGTGGCAAGGTCCTTGGTGTCGATCAGCTCGCAGTCGAATACTGCGAGTGCGCCCTTCAGCGTCGGCGCGCCGGTGGAAATCACGTCCCATTCGCCGAGCGCGAAGCGCTCTTCGACCGGCAACCCAGTCATGCCGGAGAACCCAATCGACAGGGGCTCCTGGTGCGAAGCCAGCGTGTTCAGGGCAAATTTGCCGTTCTTTACGAACGGCTCGTTCTTGGGGTTTTCACGGTTGAGGCAGACCAGGATGGTCGGCGGCGTGTCCGACACGGAACAAGCAGCTATCACCGTCGCGCCACGCTTGCCGGCGGGTCCGTCGGTGGTCACCACATGGACGTGACCGGCAAAATGGCTCATCGCGTCGCGATAGGCCTGCGGTCCAATATCGTTTATCTTCAGCACTAGACATTTCCACAGCCAAAACCTGAACTGTTATATATGGCCAGACATCACGTGCCACAAGCGAAGTGCTTGGCCCATATCCCGAATTCGCGTGTTGCACCAAGGCCGGACAGCCTTTAGGTCTTGGCGGGAATTGGTGCTGCGCGCGTGTCGCGGGCTTGGAGGAACGGTTCGGCAGGATGCGATCCGGGGCAACGATATCCATCGCGCTGGCTTGGCTGTTGCTGACCGGCGCCGCCGGCGCCCAGACGCTCACGATCGGCGTCGCCGCGCCCCTGTCGGGACCATCGGCCATCCTCGGCAAGCAGATCGAGGCCGGCGCCGGGCTAGCGGCAGACGCGAACGGCATCCAGCTCAAGACCGTCGATGACGCCTGTACCGGCGACGGCGGCGCTGCGGCGGCCAAGGAGTTCGTGGCAGCCAAGGTCAATGTCGTGATCGGCTTCCTCTGCACGCAGGCGATCGAAGCGGCGATGCCTGTCCTGAAGGACGCCAGCATTCCGGTCATCACCGTCGGCGTGCGAACCGAAAGCCTGACCGACCGCCGCGCCAAGACGGGCTGGCCGGTCTATCGCCTCGGGCCGCGTGGCGATGACGAGCGCAACGCTGTCGCTTCCAACCTCATCCGGCTGTGGCGTGACGAACTGTTCGCCATCATCGATGACGGCACCATCTATGGCCGCGAAATCGCCGAGACATTTCGCGCGGCGGCGGAGCAGGCAGCGCTGAAACCGGTCTTCGTCGACACGTTCCGGCCGCAACTCGACAACCAGATCGGCCTAGTCGGGCGGCTGAAAAAGGCCGGCGCTACGCATGTCTTTGTCGGAGGCGACGGCGACGACATCGCCATCATGGGGCGCGATGCCGCCCAACTCCAGACGGGCATCGTCCTTGCCGGCGGCGAAAACCTGCGCACGCCGCCCGGCGACATTCCTTATGCAACGGGCACGCTGATGATCGCGCCGCCCGAATGGGCAGATGTCGCCGACCCAAAGGTGCTGGAAAGCTTTTCCGCGCAAAAGATCGTGCCGGACGGCTACACATTG